>JALEOU010000036.1 GCA_022766945.1 Fusicatenibacter sp. | reverse complement strand
TTATCTGTATATCTGAATCTATATCTTCCATCAGGCATTTGATCTTCATTATCTTTCAAGTTCCTGCCTTTTGAATCCTTTCTTTTATCTGCCATGATTGCACATCCTTTCTGTTATTTGATATACTTTGCATATGTTTCTTTTACTGAATCAGTTGCACCATTCTTATATACTTTTCTAATATCAGCGATTTCTTCATCATTTAAAATTTTCAGCCATTCCAGAAGGTCTTTTCTGCTATTTGCAAAACTGCAACATCTTCTATCAGCATATTCAATGCGATATCTCATAAAGTTTACCATCCTTTCTTTCTTTAATTGCAGAAGGAAACGTCAGATGATATAATGTGCTTGGTGTGGTTTGTTCTGACGTTCCTGTTAGAATAATTCACTGAAGGTCATTGGTGATTGCAGTCATCAGTGACCTTTTTTCTATTGTATGAATTATTCTTCAACCATTCCTCTTTTGATTAACTGATCTATTGCCTTTCTTACGTTTTCTTCAGAAGAAGCATAGATTGTGATTTCACCTGTTTCAAAGTTTTCTCTGACTTCATTGATAGTTTCGCTTGCAACTACTTTTACATCTGATAATTTCATGATTTTTTCCTTCCTTTCTTGGTAGTTTTTAATGTAATTTATAAAATCAGAAGAATCCTTTTCAGGATCATCTGAATTTATCGTGTATAATCCAAGTTTTTCAGCAGTTTCTAAAAGTTGAACTTCATAAGAAGAATGTTTAACTTCTTCTTGATGTTCCTTGTCATATCTATCTGCAAAATTCTTGAATTCAGTTTTGCCAAGCAAATATTCTTCATTTACTCTGAACACCTTGGATAATTCCTGACGATTAAATTTATCGGGGACACGTTTTGCTGTTTCATATAATTTGATTGCTTCAACAGAAACACCACTTCTTGCAGATAATTCCTTTTGTGTCCACCCTTTTTCTTTTCGCATACCTTTGATTCTTTCGGATATGATCTGTTTGTCATATGCTATTTTTACCATTCAATTTACCTTCCTTTTTTTGCCTTTGAAGGTTACAATGTAACCTTTTATAATGTTAGTATAACAACAATATTCAAAAAAGTCAATAAAGAAAGGTGGATAAATAATGAAAGGAATGAATATGGAAGGGTTGAAATTGACTATTAGAATGAACAACATTCCAAAATGGAAAATAGCTGAAGTTGTAGGTGTTTCGGAAATGACTATATATAGATGGCTAAGAACCTATGATCAGGAACATTTTGACAAAATTAATCAAGCAGTAAAACAGATTATAGGGGGTGAATCTGATGAACAGGACAACGAAAATAAGTAACACACTTCCTTTTGGGAAAGCAACAGTAGACACAAAAGAACTTCAGGAGATGCTTTCCTGTGGAAGGGTGACAGCAGTTCAGATTGGAAATGATGCAGGTGCAAAGGTTCAAATTGGAAGACGTGTTTTGTGGAATGTCCGTAAAATCAATAGTTATCTTGACAGCATCAGTGAATAGGTGGTGATGCAATGCAGATAATCAAAGGATATTGGAAAAGCAAAGGGAAAATTCCAACAGGAAAAGAAGGAAACAGAATATTATATACTGAACCACCTGATGGTGATTATGTGGCAGTCTATCAAGATGGAATGATTGCAAGGATTGATATTGATGATTATAGCCATAAAACAGGGGATATTGAAGAACCAATCAAGGGAAGTCCAAGAAGTGAAGCTGTTATGAAATATCTTGATTCCTATGATTACAAATATTCAGCTATCAGAACAGAACATGGTGTACACATTATCATGCTTCTTCCTGAAGATTTCAACATACCAAGCAATCGTTTGAACTGGTATTGTGCCTTTGGAATCAGAATAGAAGTTCACGTCACAAAGGTATTTGAACCTATTGTTGTGAATGGAATTCACAGGACTTTCATCAAGGGTGGTTTTGATGCTGACATAGATAAGTTAGCACCTGCACTGTTTCCACTTCAGAAAAGCAAAGAAAAGCCTTTCAGGATGGTCTTTGAATCAGGTGATAGAAACAACCATTTTTCAGAATATGCTTTTCATCTTGCGAATTCAGGGGTGAAAGCTGAACAGATCAGGGAAGTGATTGAAGCAATCAATAGCTTGGTGTTAGAAGAACCACTGTCTGATGAAGAAATTGATACAATTCTAAGACCTGAAACGATGGAAAAGCTGACAGACATTGAAGAACAGCAGAAAAATGGTTCTGCTTCACCTGAAGTCTTCAGGAAGTTTTTGAAATCTTTGGGAATGTCCATAAAATACAATGAACTTCTGAACATTGTGGAATATGAGAACATCCCAAATGAAGCAGAATATCAGAGTATAACAGATGTTCAGAACGTCATGCCAATAAAACTGATGTATGAGTTCAGGAAGTTCACAGGAAAGCAGAATATCACAAAGCATCAGATGATTGATCTGATTCTTCTTGAAGCTGACACGCACACATATAACCCTGTGAAGAAGTTCCTGCAATCTGCTGAATGGGATGGAAAAGACAGGTTTCCTGAATTGTTTGAAATACTTGGTGTGACAGATGAAATGCAAAAGTCATTCATCAGAAAATGGTTCTATCAGACAGCAGGAATGCCATTTAATACCATGGAACAACCATTTCAGGCAGAAGGTGTTTTGATTCTTCAGGGTGCTGAAGGTATTGGAAAAACAAGATTCTTTCAGCAGTTGGCAGTGAATCCAATGTGGTTTTCTTCACTGGATAAGGAATTGACCACCAAGAACAAAGATATTTTGATTCAGATGCTTTCCGTATGGATTGCAGAGATAGGTGAAGTTGACAGGACATTCAAAGCGAACAAATCAGATGTGAAATCATTCATTACAAGCAGAGATGATACCATCAGAAAACCTTACAGAATGGAACAGGTGAAGAAAGCAAGAACCACTTCCTTTTGTGGGACAACAAACAAGACCACCTTCCTGAATGATGACACAGGATCAAGAAGATGGTGGGTGATTCCAGTAAATAAGAAAATTGTTTTGGGTGATTTTGCAAAGAAAGAAAACCTGATTCAGTTTTGGTCACAATGTTTCCATGAATATCAGATGAATCCAAACTGCTTCAGACTGACAGATGATGAAATGACAGTTTTGAAGGAAAGAAACAGAGAAGCAATGGAACTTCTTCCTGCTGAAGAAGAACTGAGAAACAGATTTGATTTTGATGCACCTGAAACATGTTGGAACTGGACAACAGCATCAGCATTAAAGAACCTTCCTGAATATGATGTTTGTAATTATACAGTTGAACAGATTGGAAAGGCACTTTCAAGAATTAGTGAAGAAGATAGCAGGATAAAAAGAAGAAAGAAAAAAGGAACTTATCAACGTTTTGTACCACCTGCAATCCCTTTGACAGATAGGTTTAGGAATGAATAGTGATATAGGGGGGGTAGGGGGGTATGTGAAATATATAAACGTATAGAAGAAAAAATTTTTTGTTAGAATTTTTATTTGTATATAAGATAGTGATTTTTTGCATACCCCACCCACCCCACTAATCAAAAAAAAAGAAAGGGTACTGAAAACATGAAAGATTATATCAAAAGAGATGGAAAACCTGATGTGATAGTGATTGATAAAAGTAAATTCACACAGGAAGATTTGAATGATTTGGAACTATACAGGCAGTTGGCAATAAGAATCAAGGTTTTATATCGTGGATTCTATGAAAGATATTGCAATTCTGAAACAGCAAGAGAACAAGAGAAATGGTTGAACTGTATGGAATTGATTGATCAGATCAGATGCAATTTTGATGATGAAATGTTTAGGGATTTTCCAAATCTTCCTGATAGTGCTGTGAAAGTTTTTTATTAAGAAAGGATGATTGAAAGATGAAAGAATTCAAGTATGAAATCAAGAAACACATTGGAACAGTCAGCAGTTCCCCTGATGGGAAGTATGCGACAGAAGTTAATCTTATCAGTTACAATAATGCACCTGCAAAAGTGGATATTAGAAACTGGAACAAAGAAACAGGTCAGATGTACAAAGGAATCACACTGACTGCTGAAGAAGCAGAAAACCTGACACAGATTCTTCTTGGAATGAAAGACAATGGTTGATTGTGGCAGATGGGAAGGGGGGTGTAGATAATGACACCAAAACAGGTGAAATTCCTTTCTGAACTATTCAAATCTTCCAGTGTGGCAGAAGCAATCAAGAATTCAGGTGTTGCAGAATCAACAGCATATAGATGGATGCGTGAAAATGAAGAATTCAAAAGAGAACTTCAGAAACGCAAAACACAGGCACTTGATGAAGTATCCACACAGATGCAGGTTGGTTTTTCTGATGCTGTTCAGGAACTATTGGAAATCATCAGAAATGATCATGTTTCAGCACAGGTTAAAATCAATGCTATTGATTGTCTGTTCAGAAATGCAAGACCAATTATTGAAGAAGTTGATATTCTGAACAGATTGCAGGAAGTTGAACAGAAAATTCAGGAAGAAGGTGAAAGGGTTGATTTTAACGATTAAGAAAAGACTTCAGGCAATAGAACAGGCAAAAGCAAATGTGAATGTTCCTGATGTGGTTATTATCTTTTGGGATGAATCAGAAGGGCACTGGATCGCAAAAGAACAGTACATAAGGAAAAACACAAAAGGGAAGGTAATTCCCTATTCAGGCAAGGTGAAGTTGATCTCCTTGGAAAGTCCTGAAGACTATAAACCACCTGAAGGATTCAGTGGAACAATTATGATTGAAGGGGAAATTGAATGATGGTTACAGATGAACAGATGCAAAGATATAAATATCAGCAAACAGAGAAGGGTAAAAATGCACTTGCCATGGCTGATTATATGAAAGATGTTTATTGCAAAGAATTGAAAATTCCTTTTAGTGAGATAAAAACAGGAAGGTTGAAACCTTTAGTAAATGAATTCACAGGAAAAATAGAAAGATTTATTGAAGAATAGGAAGGATGATTGTTATGTTTAGAGATATGTTAAATGAAATTATGAATTATTCCAATAGTTATGAACAGGCACATGATGTATATAATCAAGCTGTTGCACATATTAAAAAGAATTATGTAAAAGGCAGTGAATTATATGAAGGTGCTATGAAAACGGCAAAAGATACTATGAACAAAGCACTTGTACCAATGAAAGATATGTACAGAGAATCTATAAGAACACAGTTCAGTGATGTAAAAGCTAAGATTCAGAAAGCTGTAGCTGTTGCACCTTCCAAAGAAGTTGTTGATATTTTACCATTGATTCGTGCAGGGAAGATGAATGATTCAGAACTTCGGATGATCATGAATACCTATGGGAACAATTATATGAATTCAAAAATGATTGCTGATGCATTGGGGAAAACAAATGAATTCAGAACAGTCAGAGATGTTATGGATAAGGTTGGTGATCTTGAAGCAAGGTTGGAAAGATATATTGATACTTATGCAGGTTCAAACAAAGCAGAAGCACCATACAACATCATTTTGATGCAGTATAGTGATTTATATGATGAAGCAGATGATGTTGTAAATAGTTTTCTGACAGCATACGGAACGCAGGAAGGGGGTGAATAATATGAAGTACAAGATTACTTGTGATGATCCTGATTTTGTCGGCAAACGTTATCATAATGTTGATTTCAAAGCTGTTGGTTATACAGACAGTGAAGAAGTAGCTGATGAATTCAAAAACCTTGGTTATCATCATGGTGGTGTTCCAATCTTCCATGTGGAAGAAGTCACTGAAGGATAATTTATAAGTAAATTGCCATTTTTACCTTTTCTTTTTATGAAGCAGGATTGAAGCAGAAATGTTTCTTCCTGCTTCTTTTCTTTTGGTCTTTGGTGATTGATTTTAACCCACCATTTAACCCACTTCAAAATAATATGACGAAACAAGACGGAATTAAAATTCAGGGTGATGGTTAGAAAAACCTTGAAAATAAAGCATTTTAGAACCTGATGAAATCAGACGAAATCTATTCTGTTTGTTTCCCCACGATGAAATCTCAAGGCGCCGCAAAGAATGAAGCGAACAATGCTGCACAGGCAGGTCTTTCTGCCCCGGCTGCAGCTCCGGAAGCAGAGAAAATTGATTTCTCCAGAGTAGAGATCGAGCCGCTGTTCCAGGACTTCGTAGATTTTGAAACTTTTTCCAAATCCGATTTCCGGGCTGTGAAGGTTCTCGCCTGTGAGGCGGTGGAGAAATCCAAGAAGCTCCTGCAATTTACTCTGGATGACGGTACCGGCGTAAACCGTACGATCTTAAGCGGAATTCATGCATACTATGAACCGGAAGAGCTGGTGGGCAAGACCTGTATCGCCATTACCAATCTGCCACCGCGTGCCATGATGGGAATTGAGTCCAATGGTATGCTGATCAGTGCGGTGCATCAGGAAGAGGGAGAAGAAAAACTTCATCTGCTGATGGTAGATGATCATATCCCCGCAGGTGCGAAACTGTATTAATAGTTTTTCAGACCCTGAGAGAACACCACTCTTTCCTTCCGGAGCGACAAACCATTTCAACACATGAAAACTCTTTCCTGCATATAACTGGTGCAGTTTATACACAGAAAAGGTACAAAGCCGACTGATTTTCTTTTGGAGAATCAGTCGGCTTTTTCTATATCAGGAAGAGGTGACGCAAATTAACCACCGAAGTGCGAGTTTATGATTGCATACAGGACATAATACCCATCCGGATTATATCATTTTGCAGTTACTCGCTTTCTGTTCCTATACCAAATCAATGCAGCAGCAAGAGCTAATACAACAGTCGTAATCACACTTGCTTCTATACCGTACGCACCGCCGTTCCATATATTTTCACCTACGGATTGCATATGGAAGACAGCTGTAACAGTTTCATCCTTTCCGCTCAAATTAAGTCCAAGAACACAATACAGAATAGCATTCCAGAAAGAATGCAAGCCGCAAGCCACCCAAATGTTCTGAAACCGGATAGTCAGAAGAGAAAATATGATTGAGATCAATATCAGGTTAGCAACACCAATAACACCATAAATCGTGCTGCCCTCAAACAGCGACGACCAATGCGGTATAATAAACAAACTAGTGCTTATCGCTATTGCAATCCAGGTGGGAATCTTGTCTTTGAGCGTATGTAACACAATTCCCCGGCAAAGGATTTCTTCTGTTGCACCCTGAACGATAAATCCACCGATGAAAAGAATAATCACAAGAGGATCGGCATTTTCAAAAAGTCCGCGATATTCCATGTTCCCCGTTAAAACGATAGCAAAGACAGAAACGACAAGCAAAAGAATACCAACGATAATACCGGTAAAATAATTTCCAAACCGTTTTGTCAAGCCCATTTCAGACAAGGTCTTTTTCTCGATCCGTTTCCAATACAGTACTGCTACACCCGATATAATACTATAGCCATAGTAAGTAATCAGCGTTATTGTCTGTGGGTCAAACACATCACCTACAAACATATTCTTACCAAGTGCAAAGTGTAAAAGTATAACAACACCCTCGGCAAGAAACAGTCCCGCTATGTAACATAACCAGAAAGCAAGAATTTTCTTTACCACGAATAATACCGTGGGCATTTCCGTTCGGTTATTAAACGGAAGTATATTTTTCAGGAATTGTGTCATTGTTCTGTTCCTCCTTGTAAATCACGAATACCATTTAATATCGTTTTTAATGCAAAATCAAAGGTGTCATTCAACGGTGTGGGGTGTCCGTATCCTCCGTGACTTTCAATAGAAACAAAGCCTTGCAGAAAGCCTCTGAGCATACGGACAATATGCACTTTTTGTTCCTCATGAATTCCATAGGCTTCAAGCACCTGAAACAGTATAGACACCGTTCCTTCCGTCGCTTGAAGATGTTCCTCCGATTGATACATATTGTACCATTGCATTGCTTCAAACAAGCCTTTGTGTTCGGCACCAAAATTTCGATAGGCATAGCAGATTGCTATAATTGCATCGTCTTTCGCTTTCCCTATGGCAGCTCTTGTTATTTCACTTTCCAGGGAACGCCAGCCAAACAACATCAGTTCCTTGTTCAGCTCGTCAAGCCCACCGCTAAAATGCTTATACAATGACGGAGATTTTATCCCCAATTTCGTTGCTAACATTTTCAAGTTTACATATGCAATACCCTTTTCATCTGCCATATCAGCCGCAGCTTCAATAATTGCTTTCTTATCTAATCCCACTTTTATCAGGCTACTCCTTTCTCTATATTAGCTAATTATATTAGCCATCATAGCATGTACTTTTTTTAACGTCAACTCAAATATTCACAAGTTTGTTGTCTGATATACACCCTTTCAGCCCGACACATTCTGCCTTTCAAATATCACTTGACTTGGAGTGAACTCCAAAGAGTATAATAAGCACAAATCAATACAGAGGAGGGGTTGTGTCCATGACGATTAAGGAAGTCAGTGAAAAATACGGACTGTCGCAAGATACTCTTCGGTATTACGAACGTGTAGGCATGATACCTCCGGTAAACAGAACGGCCGTCGGAATCCGCAGTTATACCGAAGAAGATCTTCGCTGGGTCGAACTTGCGAAATGTATGCGAAGCGCCGGGCTTCCGGTAGAAGCTATGATCGAATACGTCCGGCTTTTTCAGGAGGGAGATTCTACGCTTTCTGCCCGGCTGCAGCTGCTGACAAGACAACGGGAAGTTCTGCTGGAACAACGAAGACACATTGATGCAACATTAAACCGTTTGGATCAAAAAATTTCCCGTTACAAAGAAGCTGTCCAAACCGGAGTTTTGAGCTGGCCATCAGAAAAAGAATCTAAAAAAGAAAAGGAGTGAGCCATATGGAATACAGACAACTGCCTCATGGCAGTGAAAAGGAACGAATTGGTGTTCTCGGTCTCGGAATGGGCGGTATACAACACACACCGGCTGACGAGATTGAAGCAATCATACGAAAGGCAATCGATAACGGTATTAATTTTTTTGATCTCTGTGCCGGCGGTTCTGTATATGAACCTTTTGGCCGGGCCATACAAGGGCAGCGGGAAAAGGTATTCCTGCAGGTCCATTTTGGAGCTGTGTATGATGAGAACGGTGAATACGGCTGGTGTCGGGATTTTGAGACAATTAAAAAGACTTTTCTATGGGAACTGGAAACACTTGGTACCGATTATGCAGATTTCGGCTTCCTGCACTGTGTAGACGAAAACGAAGATTTTGACAAGCTGATCGAGATCGGTCTTGTAGATTATCTGAAAGAACTAAAAGCGAAAGGTATCATCCATCACATCGGCTTTTCCTCACATACACCCTCTGTAGCTAACCGGATCATCGATACCGGCCTGATTGACATGATGATGTTCTCCATCAATCCGGCATATGACTTTGAAAAGGGGGATGAATACGGCATCGGCTCTGTAAAAGAACGCTTTGATCTGTTCCAGCGGTGTCAGAGCGAAGGTATTGGAATTTCGGTCATGAAGCCTTTCTTTGCAGGACAGCTCCTGAACGCTGAGCAGTCTCCTTTTGGTACTGCGCTGACACATTACCAGTGTCTGCAGTATGTCATCGACCGCCCCGGTGTACTGGTGGCAGTTCCCGGTGTACAGACCATGGAGCATCTGGATACCCTGCTTGGCTTTCTGTCCGCCAGTAAGGAAGAAAAGGATTACTCCATCATCGGCACCTTCACTGCAGATACCATCACCGGAACCTGCGTCTACTGTAATCACTGCCAGCCTTGCCCGGCAGGCATTGATATCGGTCTGGTGAACAAGTACTATGATCTGGCTTTGGCAGGAGACCAAATTGCCGCTAACCACTATACCAAGCTGTCCATACAGGCTGACTCCTGTCTGCAATGCGAACATTGTGAAAAACGCTGTCCTTTTGGCGTAAGGCAGATGGAACGAATGAAACAGATCGACAGTTATTTCTCCGATCGCAGCGTTTTCTTATAATACAACAATAGAATACCAGGATTGCCTGAACACACAGTGCGGAGCAATCCTGCATCAAAGAGTGAAATGGATAATTCATAAAACAGAAGGAGGTTTTACTATGAATCCATATTTTGAAAACATAAACAAAAAGCTCGGCTTTGGCTGTATGCGGCTTCCGTTAGTGAACGGTGAAGTGGACTATGAAGAAACCAGAAAGATGGTGGATACTTTTCTTGCGAATGGATTTAACTACTTCGATACCGCACATGGTTATCTGGGCGGCAAAAGTGAAATTGCCATCAGGGAGTGCCTCACCTCCCGGTATCCAAGAGATTCCTACATACTGACGGACAAACTCTCTACCCATCATTTTACCAGAACCGAGGAGATCCGGCCGCTTTTTGAAAGCCAGCTGAATGCCTGCGGCGTGGATTATTTTGATTTTTATCTGATGCATGCCCAGGATAAGAACATTTTCGCCAAGTATAAACAGTGCCGGGCCTACGAGACTGCTCTGGAACTTCTGGCTGAGGGCCGGATCAGGCATCTTGGCATCTCTTTCCACGATCAGGCAGATGTTCTGGAACAGATACTGACGGAATATCCCCAAATCGAGGTCGTTCAGATCCAACTTAACTATGTAGACTTTGACGACCCCTCCGTCCAATCCCGCAAATGTTTGGAAGTCTGCCGTAAGCATGGCAAGCCTGCCATTATTATGGAACCCGTCAAGGGGGGAAGCCTTGTAAATCTGCCCGCAGCGGCTCAGCAAGTATTTGACGAACTGGACGGCGGCTCTAACGCCAGCTACGCCATCCGTTTCACTGCCAGCCAGGAGGGTGTCATGATGGTTTTGTCCGGTATGGGCAATATAGATATGATGAATGACAATATCAGCTACATGAAAGACTTCCAGCCTCTGAATGCCAGAGAATCTGCTGCCGTGGAAAAAGTCTGCAGTATTTTCCGTGAACTGGGTGCAATTCCCTGTACTGCCTGCCGATACTGCACCGAAGTCTGCCCTCAGAGTATCTCTATCCCCGACCTGTTCGCCTGCCTGAACGCAAAGAAAATCTTCAACAACTGGAATACAGCTTATTACTATAACAACATCCATACCAGGAACGGCGGCAAAGCCAGCAACTGCGTAAAATGCGGTCAGTGTGAAAAGATCTGCCCCCAGCATCTCCATATTCGTGATCTGCTGGAAGATGTGGCAAAAGAATTTGAACAGTAAGTCACAGACAGTTGACAGAGGGTCGGTACACCGGCATCACCTAACACCATCTCTTCTGAAT
This sequence comes from Fusicatenibacter sp., assembly GCA_022766945.1. Taxonomy (GTDB): domain Bacteria; phylum Bacillota; class Clostridia; order Lachnospirales; family Lachnospiraceae; genus Fusicatenibacter. The sequence continues at coordinate 28,510 of JALEOU010000036.1, read as the reverse complement.
TGAACCAGCAGGGACAATAGCTGCTAGTCCCAGGATTTATAAACATTTTTTAATAAGCCCTGGGCACATAAACTTATTTTTATAGCCCCTGGACGTATAAATGGAGTATATAAATGTAAAACAGCCGAAAAATTGACATTTCCGCAGACCACGGCTATAATTATGCCAAATAAAAATGCAGCATATTATTAACAGATAATGATGGAGGTTGTAAAAATGCCAAATATTAATTGGAACGCTGCAGACTACAAAAAGGATTTTTCTTTTGTACCTGCCTATGGAGAGGCCTTAATTCATCTCATCACAAAACAGCCGGGAAGTACTGTCGTGGATCTGGGATGCGGCAACGGTACTCTTACTGAAAAACTCGCCGACAGAGGGTACCTTGTAACCGGCGTAGATGACTCGGATACTATGCTCCAGCTGGCCAGAAAAGAGCATCCGGCTTATCCGTTTCTCAAAGGAAATGCGATTGATTTTGATTTGGAAGAGAAAGCAGATGTGATTTTTTCAAATGCAGTATTTCACTGGATCGATCAACGGGACCAGCAGACCATGCTCTGCAATATTTTCCGTAATCTGAAGCCCGGCGGAGAGCTGGTATGTGAATTTGGCGGCTTTGGCTGTGCGGAAGCTGTACACGGAACACTGGAGCAGTGTTTCGCCGAACGCGGATTAAAGTACCCGAGAACATTCTATTTTCCAACAATCGGTCAGTATGCACCGATGCTTGAAAAAGCAGGCTTTACGGTAGAACTGGCAGTCCTCTTTGACAGACCGACACCACAGAACGGACCGGATGGTCTCGCGAACTGGATTCATATGTTTATTAAAAAGCCATTTGAAGGTATGGAGGATGTACAAAAGGAAGACATCATCTCCGATGCGGTCTCACGTTTGAAAAACAGACTTTACAGAGAGCCTCTTTGGATCGTTGACTATGTGAGAATTCAGTTCAGGGCAGTGAAAAAAAACTTACACTGACAAATTATCACCATGCGACAGGCACAAGGGCTTCATGCGCCTTTCACGGCACAAATCTCCCGGTTCAGCCAGTCAGAAGCTTCTTTCAAACACAGATATGGATCACGCTGCCAGCATTCCTGTTCCACAAAAGCATAGGGCACACCGGCTTCCAAACAGGCGCGGACAACCCCCGTCCAGTTCACTTCTCCCTGTCCCGCAGGCACCAGGGTATCGCCAATACTGTCTTTCAGATGCACCATACAAATCCGTCCGGCATACCTGCGAATATATCCCGGCATATCCTGGCAGCACCTGTTCAAATGATACAGATCCAGACACAGTTCCAGTTCCGGCATAACTTCCAGCAGATATCCGACGGCATCCACCCCCGGAACAGCACAAAAATCAGTACTGACAGGGTGGAAGCAAAGCTTCTGTCCCCATCCGTCCAGTGCCGTCTGCATATCCTGCAGCTCCCGAAGAAACACATCCAATCCCTCCTGGGATTTCATCCGTTCCGGAATCCTGCTGACGCAAATCCATTTTCCGTCTGTCTCCGCATTCAATTCTGTATAGTATTCCAGATTCGACCTCACCGTCTCATAAAAATCCTGAACAGACACAGAACAGATCCCATATTCCCGAAGGGCCGCGGCAATGCATTCCGAAGGTACACAAGGGTCAATCCACTGCAGCTATACCACAGAACATCCAAGATCTGCAAGCTTTCCAAAAACATCCCAAACCTGTTCCTTCGTTGTAAGCAGCGGTTTCAGACTGGACACCTGAATTCCTGTTCTCATACATTTCTCCTGTCTTATAACTCCCTTTATAAAGCCCAGGGGCTATAAAGGGATAATTAATATGCCCAGGGCTTATAAAGAATTTATAAACTTTCGGGGCTGCTGCTCATATTTCCTGCAGCAACCCCGTTCCATGCGCTTATAGTTATAGCGCTTTGTTTTTCCATTTGCCCCGGCGATAAAAAATGAATGTGATCAGTGCTCCGAGTACCCAGCTGGTCAGCAGCGAGATCCACAGACATTCATACCGTCCATGGGGCAGCTCTGCTGTTCTGGTAAGCCAGGATATGCTGTATGCCAGCGGCACACGAATACAAACGGTTACGACGATGGATATCCACATCGGTGTCATGGTATCCCCCGCTCCGCGCATCACGCCGGAGAGGCACTGAGTCACTGCCATCGCGATATAGCCAACCGCCAGGATTCGCATCATATTGGCACTTAGGGTCACTAATTCCTCTGTATCCGTGAAGATTCCCATCAGGTTTCGGCCAAAGATCAGGATCAGCGAGGTAATCACTGCAGATGTTCCCACTGCCAGCAAGGTTCCCTGCTTCGCTCCTTTCTCTACCCGGTCCATGCGCTTCGCGCCCACATTCTGACCACTGTAGGTCGTCATTGCCGTGCCGAAGGAGAAGTTCGGCATCATGGCAAATCCATCCACACGCATGATGATTACGTTTGCCGCAATCACCATCTCACCAAAGCTGTTGGTCAGAGACTGTACGATTACCATGGCCATGGAGAAAATGGCCTGTGTCACACCGGACGGAAGACCGAGCCGGATGATTTCCAGTGAATAGATGCGTCTCATTTTCATGCAGGAAAGCCGGAAATCAAAAATATCCGCCATCCGCATCAGACGAATCAGACACAGGATCGCCGATACTGCCTGTGCAATCACGGTCGCGTAGGCAACGCCTGCCACGCCGAGATGAAATTTCGCCACAAACAGGATATCCAGCACAATGTTAATGCATGTGGCAATCAAAAGGTAAACAAGCGCTGAAACCGAATCTCCCAGTCCGCGAAGGATTCCGCAGAGAATATTGTAATAAGCGCATCCGGCACATCCCACCATCAGGATGACCAGATAAGAGGTACACCAGTCTATAATCGAATCCGGCGTCTTTAAAAGTTCCAATAATGGCCTGGAAAGCACCGCTCCCAGAATCATGATGAGAATGGAGGAAATGGCTGTGAGGGTCACACAATTTCCGATTGTCCAGGAAAGCTGTTCCCGCTGCCTGGCTCCAAAATACTGCGATACCATAACCCCGGCACCTACCGAGATGCCGACGAATAGCACAAGCAGCAGATTCAGTATGGGACTTGCACTGCCCACCGCAGCCAGTGCATTGTCACCCACATACTTCCCGATTACGATGCTGTCCACCGTATTATAGAGCTGCTGGGCGATGTTGCCAATCAACATGGGAATCGTGAAAATAACGATCTTTTCCCATGGTTTTCCTTCCGTCATATCTGACGGTGCAAAAAACTCTTTTACCTTCATAATGCTACACTCCCTTTTCTTTTGTACAAATTCATTTTGCCTGAAACTATTACTGTAATTGTTACTTTCTGATACAGGAGTGGTATCCCCCCTCTCTGAAAAGAGAACCACAAAACCGATTCCCGACAGCTTCTCCTCTGAAACGAACCGGTTTCCGAAAATTCCGCCCCCAGCAGAATTCTCTGGCTGTATTCGGCTTTTTGAGCCTTTGACCCTTAGTTCATTCTACCATAAAACCATACAGATGGCTACTTAAAAAGCTCTGCCGGACCTTTTTCTCACATGTGCGATCACTGTACAGATGGCAACGGATGCTGTGCAGTACCCCATACACGGCAATAAAATAACAGGACGGCACCCTCGTTTCCCGCAAAGGTGCTGTCCTGTTATTACATATCCGGATGCAGAGTTTTTTTACCCCATCATGACTTCAGAAATGATATTCATAATCTTATCATGACAGCCTCCGCAGCCGGTTGAGCAGTGTGTCATTTTCTGCACTTCGTCAAACGCTTCCAGGACATCATCAAATTTGGTTAACTCATGAAGAGCATTTACAATATCCATATAGGATACCTGTTTGCAGTTACAAATCATCTCATTGCCTACCATACTATGTACACCATCCTTTCGGCTCTATCATACTCCCAAAAGCCGATCCTGTAAAGTACAGTATGATCAGCCCTTTACCGCGCCGGCTACAACGCCTTCAATGATATATCTCTGGCAGAACAATAAAAGACAATAATCGGGATAATGGCCAGTACCAGAACACCCATCATGACGCCCACATCCACATCGCCTGAAGAATTGCTGCCGTGATGCAGGTCGGTTTCATGATCGGCAGCACAATGCCGAAATACGTTCGCAGCGGACTGCAGCCGTCAATCATGGCTGCCTCTTCGATCTCCAGCGGAATGGATTTCACAAATCCGGTAAACATAAAGACCGCAAGGCCCGCGCCAAATCCAAGATAAACAATAATCGGTCCCCAGGGGGTGTTCAGATGAAGGGTATCCGCAATCTTGGAAAGGGTAAACATCACCATCTGAAACGGAAACTTCCATCGGTCTGTCCGCTGTATCTCTCAACGGAAAAGAACCGGGAGACCTTGCGCAGGCAGGCATGCTTCAGACTTCGGATCAGGCTGTAAAGATCGAGGGAAGCACCGTGACCCTGCCGCCCTGCAGTATCGAACTGATGAAGTAGAAACGGAATCCGGCAGGACGCCAAATCCCTGAAAAAACAGCAAGCCGTCAAAAAAAGGCCCCGGCAAGTACATCTGCCGGGGCCTTTTTGACGGCTTGCTGTCATCCTGAATTGTCTTGAAATATCAGACAATTCATTGATAACGAAACCACTTATTGATTATTAAAAAGTCAAGCTTTTTGTAATACTTTTTTCACAAATTACCTCATTTCTCTGTTGTGAACAAAACAACTGTTCTTATTTGAATTATGTAAATCATGGAATTCACATTCTTTTTTCTGTGGAAAATGTGGATAACTTGGTGTATAACTCGATTTTGTAGGTATTTACAGGGGATTTCCATGTGGAAAACTTGTGGACGGGATGTTTATAAAATTGGGGCTGTGGAAAAAGCGGAAATGTTTTTGTGCATTTTTGACAAATTCCGCCTTTTCGCTTCTACACTTATCCCAGACTTACCAGATACCTTTCCACCGATGTGATACAGTTGGCTCCATCCGAAGCTGCTGTGATGATCTGACGCAGCTGCTTGGTGCGGACATCTCCCGCCACAAAGAGCCCGGGCACACTGGTCACACCGTCCTCGCCTGCGATGAGGTAACCGGATTCATCCATACTGACCTTTCCTTCCGCCAGCCCTGAATTCGGCGTGATTCCCACAGCGATAAACACGCCCTGAACATCCAGTTCCCGGCTTTCGCCCGTCTTTATGTTGGTGATCCGGACTGCTTCTACACTGTTTTCTCCTTCGATGGAATCCACAACGGTATCCCAGACCATCTCCACATTCGGAAGTGCCAGCAGTCGTTCGGACAGGACAGCCGCCGCGCGAAGGCTGTCTCTGCGGTGAATGACATAGACTTTTTCGCAGGTTCTCGCAAGGAAAATGGCATCCTCCACGGCCACGTCACCGCCGCCCACAACCGCTACGGTTTTCCCTTTGAAGAAGGCTCCGTCGCAGGTGGCGCAATAGGAAACGCCCATGCCGGACAGTTCTTTTTCGCCCGGCACACCCAGCATCCGATGCTGTGCGCCCGTGGCAAGGATCACCGTTTTCGTATGGTATTCCTTCTTTCGCGTACGGACGATTTTCACATCCCCGTCCAGCTCCAGCTCTTTTACTCTTTCTCTGGCAAATACCGCGCCCATCTTCTCCGCATGCTCGCGCAGCGTATTTCCCAGATCCATACCGCTGATGCCCGGCAGACCCGGATAATTATCCACTTCATAGGTGGTGATCACCTGTCCTCCGCTGACATAATTTGCTTCAATCACAAGAGACTCCAGTTTTGCCCGTTTCGCATAAATCGCTGCCGCCAGCCCGGCAGGGCCCGACCCGATCACAATCACATCATAGATCTGTTCTGTCATTTTTCTTATCTCCTCCTGACATTCCGTTTTCTTCCTACGGCTCCGTTTCCGATTCGGTTTTCGCTTCTCCCCCTGACTCTGCTTTCACCTCACCGAGTGTCTGGTTTTCCGTATCTTTCTCTTTCTTCGCATCTTCACCGCTCTCGTCAATTGGACTGCCGATCTCCTCCTGATTGTGAACGACACGAATGCTGCGCACCAGATGCAGCGCATCATCGATGCTTACCTGTGTATAGTCCAGCTGTTTCTCGTCTGTATAGAATGTGTAATAAGTCACCTTATTATCCACATCTTCTTTTTTTTCATATTTGGCGTCCCCGACGATATTCCGGAACTCTTCCTCTCTTGTGCCCAGCGTAATGCCGCCGGTGATCACAATCGGAACTTTCGTCGTATCCAGGTCGCCGTACAGCGCTGTCACAAAACAGTTCCGAACCGTCGTCGGCTCCTGCCCGTAGTTATGTACTGTGGCATACAGCTTCTGTCCGTCTTTTTCCAGCGTCACATATCCGTACTTTCCGTTCCGCACCGCGCGGTCGGACTCCGTCTCATTCACTGTCCAGCCATGTTCTATCAGCTGGCTTACCGGCGTGGGCAGGCGATACAGCACGCCGTCATACCGGACGATAAAATCATTGATCGTCTCACTGTCCGTCTCCGGTGCCGCATAGGCTTCCACCTCAGGCGTTACGGCGTCACTGACATTTTCCAGTTCCTCCTCGCCGGCTTTCGTACGGAAGTTCTGCATATCCAGTGTCACCAGCGTCTCGGTATCCGTATCAAATCCCAGCGTAACCGTCTGATACAGTCCAAACTCGTAGGTCAGCTGCAGACAGTTCTCTGTCTCATAACGGTCCTTTGGCAATCCATAGGCATCTTCCACCTCCTCTGCCAGCGATTCCTGCATTACAATTCCGCCCGGCAGATTGACGTAGATGCTCTGACCTCCCGCAATGTTGGTATCGATGTGAATTCCGCCGATCATGCACTCCCATACCGCCTTCTTTGTCGTATCCGGATTCATCACATCCACCGTAATCGTGTTTCCATCCATCTCAAAGACTTCATCCTCCGAGTAGGATTCCGGATTGATCTGCCGTTCCTCATCTCCCTGGTAAACCCAGCCTTTGTTTACAAAATGCTCGTAAGACTCCGGAATCGTATACAGTTCCCCCCAGATTGCCAATTCAAAACTTCCCGGTTCCTCTGGCAGCTCCACATCATACTCGGGAATCTCATCACCCAGTTCTTCCTCCAGGTTATCCTCCGGATCCTCGTCCTCCGTACTCTGACTGATCGTTGTAATCGGAATATCTTCCTCCGGCTTCTGGCAGGACGTAATTCCGGGCACTGCCAGAACTAAGGAAAGTATCAGTATCCAGGTTTTTGACTTTCTTTTCATATCCATACTCCTTCATAACATGCAAACCCATTTCGGTTCCCTTCCCGTTATTTTACCACAGCCTTCTTAGATTTCCAATACACCGGAAGGATTTGGTTCTGAAAGCCCCCGCGCTTTCATAGATTTGGGATAAGAGATATCCCAGGGGAGATTTCTTTCCTATGAAACCCAAACGCCTGAAAAGACGCATACGCTTTACTTTTGTGCTCCTTCTGCTGCTCACCCAGGTTCTGCTCTTCTGGTATCTGTCCCCTTTCTTCTCCCCGGCAGAAAACCGCCGTTTCGGAGCATTCACGGATACTCTGTTCCGCGCAGAAGTTTCTTCCTCCACAATCAATCTTCACTACATACTGTCCGATCCCTCGCTGGCCGGGATCGAAGACTATCCCGTCACCCTTGGTTCTGTCTGTCTTCCGGATCGCACTGCCCATCTCTCACTCTGCGAAAACCGCCGGAAAATCCTCTCTTCCTTCTCAAAGAAAAAGTTAAACAAAGCCAATCAGATCACTCTGGATGTGCTGCTCTTTGATCTGGAAACAGAAGAAATGGAAGGGTCCTGCAGCATCCTTGCCGAAGTTCTCGGTCCTTCCCTGGGGGTGCAGTCCCAGCTTCCCATTCTTCTGTCGGAGTATGCTTTTCGCACCCGGCAGGATGTTCTCGATTACCTGCAGCTGCTCCGTGAGATACCCGAATATTTTGATCAGATCATCGCCTACGAGAGAGAAAAATCGCGGCAGGGCGTGTTCATGAACGATAAAGCCGCACAGGGAATTATCGATCAGTGCACTTCTTTTCTCCTGGATCCCCAGAATCATTATCTGCAGAAGCTGTTCGAGAAAAATCTCTCCTCCTGCGGACTGTTCAGCGAAGAAGAGCAGAAAGTCTGTCTGGATACCCATCAGAAGCTGATCAAAAACTGTGTGCTCCCCTCCTATCAGGCTCTCATTGAAGCCCTGACAGATCTGATGGGAACCGGAACCAATGAGGGCGGCCTGGCCCATTATCCGGGCGGGAAAGCTTATTACCGCTATCTTGTCCGCGCTCTCACCGGATGTGACGACTCTCCTGCAGAACTGCTCCTGCGGCTAAAGGAACAGCTTTCCTGCGACTGTCATCAGATAACAGAGCTTCTTTCGGCGGAACCTTCTCTGGCGCTTCTTCTCGATCAGACCAGCCTTGCCTTTTCCACACCGGAAGAGATGCTTCTGGATCTGCAGGAGGCCATCACAGAGGATTTCCCGGCACTCGAAGGAATCGATTATGAAGTCAAATACGTGGACGAATCGCTGGAAAAGTATCTCAGCCCGGCTTTTTATCTGACGCCTCCTGTGGATACCCAGTCTCCCAACACGATCTACATCAACCGCAGCAGTAACATGAGTCAACTGGAGCTGTACACCACCCTGGCCCATGAAGGGTTTCCAGGGCATCTCTACCAGAGTGTCTCTTTTTCACGCACCGACGCTCCTCTGATCCGGCATCTGTATACCCCCTCTGGTTACGCGGAGGGCTGGGCTACCTACGTGGAATCCTACGCCTATGGCTATGCCGGCAGAAATCTATCCGATGATCTGCAGTCTGCCTTCTCCATTCAGTGGCTGAACCGTTCCATTCATCTGTGTCTCTACTCCATCCTGGATATTGCCATCCATGATCAGGGCTGGCTTTTTGAGGATGCCGTCACGTTCCTGGGCAGTTTTGGCGTCACGGATACGGATACCATTGCAAAGATCTATCAGTATATCGTGGAAACACCCGGTAACTACCTGAAATATTATGTAGGATACCTGAATTTTATGAGTCTGAAAGAAGAAGCCGAAGAACTCCAAAAAGACAAATTTTCCACGATGGAATTTCACCGTGATCTGATGGAAATCGGCGCCGCACCGTTCCCTGTTGTTCGCAGCTATCTTTTTTTGCGCTGATAAAACATCAGCGGGAGAGTTTTCCTTCACTCTCCCGCTGGTATTTTTTTCATAGTCCTTATCCTGGCATCTGCCGGGCTTCTCACTGGAGATCATACAGAGAAGGATCCGTCGGTCTTCTGCTGTCGAAGACGGATGCCGCATCAAAAAGATCCGCTGTACGGCTTCCTCCGCCATATGCATCCTGATACAAACGATAGCCATCCAGATTGCGGCGGCCCATGCGCAGGTAATTATCCCTTACCTGAACAAAATACTGAGACGAATCTACGTTACAGTAAATATTGAAGCCCTTACTCTTCAGATAGCTGAATTTCTCGTTCTCCATCGTGTAGTCATGCCAGTCTGACAGATCCTGACCATGAGCAAAGATAATGATATCCGACCCTCCGATCAGCGGTGCGACATAATTCAGCCATTTCTCTGTATCTGTCTGAATCTGTTCCAGACTCTTATCCCCGACACGGATGTGTCCCCAGGTATGGCTGGCAAAGGTCCAGCCGTCTTCCTTGATCGCGTCTGCCACCTTCTTCGCTTCCTCACACTCTTTTTCGTAGTCAAAATCCGGGTGTGCATTCAGCCATGCCCTCTGATCATCTGAGAGATTCTCTCCCGTCTTATAGGAGATATCCGTGCGGTAGCCAAGGATTCCGTCGTATCCGGTCAGCGCCACGGTTCCTCTCGCTCCGTGATAAACGGCATCCGGATGTTCCTCGATAAACTGATCCATCAGCGGTATACAGTCATAGGCACCGACCACCACCGTTCCGTCGTCCTGGGTGTACTCACAGGTCGGCTTTCCATCCTCGCCGATGACCATCTTGGTGGCGATTCCGCGTCCGTCATAGGAATGATAATAGCACAAATCATCCAGAGAAAGTACAAACGCTTTCTTTCCCTCCGGCAGGTAGATATCACCCTCTGTGAAATGCACATTTCCGGATTCATCCACCGTCTCTTTCACCAGATCCCGAAGACTCACCATGACATATCCGTTGTCGTACATCTGCTGGGTAATCTTATTGAATTCATCCACCGTCGTCATCCATTCGCAGAAGCCCTCTGTCTGCGCGTTGTCCTGGAAAAAGGCTTTCTGCGGGTCCACAACAAGAGAATGATAGAAAACGTGCGTCACCTCATTGACATTTACGCGGACACAGGAATCTCTGGTCGTCGTATATTCCGCAACCTTTGTGATAATCTCTGCGTCTGTGGACGCACCTTCGATGCTCTGAAGCTTTTCGATTGCCCCGTCATAATCATAAGTCATCGCCAGGGCTTCCGCCTCCGCCATAATACTCTCTCTTAACGAGGACGGATCCACTTCCCCGGCTGTGCTGACACTGCTTGTACTATCCATACTCTCAGACACTGCCGTCTGATTGTTCTGCTCCTTCTCCTTCGCCTTTTCTTTCAGCTTATCTGTGCCGCCCGAAAGCGCCCAGACACCAAATCCCAAAATCAAAAGCAATACACAGAGCAGAACCGTTTTGACAATCAAAATTCTTCTGCGTCTGCGGCGGCGAAGCTCCTTCTTCGTTAATCTGCGTTTTTCTTCCATAAAAAATGATTCCTCCCCTGATACGCATAACTTCTGCAATACAACAAATTCCGTAACGATCCAACCTTATTCTATCCTAAACCACCCTTAATGTCGATAGACTTAAGGAAAACGTAACAAAATAATCACGTTCTCCGTTACTGTTCAGATGGCAACGGACGCCGTGCGGTCTGAACAGCAATCGTTCTCTGGGAATGAGCTTCATACATAAGGATGGCAGATGCTACCGCTGCGTTCAGCGATTCCACGCGGCCTTCCATAGGGATCCGGATGAGGCGGGATGCCTCCTTCGCCATCGCCTCCGACAGACCGTTGCCTTCATTTCCGATCAGAAAGGCTGTGGGACCGGTATAGTCTTCCTTACGGTAAGAATTTTTTCCATTCAGATGCGCAGCATACACAGCGATTCCCTGCCGCTTTAATTCCTGCACAAATCCGACCGGGTTGGATGTGACAAGAAACGGCATGCGGTAGATCGATCCCATGGTAGAACGGATCGTTTTCGGATTAAAAAGGTCTGCGCTGTTCTGGCTTAAGATGACTCCTGTAACCCCGGCTCCCTCAGCGGTGCGGATGATCGTGCCCACATTTCCCGGATCCTGCAGATCCTCGAGCACCATGAGCAGCGGACACGGTCCTCCAAGCACCTGCTCCGGCTCATAGAAGGGCATGCGAAGCAGAGTCAGCACTCCCTGGGGTGTTTTGGTATCACACATGGACGCGAACACCCGATCCTCTACTGTTTCATATTCTATACCATCCCGAAGCGTTTCATTCATCTTTTGGAAACTTTCGGACAGATATACTTTCCTGATCCAGGATTGCGGAGCTTCCCGGTACATTTTCTCTCCCTCCGCCACAAAGAGTCCCTGGGCACGGCGCTCTTTTGCCTTGCGGTTCAAAAGCATGATATGTTTTACCTGACTGTTGCCTGTACTTGTAATCATTGTCTTTCACCTGCTCATTCTTCGCAAAATTCTATCTCTTCTTCATCATTTTTGCAAGATCTTTGTTCCCGCCGATCAGAATCAGAATATCCCCTTCCCTTAAGAGTTCCCTGGGATTCACCGAAGCACGGATTTCATCCGCGGATTTTACACCAACCACATTGATGCCGTACTTTCTGCGCAGATCCAGCTGCTGCAGACTCTGATTCACCCAGGTCTCCGGCAGAGGCATTTCCACAATCGAGAAAGAATCTGACAGCATAAAGAAATCCTGAAAACCACCGGACATCAGATTCTTCGCCAGGCGCACTCCCGTCTCACTCTCTGCCATCACAACCTGATCCGCTCCTACTTTCCTTAGAATATTCGCGTGTATCTTATTCATGCCCTTGGCGATGACTGTCGGAACACCTGCCTCTTTGGCCTGTATGGTGGCCAGTGTGCTGGCCTCCATGTTTTCAGAAATACCCACGATTACCACGTCCATATTGCTGATGCCCAGAGAATCAAATACACGGCTGTCCGTGACATCCGCCCTGACGGCATACGTTACCTGATCGGCAATCTCCTGCACAATCTCCGCGTTTCTATCCACCGCCAGCACCTGACAGCCTGCCTGCGCAAGGGTCACTGCTACAGCATAGCCAAATTTTCCAAGTCCCAGCACTGCATACTGTTTTCCCATACTGTTCTATTTCCTCCTTCTTGCTGCTATCCCACCAGAATCTGCTGTTCCGGTCTCTCAATTCTGGCTTTTTTGTTTCGGCTCTTTCTGGTCAGCGCAACGGCCAGAGTAATCGGGCCGATTCGTCCCATAAACATTACGGCAATCACAATACATTTTCCCTCTGGCGGCAGCCCCGGTGTCAAAGAACGGGTCAGTCCCACTGTTGCCACCGCGGAAACAATCTCATAGAGACAGTCCAGGAGCGGACTGCCTGTCACTGCGATCAGTGCCGTCGTGGCAATAATGACAATTCCCATACCGTAAAAGAAGATCACCACAGCCGAGCGCAGATTTTCTTCTGCAACCTTTCTCCCGCAGGCCTCCGTATCCGAATTCGCCTTGATATAGGCTCCCACCATCAGAAAGATGATAGCAATGGTAGTTGTCTTGACACCGCCTGCGGTTCCCATCGGAGAGCCTCCGATAAACATCATCACCATACAGACAAGGGCTGTGCTCTCGGTAAAATTTTTCTGAGGTATCGTCTCAAATCCCGCTGTTCTGGTGGTAATGGACTGAAAGAATGCTGCCATGACCTTGTAAGGTGTACTCAGTCTTCCAAGTGACTCCGGATGATTCCAGTCCAGAAGCAGGATCACCACCGCACCGCCCACAATCAGAATTCCTGTGGTCGCAAGAACCAGCTTCGTATGCAGTGTGAATCCCCTCACAAAATTTCTTCTGCTGTATTTTCTGCGGATCAGACCGCCAATTCGCTCCAGGACCTCCCACCAGACGGGAAATCCCAGTCCGCTTAAGACAATCAGGCCCATCGTAGTCAGGTTGATCAGCGGGTTTTTCAGAAACGGAACAAATGAGGATTCCCCGACGATATCAATTCCCGCGTTGCAGAATGCGGAAACCGCATGAAAAACGGAAAATGCGATTCCCTTCCCCCATCCGTATTCCGGGACAAAATAAAAACTGTAGCATACTGCTCCTGCGCCCTCCACTGTGAAAGTACCGATCAGAAGCCTGCGGATCGCGCCAACTGCGCCTTTTAATACCGGCAGATTATAGGTATCCTGAATCAGCTTTCTGTTTTGCAGACTGATTCTTCTCTTCATAAGCAAAAGAAACATCATCAGGCATGCCATAATCCCAAGACCGCCGAACTGAATCAGCAGCAGGATGACCACTTTTCCAAATGTGCTCCAATAGGTTGCCGTGGGAACAGTCACCAGACCGGTCACACAGACGGATGTGGTCGCCGTGAACAATGCATCCAGAAAACCCGCCCGCTGCCCATTGGCTGCAGCACAGGGCAGTGACAGCAAAACTGTACCCAGCAAAATGACCGAAGCAAATCCAATCACCATAATCCGCTCCGCAGGAAGATGGCTCTTTTTCTTTTTGTTCAATGAATCATTCCTCCTCACATGAGAGCAAATGCTTTTATTCCTGGCAGTGTATGATAAAAAAACGGGCTGGCATCTTGCTGCGTCAGCCCGTTTTTGATTCTACTGGTTTTCCCTATTTATTATAGTTATATGACAACGCCTTTGCAATCTCCCACTGATACTCCGGCAGAGTTTTCTTCATGGAAAGTGCCTCATCGATATCGTAATCCACATATTCACCGTTGTGATATGCTACAACGCGATCAGACTTTCCTGCGATCAGCAGATCAACTGCATAAGCACCCATGATGGAAGCATAGACACGGTCCTTACAGGTCGGACTTCCGCCCCTCTGCATGTGTCCGAGGATCGTCGCACGTGTCTCAATACCGGTAGCTGCCTCAATACGACGCGCCATGCTGGTGGAATGGCCGATACCCTCGGCATTGATGATGATATGATGCTTCTTGCCCTTCTTACGGTTTTCGATGATATTGTTGATAATCTTCTGCTCATCGTAATCGTATTTCTCCGGAAGCAGAATATCCTCTGCACCGTTGGCAATACCGCACCACAGAGCGATGTATCCGGCATTTCGTCCCATAACCTCGATGATCGAGCATCTCTCATGGGAAGTGGATGTATCACGTACCTTATCGATGGCTTCCATTGCAGTATTCACAGCCGTATCAAATCCGATGGTATACTCGGTACAGGCGATGTCCAAATCAATGGTCCCCGGCACACCTACTGTATTGATGCCAAGAGCTGCCAGCTTTTGCGCACCGGCAAAAGAACCGTCTCCTCCGATGACTACCAGACCATCAATTCCGTACTTCCTGCAGGTTTCTGCTGCGCGCTTCTGGCCTTCCGGTGTCCGCATCTCAGCACAGCGTGCTGTATACAGAATCGTACCGCCTCGCTCAATCGTGTCAGACACATCACGGGCTGTCATGTCAATGATTTCCTCGTTCATCAGACCGTCATAGCCCTTCAGGATACCCTTCATCTGAACACCTTGCTGTAAGCCGCGTCTCACGGCTGCACGGATTGCGGCGTTCATACCAGGCGCATCACCGCCGCTGGTCAGCACACCAATTGTCTTTACCTTGCTAGTCGTTGCCATATGAATTCCTCCATCTCATCACACACATTAAAATTGATCTTTCTTAATAATCACACACAGCTTCATTTTAATGCATTTATTGCCGTTTTTCAATACTCTTTTCTACAACTTTCACGTTCCCGGTACCATATTTTGTAGTCAAAATCTCTATCAGATGCCCGTCTGCGCAGACACTTCGGCTCGGCGGAAGCTTTTTCATGGCTTTTGCCGAACGGATATAAAGTACCACTTGATCATTTCCGTCCGATTCCCTGAGAATCTCATATAATCCGGCAACTTCCCTCTCATAAGTCTCCTTGTCCGCAAACTGAATCCACAGCTCTCTCGGTATGTCCTCAAAAGGTACAATCCGCTCACAAATCAGTTTGCTTGGCTTATCATCCTCAGCAGACACACGTCCGCGGACAAATACCCTCGCATCGATCTGCATCAGGGATGCATTCCTTTCGTAGTCTCTCGGAAATACGACAATCTCCATACTTCCCAGCAGATCCTCCAGCGTAAGAAATGCCATGGTCTTATTATTCTTTGTATATTTCAGTTTTTTATCCATGATAATGCCGCCCACGGTCTCGGTGGCACCATCCTGAACCTTTGGCATTCCGGTCTCTTCATCCGGCTGAAAATCCGTCGTCACTGCAGTAATATTCTTTCGCCAGCACATCTCCTGCTCTTCCAGCGGATGGCCGCTGATATAAATTCCCAGCACTTCTTTTTCAAAAGCCAGCTTGTCACTTTTGTCAAATTCGCCCACATCCGGATAGGTGATTTCATAAGATTTTTTCGTCTCATCGTCCACAAAATCAAACAGACTCATCTGTCCGGTCAGAGAATTCTTCTTGTCCCGGGCCACATCATCCAGGATCCGGACATAAACCTGCATCATCTGCTTTCTCGTTGCGCCAAAGCAGTCAAAAGCGCCCGCCTTGATAAAATTTTCCACCGTTCTTTTGTTTACTTCCTTACCGCTCAATCGCTCCGCAAAATCCCGGAGAGATACAAACGGACCTCCATTCTTTCGCTCCTCCACGATGGCATCCATCACCGGTTTGCCGATTCCCTTGATCGCTGCCATTCCGTAGCGGATCGCTTTGCCATCCACGGTGAATTTTCCTTCGCTTCGGTTGATATCCGGAGGCAGAATCGAGATTCCCATCTGGCGGGAATTCAGAATATACTCCGCCACCTTTCCCGGATTGTCTATGCAGGAGGTCATAAGCGCCGCCATAAATTCCACAGGGTAATAATATTTCAGCCATGCCGTCTGATAAGATACCACTGCGTAGGCAGCTGCATGAGACTTGTTGAAAGCATACTTGGCAAAGTCAATCATTTCATCATATATCTTATTGGCCGTCTCCTCATCAATCCCGTTTCTGATACAGCCCGGCACACCTTCCGCGTCATTTCCATAGACAAAGTTTTTCCGCTCCTTCTCCATCACGGACGCTTTCTTTTTCGACATGGCACGCCGCACCAGATCCGCACGGCCAAGGGAGTAGCCCGCCAGTGTCTGCACAATCTGCATAACCTGCTCCTGATAGACGATACAGCCATAAGTCGGGGAAAGAATCGACTCCAGAAGCGGGGTATCATACGTCACAGATTCCGGATGATTCTTACCGCGGATATACTGCGGAATAAAATCCATGGGGCCCGGACGATACAGAGAAATACCGGCAATGATATCCTCCAGATTCTGGGGCTTTAATTCTTTCATGAAGTTTTTCATTCCGGCACTTTCCAGCTGGAAAACACCCACAGTCTTCGCCGCACCGATCATGCCGAGCACCTTCGGGTCGTTGTAGTCAATCTTCATCAAATCCAGCTTCACATGATTGTCTTTTTCTGCCAGTTTCTCCGCATTCTGAATGACGGTCAGCGTCCGAAGGCCAAGGAAATCCATTTTCAGAAGTCCCAGCTCTTCCAGCGTTGTCATCGTAAACTGTGTGACAATCGTGCCATCGCTTCCTCTTGAGAGGGGCACAAACTCATCCAGCGGGCGCGAACCGATCACGACTCCGGCTGCATGCATCGAGGTATGACGCGGCAGACCCTCCAGACGCCTGGACATATCAATCAGATGAGACACCTCGTCATTGCTCTCATACAGTTCTCTCAGCTCATGGTTCATCTCCAGTGCCCGGTCGATCGTAATATTCAGCTCATTCGGAATCATCTTTGCGATCGCATCCACCTGGGCATAGGGCATATCCAGCACGCGGCCCACATCCCGGATCACACCTCTGGCTGCCAGGGTACCAAATGTGACGATCTGCACCACTCTGTCCTTGCCGTATTTGCGGGTCACATAGTCGATCACCTCGCCCCGGCGCTCGAAGCAGAAATCCACGTCGATATCAGGCATCGTCACACGCTCCGGATTCAGAAAACGCTCAAACAGGAGCTGATACCGCATGGGATCCAGCTGGGTAATGCCAAGCGTGTAGGATACCAGACTTCCCGCTGCGGAACCACGCCCTGGTCCGACGATAATATCATGATCCCTGGCAAATTTGATGAAGTCCCACACAATCAGGAAGTAATCCACATACCCCATCTTCTGAATCGTATCCAGCTCATAGCGCAATCTGTCACCCAGTTCTTCCGTCACAGGCTCATACAGACGTTCCAGACCGTCATAACAGAGCTTCTGCAGATATTCCCAGGACGTATACCCGTCCGGCACATCAAATTTCGGCAGTTTTGTGACGCCGAACTCGATGGTCACATGGCAGCGGTCTGCGATTTTCTGTGTATTCTCAATCGCCTGCTTTGCATAGGGAAACAGCGCCGCCATCTCCGTCTCTGATTTTACATAGTACTGTCCGCCCTCATAGCGCATCCTGTCCTCGTCGGCCAGTTTCTTGCCGGTCTGCAGGCACAGCAGGATATCGTGGGAATCCGCATCCTTTTCATATGTATAATGAATGTCATTGGTTGCCACCAGCTCAATTCCCGTCTCAGCAGAAAGGCGCACCAGCTGCTGATTCACCAGGTGCTGTTCGGGAATTCCGTGGTCCTGCAGCTCCAGAAAGAAATTCCCCTTTCCGAAGATTTCCTCGTAACGGAGCGCTGCTTTTTTGGCTTCCTCGTAAAGATTTCGCACCAGATAGCGGGCCACTTCCCCAGCCAGGCAGGCGGAAAGTGCAATGATTCCCTCGTGGTATTGTCTCAGAATTTCCAGATCGATCCGGGGTTTGTAATAAAATCCATCCACAAATCCGGCAGAGACAATCTTCATCAGATTGGAATAGCCCTGATTATTCTCTGCAAGCAACACCAGATGATAATATCGGTCCTCACCGCGCACCGTCTCCCTGTCAAACCGGGAGCCGGGTGTCACATACACCTCACAGCCCAGGATCGGATTGATCCCCGCTGCATGAGCCGCTTTATAGAAATCTATACAGCCAAACATCACTCCGTGATCGGTGATGGCTGCGCTGTCCATCCCAAGCTCTTTGACCCTCTGAACATATTCCTGTATCTTGTTGGAGCCGTCCAGAAGACTGTACTCCGTGTGTACATGTAAATGGGCAAAACTCATAACTTCCTCCCACTGATTCTTTGATAAAAGGGAGTGCCAAAAAAAGCGCACTCCCTCCTTTTCCTCCTGCAATATCAAGGTAAACTGTAACGATTCCGCACAGCAGCCTATTTTCTCTTCTTTACCAGCACATTCAGCCACTGCAGGTCGTCTGCATCTCTTCGGAAATTGTCCGTCGTCCAGATGTCCAGGATCTTTGCCCGGCCAAACCTGCCCATCAATTCCCGTATCTCTTCTTCTGTGTAATCGCAGAAATAACGGCCGCCGTACATGCCGTCCCGCTCTCCTTCGTACACAGAAAAATACAGGATTCCGCCAGGTTTTAAGGCATCCATGACTTTCTCCATGATGTCTTCTATCTCTTCCGAAGGAACGTGCACCAGGGACTCACACGCCCAGATGCCGTCAAAAACTTCGTCGAAGTCCATGTCCTCAAATTTCAGATGAAGAATCTCCTGGTCTGTATAAATCTCCGCCAGTTCACACATCTTTTCCGAGCCATCCATGGCTGTTACCACATAGCCCAGCTCTTCCAGGGTCTTGGTATCTCTTCCCGAACCGCAGCCCAGATCCAGTATCTCCTCTGCTCCCTCCGGCAATGCATCGAGAAACGGCTGCATTACCTCTGACATATCAAGGTCTATGGTTTGCTCGTAATACGGTATGGCATACCGTTCATAATAATCTATCGAGTCCACCGACGAATATCCTCCTTCTTTCCGTTCAGCTAAAACTGTTTCTTCTTCCCTGCCACCCAGATCTTTCCATCTTCGATGACAACCTTTTGCTCTTTCATCAGATGACCTACCGCCCGTTTAAATGCGGATTTGCTCAGGCCGAATTCTCTCTGGATCACCTCAGGGGAAGCCTTATCGTCAAACGGCAGCACACCGGCAAATTCTTCGATGACCGAGAGGACGCTTTGGGCGTCAATCTCAATCTGCTGATATGCCTTTCCCCGCGCGGAGAGATTCAGCTTGCCATCCTCCTTCACCTCTGTGACACGGCATTCGATGATCTGTCCCACATTGTAATCCGCCTGCGCTTCCCGTTTCGGAATCAGACCGGAATAGCAGTCATCCACAGCGACAAACACTCCAAAATTTCCGCTGATCTCGTAAATCCGTCCTTTCACTGTGTCCCCCACCACATAAGGGGAATTGGTTTTCAGGAAATGATAAACCTTCATGGTCGCACAGAGTCTCTCGCTCTTGTCGATGTAAAGGGATACCAATACCTGATCTCCCGGATGCAGACGCCTGGTCTGCTGCTTAAAAGGAAGGAACAGGTCTTTTTCCAGACCCCAGTCCAGAAATGCACCGATCTTGCCCGTGGCAGCTACCGTGAGCACGGATAGCTGTCCGAGTGTCAGCTTCGGTTCATTTGTGGTGGCAATCAGGCGGTCACTGGAATCACGGTAGAGAAAAACCTCAACCACATCTCCCTCTTTCGTCCCTTCCGGAACCTGTTTTGCCGGGAGAAGCACACGGTCTTTCATATCCGCATCACTCTTTTCGGCCAGATAAACACCGAAATCCACCTTTTTGACCACCTTCAGTTTCTGCTTTCTTCCAATATTTAACATCTTACTCCTTCCCAAAAGTCGGGGCAGCGTCAACTTTCTCCTGCGGCTGCGCTGCCCCTCCCTGATTTCACTCTAACGGTTCTGCCCCGTGCACTATTTCTCGTTGATCGCTTTCATGCTCATCTCTTCCAGCAGATTTGTCTTGATCTGGTACAGACGATCCGACAAATCCACATAGACTTCGTGCGGATTCACAAGACGCCTGGACTCTTCCCACAGCGTATCCTTCTCCTGTCTGCAGATCTTCTGGATCTCCATCACGGACGGTGAAGTGTAAACGCAGGCTCCCTTCTGGAAAACCGGAACAAGCAGTTCTCTCAGACGATACGTACCGCCCTTGATCTTAGTCTTCTTCCAGGTCTCAATCGGATCAAAGATAATCATATCCTGCGACTCATCAAACGTCTCATCCGCCAGACAGATCAGATCCGCGCGGATCTTTCCTGTCTCCTTATCATAAATACGGAAGATTGTTTTATTTCCGGGATTGGTCACTTTCTCTGAATTCTCAGACAGCTTGATCTTGGGTGTGAACTCCTTGTCCCCTTTATTTTTCGTGGCTGCCAGCTTATAAACGCCTCCGAAAGCCGGCCAGTCACCGGAAGTGATCAGATTGGTTCCCACACCCCAGGAGTTAATCTTTGCCCCCTGGGTCTTGAGGCTGTCAATCAGGTATTCATCCAGATCGCTGGACGCCGAGATAATTGCATCCTCAAATCCTTCTGCGGCCAACATCTCATAGGCTTTCTTGGACAGATACGCCAGGTCGCCGCTGTCGATACGGATTCCATATCCCTTCATCGAAAGTCCTTCCGCACGCATTTCCTTAAATACCCGGATCGCATTCGGTACACCGGACTCCAGCACATCGTAAGTATCCACCAGCAGAATACAGCCTTCCGGATATAACTTGGAATAAGTCTTAAATGCTGTGTACTCATCCGGAAAACTCATGATCCAGCTGTGGGCATGTGTTCCTTTTACCGGAACGTGGAACATCTGTCCGGTCAGCACGTTGGAAGTTCCGATACATCCGCCGATCACCGCTGCACGGGCGCCGTAGATACCCGCATCCGGTCCCTGGGCACGGCGAAGGCCGAACTCCATGATGCCGTCACCCTTGGCTGCCTCTACCACACGGGAAGCCTTGGTTGCAATCAGGCTCTGATGATTGATCATATTCAAAATCGCCGTTTCCACCAGCTGTGCCTCCATAATCGGCGCAACCACTTTCAAAAGCGGTTCTCTTGGAAAGACGACGGTTCCCTCTGGGATCGCATAAATATCACCCGTAAAATGGAATCCTCTCAGATACTCCAGAAAATCATCATTAAAAATATGGAGAGATCTGAGATAATCCACGTCATCCGGGGCAAAATGCAGATCACGAACATATTCGATTACCTGCTCCAGTCCGGCACATACGGCATAGGCACCATCGCAGGGATTCTTTCTGTAAAATGCATCGAACACCACGATCTGATCGGAGGGATTCTCATAATATCCCTGCATCATGGTAAGTTCGTATAAATCGGTCAGCAGTGTAAGGTTCTGCGCTCTCATGGCAAAAGCCCCCTTTATCTTCGTTTGTTTGCACTCTGTATTGTACCACAATCATTTAAATTCCACAACTACGTAAGGTACGCCATTTTTATCATTTAACGCGACAAGACAGCCCTCCTGATCCCTTTTCTTCATCGGATAGATCATATCATTCAGGTGCGCCTGCTGTTTGTATTCCGCGCGGAGACTGTGGATCTCCATCTGCTTCGGAAGATACTCTTCCGCCATGCTGATATACTGTCCGTTATTGACATGATGGTTCGTATCCAGGTGGTGCGGACGTACCAGAAAAGGCTCCTCCTCTTCCATCTGTTCTGCAAGCAGTATCCTGCGGGCTCCGAAGTCTTCCTTCAGCGGTTCCTCCTCCCCGTAGATCCTGACCACGTCCTCTGTCACGCGGATCGGTCTGCCGCTTGCCACATCCACATAAGCCCAGATGGAATTGGCACTGGCAAGACGTTCCCCGCCGGCAGTTTCCATCACAAAATTGCGCAGTCCGGTAAAGCCGCGGTAACCGTACGCCCAGGTACCAACCTGCACAGATTCCCCAAGCGACGGCAGTCTGTTGATGTGGATCTGCCAGGCGGACAGCACCCAGGCACGTCCCAGTTTCTTCAGGTACTCCACACCATGGCCAATCTCTTCCGACTGAAAGGTACTGCAGTCCTGAAAATAATTAATGAGGCCTAAGAGTGTCAGTTTGCCGTTTTCGCCAATCTCGCTGTATCGAATTCTGCTGTCAAAAAAATATTTCACTGTTTCTTCTCCATTTCGCGTTCTCTTCTGCTTCTTCCATGGCGCCGCATTGTTTTTAACCAAAAACCTCTTCCCACGAGCACCGGGGGAGGAAAGAATTTTTCTGTGATATGAGAAAAGTCCCAGGTGATATACCTGAGACCTTTTGCTAGCTGGGCTACCTGGATTCGAACCAGGAACTGACGGAGTCAGAGTCCGTTGCCTTACCGTTTGGCGATAGCCCAATGTCTTACAACAAAATGTATTATACTCCATCATTTTGGAAAATGCAAGCACTTTTTTTTATTTTTTTTTACCGCGCAAAACGGCCAGGTTCACTGCCGTAAGTAGGTGCTCTGGAGTGAATCCTCCATCATCTGCATCAGTTCGATGCGGTTTCCGTCCGGATCGTGTGTCCAGCACTGCCAGTTATGATCCAGTCCCTGCTGGATCGGGACATCCACCGGTGCTCCTGCCTCTTCCAGTCTGCGGCATGCCTCGTGAATATCGCTTACAGCAAAGCATACATGAGAAAATCCGGCAGCATTTTCCGGGTTTTCTGCTGTCTTTACTCCGCCATAGAACAGTTCCATGAACTGACCGCCCCCGATCGATATATAGACAATCCAAGGTTCTCCCGTCCCCGGATGTCTCATTTCAAATGCCTTCTCAAAGCCAAATACCCGCTGGTAAAAATCCAGTGATTTTTCCATGTCGGAAACATTGAACGCTGTATGTGCAGCTCCCTGAAATAACTTCCCCATACGATACCCCTTTCTCCGGACATTTTTATTCCGGTGCAACAAAACTTTTGTCTACGTTAATCACACATTCATATCTTGCGTCAATTTCCTGCATCAGAGCGCGGATCTGAGAAAGCACCCGCTCCGAATCCTGCTTCTTATAGGAATAGGGAACTACCAGGTCAAAAATCAGATTGATGCGATTCTGTCCCCTGACCACACGGAAGTCATGGAAATTCAGTGACGGGTCCAAAGCTTCAATTACGTGATTCAGCTTTGTTTTGATCGCCAGCACTTCCGTATCATGAGTTTCTATCGGATCCATATGAATAACCAGCAGCACTCCCAGTTTTTTTCCCACTTCCCGCTCAATCTTGTCGATGATCTCATGGGAAACCTCAATGTCCACGTCACGGGGAACTTCGGCGTGGATTGACGCCATGCTTCTTCCCGGTCCGTAGTTATGTACGATCATATCATGCGTTCCGCAGATTCCGTCATAAGACTCCACCTGCTCTTTGATCCTGCGGCACAGCTCCGGATCTGCTCCCTGCCCGATCAACGGTTCCAGCGTATCCTTTGCAATGCCGATTCCTGCCCACATAACAATCAGAGATACCAAAAGTCCGGCAGCGGCATCTATATTGACAGACGTAAAATGGCAGATCAAAATGGATAAAATCGTGGCGCTGGTAGTGACGACATCTCCCATAGAGTCCGCGGAGGTCGCCAGCATGACCTTGGAATTCACGCGATTACCCAGCTTTCGGTTAAAAGCAGACATCCAGAACTTCACCCCAACAGAGAGCACCAAGATCAGGAACGGTACCAGTTCAAAAGAGATATCCTCCGGATTACGAATCTTTCCGATGGAACTCTTAAAGAAGGTAAAGCCAACCTCAATTACCAAAAAGGATACAATCAGCGCCGCAATATACTCAATTCGTCCATGGCCAAACGGATGCTCTTTATCTGCCGGTTTGTTCGCCATTTTCACTCCGATAAAACTGATGATCGAAGAAGCCGCGTCCGACAGATTGTTAAATGCATCTGCCGTAATCGCCAGGGAATTCATCACAAGCCCGATCAACAGCTTTGCCGTAAAGAGAAAGACATTGCATACAATGCCGACGATGCTGGACAGTATCCCATAGCGGGTACGAACATCGGTATCCTCCACATTTTCGTAGTCCCTGACAAAAAACTTAACCAAAAGATCTGTCATACTTTTTGTTCCTTCCTGAATACTACTGAATTTTGAAAGAAAGAAGCGGCATTTGGGGTTCGTTCCCGGCCGCTTCTTCTGTGATTTCCTGACACTCTTTCCCTGGAAAATCCAAGACGGTATCCGCTTGTTATGACAGGAAAAACGAAAACTGTCCTGCGGATAGGGAACGCTCTTCCAGGTAGTTACAGTCTATTCTATTCAGGTACTTCGCAAAAGTCAAGACTAACATTTTCTTGTAATCACTAATTCCCCGACATCCTTTACAAGAGAAATCTCCAGGGCTCCCCTGACCTGTTCTTCCCACGGTACCATCTCTCCATCCAGCAGAACCTGATAATCATATGCTGAATTCATAACCACAATCAGGCGGTTCTGCTTCCTGGTACCAATGCGATAACTGATACGGGCAGAAGAGAAATTCTCCGCAAATTGTGTCGATCGGATCCAGGTTTCGAAACCGGCGGTCACGGTTCCGGGCTGGTAGTAGGCATGATACCAGATCACGATCGGAGCGGAAAGCCCTCCAAACTGATGGAACCAGCCGCCCTGGGCTGTGGCGATCTGAATCATCTCAAACGTGTTATAGCTAAAATCCACCTCCTGCTTCCACGTGGACAATGCCCGCTCGGCTATCTGAAAGGCGAACGCATTCTCCCCGATGTCCAGCAGCGATTTCCAGATCAGATACTGATACGGGAACCACACACTTCCGTTCCAGTAACCATTATCATAATAATAGGATGCGCTCATGTCCACGGTGGAGATTCCCACAGGAGACCAGAGCTCCTTTTCTGATTTCAGGTGTGAAAGCATTTTCTGCTCCTGTTGCTCCGTACAGATGCCGTCAATCAACGGTGTGATGCCGTCTACTCCCTTATTGTAATTTTCTCCTTCCGAAGTGCGCAAAATCTCCCAGGTCTTCTCCTCTTCCCGATACAACACATAGCCAAAATATCCGCTCTTTTCATCCCAGGATTTTTCCAGCAGCGCATTTGCCACCCGGCTGCATTCTGTCTGATATTCCCTGACATCTTCCTCATACCCGAATTCTTTTGCAATCTGAATCATGATTTTACAAAAGCGGATAAAGTGCGCATTGCTGCAGACCGGCACAATATTTTTCTCCAGACGGTCTCTGTGGAGGGCCACCTGAGGCGGATAGTCATCCATACCGCTGGCATTGTAAAAATAGTCATAAACGGTAAGTAAATCTCCGGGGATCCGCCCTGTAGTAGAGCCCTCCGCCTTTCCGGACAAAAATCTCCATGCCCGGCGAAACATGGGATAATATTTTTTCAGATCACGGCGTTTCTCTTCCGTCGCCCTTTGGAGCATCTCATAATACAGATAGAATTGTGTCGGAATCAGAGAACCATGGAACAGAAAAGCGAAATCCTGATTCTTTTCCTCCGACAGGTAGACATCCATGATATATTCCGCCTTCCCGGGAGAATATTCCAGCATGCCAAGTCCGATAAATCCGGAGTCCCAGGTATAAAGGCTGTCCCATCGTTTTCCAGGTGTATAGTGGGCAATCGGCTCCCCGTGGCGGAAAATAGGATATACCACGTTAGTAAAGAGTGCCGATTTCAAAAGACGTACGGACAGTTCATAAGGTGCTCCTTCCTTATTTTTTGTCATCCTCTCTGCCTCTGCGGCGCGTTTTTCCCGGATTTCTTCCAGCTGCCGGCAGGTGAACTGCTTCTTTTTCGTGCCAATCCAGGCATATTCTCTGCGGCTTTCGCCTCCCTGCAGAAAAATCGCTTCCACAACATTGTTATCGTAAAAGCCGTCATCCGAGTGTTTTTCTGAAAAAGATCCCGTAAAGCTGCGGGTCAGATCATCGTAGGTGTGATCTGAATTTGTGAGTCTTGTAATCAACGCATCCTCCAGGCAGCCGGAATTTAATTTCCGCCTGCGCACTCTCTGATTGACGATGGAAAAATAAATCGGCGCCTCCCCGTTCTGATACTGATAGATTTCCTGATCATCCTCAAACGTGATCTTTGGAATGACATCCGGCTGTTCCATCCGGTTTTCAATTCCCTCCGCCTCTTTAGCTTCGGTAATACACAGGTAATCCAGTACGACACCATTTCCATCTGTCCCCTCTGCACACATACACAGATCCAGTTTCCCTTTTTCCAGTGCTCCAATCTCCAGCACAACGCTCGTGGCTTTCTTTGCTGCCGGGAACAGAAGTCTCTTGCTCTTTCCATTGCAGGTTACCACAAAAGAAACATCCCCCTGTTCGATGGGCGTCTTATAACGAATGGTCAAAACAGCATTCTGATAGTCATGGGACAGCATTCTGTGCCAGGACACCTGATCTCCAGGATCGCCTCCAAACCATTTCAGATGAAAATGGGATGCCATCAGGTGGTAAAACGTCTCGCCCAGACCATTTCCATCCGTAAATTCCGGAACCGTCACCTCCCCGGGGCGCAGGGCATCCGGGCTTAAGTGTTTCCAGGGTCTGTCCTTTTGAAAATGAAATTCTTCATAGTCTAACGCATTCCAGAATTCGTTTTTCTCCGGCAGAATGGCCCGGCAGAAGCTTTTCTGCGGATATTCGATCGCACCAAAGAAATTCAACAGACAGTTCTGGGATTTTTCTGTCCTGTTGTGGTAATCCACGCAGATCCCCCAGGTTTCCTCATCGATCTCAAAAAGATCTACATCCGCGTACAGCTGATCCTTCCAGATCAACTCATAGCGATATTTATAGTAAGTTCCCTCATTGTCACATGCAAAAGGGTGGTAGCCGGAGGGAACCGTGACATTCGGCACCGGTACCGAACTGTTGGCATAGGTGGGATACACCACCAGATCAAACCTGGCGCCGGAAATACGGCTCTCTTTCATAATTCTGGAAAGTCCCATATATTTCTTCGAATAGGGCCCCCAGAGCGGCATAGCTGTTTTGTGCTCTTCCCTCATACTTCTTCTCCTTTTCTTTTGTAAAATCCCCCGCGGATAAACCGGGCTGCTTTGAGAAGTACCCGGAATCTGATTCATTGTCTCTATTATACAGCAAAAAACAGCCAAAGTCACCCGATTTGATCACTTTGACTGCCTTCAAAAAACGCCGGTACTAAATTCGCTGGGCTTTTGTCAAGCCCAGCGAATTTAGTACCGATGTGTTTTGAAGGAGCGAGGGCGAGTCTGCGTCGGGATCTGTTTTCTGCACAGCGTCCGCTGCCATCTAAACAGGAACGCCGCAGCGATTACTGTTCCATTTGTTGGCCAAGATAAGCTGCCGCTACCTGGGCCAGCCTTTTTTCCTGTTCTCCAAGGATACTCTCCGCCGTCTTTCCGATGATCATCACCGCGCCGATAACATCCCCGGCACTCAGAATCGGGGCGATTACCTGAGGCATTTTTTTTGCATCCTCCCGAAGCACCGGAATGTATTCCCGCTCCCCGGGACGTATGCTGACCGTCTTCCGTTCGATAATCACATGTTCCAGTTCTTCACTGATTGCCTTTCCCTGATAATGTTTCTGGTCCGGTCCGCAGGCGGCTACAATCTGCTCATGATCGCTGATACAAATCAGATGTCCCAGCACAGAAGCCATTGCTTTGGCATACTGTCCGGCACATTCTGTCAGTTCTTCGATGGGTGAATATTTTTTCAGTACAATCTCACCCTCCCGACCTGTGAATATTTCCATCGCCTGTCCTTCCCGTATGCGCATCGTGCGGCGGATCTCCTTTGGCACGACTACACGGCCCAGATCGTCGATTCTGCGCACAATTCCTGTCGCTTTCATATATAAAATCCCTCCATTTACAGTACTTTCCGTTTCTGGAAATAGTATCTGTAAATGGGGGGATTT
The DNA here is from genome assembly GCA_022766945.1 of Fusicatenibacter sp. Taxonomy (GTDB): domain Bacteria; phylum Bacillota; class Clostridia; order Lachnospirales; family Lachnospiraceae; genus Fusicatenibacter. The sequence continues at coordinate 371 of JALEOU010000036.1, read as the reverse complement.
TATGCGTTTGTTTCTGATTTCACCTGCTGTCAGTGATGGAATCTGTTTAAGGCTTGACGTCCGTTGATAAACTTATAGAAGAGAGCAAAGATTGAATCCCCATACATAGTGGCGAATGGGATGCGACTTTGTTCAACGGGGAAAAATCAAGATTGATATGATTCTCAGTGTGGTATACAATAGGACAGAAGAGAACATAAAATGTCGGGAAATCTTTTCTCTATTGAGCTATAGTGTGAAAGAAAGTAGAGGACAACCATAAATGGGCGTACTTTACTAAGCTGTCTTAATCAGGCAACTTTTTAAACATTATATATAGTGAATTAGATCAAGAAGCTAATGGTTCATCAGGAGGAAGTAATCCTTCTTGT
>JALEOU010000035.1 GCA_022766945.1 Fusicatenibacter sp. | reverse complement strand
ACAAGAAGGATTACTTCCTCCTGATGAACCATTAGCTTCTTGATCTAATTCACTATATATAATGTTTAAAAAGTTGCCTGATTAAGACAGCTTAGTAAAGTACGCCCATTTATGGTTGTCCTCTACTTTCTTTCACACTATCCGGCCAGTTTAACTGATTTTCAGCAAATAATTCCATGTTGCCGGCAAGAATCTCTGCTCCATCGACAACAGCAGTTACTCCCTGACCTGGCAGCATTTGAAATGTTTCCGGCTGATGTATCCTGGCTGACTCTTTCATCAGATAACATTTTACAATTGCTTTTCCCAGCGGATGTTCGGAACGCAGCTCTGCACTGGCTGCATAGCCATACAGTTCTGCTTCTGTCCATTGTTCACTTACAGGTACAATAGCTACAACTTCCGGTGTTCCATAAGTTAATGTTCCTGTTTTGTCAAACGTGATACAGGATACTGCAGAGAGTCGTTCCAGCGCATCTCCTTCCTTAACCAAAAAACCATGTTTTGTCGCGTTTCCTATGGCTGCCATAATAGCAGTTGGAGTCGCAAGGACAAGCGCACACGGGCAAAACACAACAAGAATCGTAACCGCCCGTATGATCTGTCCGCTGAAAATCCAGGTAATCATTGCGGCTGTCAGGGCAATAATAACAATCCAGGTAGCCCAGCGATCTGCAATGCCTACAATTTTTGCTTTTCCGGCATCAGCAGACTGCACAAGTTTTATCATTCGCTGTATGGAACTGTCATCACCCACTTTCAATGCCTTCATATCAAAAGGACCGAATTGATTGACTGTGCCGCTGGATACCGTATCACCTGGCATTTTATCAACTGGAAGAGATTCCCCTGTCATTACAGACTGGTTCACAGAAGTCTGACCTGATACAATCACACCGTTAACAGGAATTGTCTCTCCGGGCAAAACACGCAATAGATCGCCAATCTGTACCATTTCCGATGGAATGATTGCTTCTGTATTGCCGGTCAGTTTCCGTGCTGTGCACGGAGTTAAGTGAACCAGCCTTTCGATTCCTGCTCTCGCTTTGGCTACTGTCATATCCTCCAGCATGGCTCCCAGCTGCATGATAAAGGCAACTTCTCCTGCAGCAAAGATCTCACCGATGGACACCGAAGCAATCAGTGCGATGGAAACAAGCACATCCGCTTTTATGTCAAATTTAGTTATCAGTCCAATCAACGCTTCCAGAACAATCGGAACACCGCACAAAATAATCGCAATCCATGCAGGATCCATCCCCAAATCTTTCACATGAACCAGACTTCCGATCAGCGATATCCCTGAAAGAATCAAACAGACGGCATCCTTTTTTCTGCCTCCCCATTCCAATAAAGATTCTAGCTTTTTTTCCATTGATCTCCTCCCTTTCAATACCTATGTATGTATAGGTATATTATACAGATAGGGGTATGGGTTGTCAATTTATAAAAAAGCAACAGTCATCCCATCGGTAACTGCTGCCGTTTTTGCGTCTGTTTCCTTGTCCGCGATCTCCTGTTCATTCTCTAATGCATATTGGCAAATCTCTCCACAGCCTTTGTAAAACTTGCAATCGTCTGATCTGCATCGCCATGTTCAATCCCATCTCTTACACAATGCTTTATATGTCCTTCCAGAACAACCTGCCCTGCCTTGTGAAGCGCAGATTTGGCGGCATTTATCTGTGCAAGAATGTCCTCACACGGAACATCCTCATCCACCATACGGTCAATCGCCTGTACCTGGCCAATAATCTTTTTCAGACGACGATGAAGATTTTCCGAATCCATACACTGTCTCATAGAACACCTCCACTTGATACCGTTAGGGGTATCTGTATTTTTGTCATGATTTTAAAGTCAAAAGGGCATTTTGTCAACTTATTTAAGCCGTAATCATCCGGTAATCCGCTTTCGTAAACCGATGATAGATTGTGTGATCCATCTCCAGACGAACACAGTAATACCAGGAATCCGGTTTTCCGTCAGGAAAATACAGGACGTAATCAAAATCGGCATCCGGTTTCATTTTCTCACAGATGTAGTGATCGTTAAACTTTCCAAAAAAAGTACATAGCTCTTCCATCGTCAGATGCTGATTCTCCCGAAATAATTCTATGATCCCTGATAAAAACGGAGGATCCGGAACCTGCTCCTTCACGTAGGCTGCTCCGTCAGCAGAAATACGTACTTCGATTCTTTCCCCTTTGCACAGGGAAAATGTCAGTTTTCCCAGTACGGTATGACAAAATCCTTCTTCCTGCTGCAGCATAACGAGCAATTCCTTTGGGCTGCCGCAATTACAGTCCAGAAGTCTGCAGATGGAATCTGCTGGAAAATAAAGGCGAATCGTTTCTTTTGTATAGCCCAGCTTTATCTGTGCTTCCTTGATCTGCCCGATCAGATTCCCAAGTAACCTGTCCATGTTCATTGCTTCTTTCACACCTTCTTTGCTTCCCTGATCAACCATAATTATAACACCAAAGTCACATCTTGGTACAGAGTAAAATTGCCGGATTTCCTTTATGCGCCTTACGAGGGTTACTGTTCAATGGCCTTGATTTTTGCTCTGTTTTAATATTATCTATTTCCCGTATGCATTGCAGCTCAAAAAAGGTGTCAGACATAAATTTGTCTGGCACCTTTTTCTTTATGCTTTTACTTTTCCTGAAATACTGCCCGGTGTGGTGAGTTTCTGACTTTCTTTATATGGGCGCAATAACAGAGAAAGGAATCCGATCACAAACAGGAAAGCTACAACAGTTCCTATTCCGAACGTTCCGGCTGTCATCAGCGTGCCAATCTGATATACACAGAGAGACACAACATAAGCCAGCACTGTCTGATAGCCAATTGCAAACCAGAACCATTTTGCATTATTCATCTCACGCTTGATTGCTCCCATCGCAGCAAAGCAGGGTGCACACAAAAGGTTGAATACCAGGAAGGAATAAGCAGCCACCTGCGTCATTGCACCTGCAAGCGAACCCCAAATCTCAACTCCGTCTTCTGCTACTTCTCCAAATCCATACAGAATACCGAAGGTACCAACAACATTCTCTTTTGCCACCAGTCCCGTAATAGCAGCAACTGCAGCTTTCCAGTCTCCCCATCCAAGCGGAGTGAAAATCCATGCGATTGCAGAACCGATTGCTGAAAGGATACTGTTTTCCATGTCCTCAACCATACCGAAATGTCCGCCTTCGAAACCAAATCCCTGTGCAAACCATACGAAAATAGTGGAGAGAAGAATAATCGTACCTGCTTTTTTAATAAAGGACCAGCCACGTTCCCAGGTACTTCTGAGTACATTTCCTACGGTCGGCAGATGATACGCCGGAAGTTCCATGACAAACGGTGCCGGATCGCCTGCAAACATCCTGGTTTTCTTTAGAATAATTCCGGAGCAGATGATTGCAGCAATACCGACAAAATATGCGCTCGGCGCAACCCAGGGAGCTCCATCAAACAAGGCGCCTGCAATCAGCGCAATAATTGGAAGCTTTGCTCCGCAGGGAATGAAGGTTGTTGTCATGATCGTCATTTTACGGTCCCGGTCATTCTCGATCGTTCTGGAAGCCATAACGCCCGGGACACCGCATCCGGTACCGATCAGCATCGGAATAAAGGATTTCCCTGACAGTCCGAATTTCCGGAATATACGGTCCATTATGAATGCAATACGCGCCATATAACCGCATCCTTCCAGAAATGCCAGGAAGAGGAATAACACCAGCATCTGTGGTACAAACCCAAGGACTGCACCTACGCCGCTGATGATACCATCGACCAGAAGACCGGTCAGCCAATCCGCGCATCCGATCGCTTCCAGTGCACTGGCTGCTCCTGGAATAATCCATTCTCCAAAAAGTGTATCATTCGTCCAGTCTGTCAGGATACTTCCCACGGTAGTAACAGATACATAGTAAACAAGAAACATCACTGCCGCAAATATCGGCAGGGCCAGGACACGGTTTGTAACTACCCTGTCGATTTTATCTGACAGAGACATCTGCTTTTTCACACGCTTTTTGTAGCAATCATCAATGATGCTTCCGATATAATTATAACGCTCACCGGTAATAATGCTTTCCGCATCATCATCCATTTCTTTTTCACAGCTCACAATGTCTGCTTCGATATGATCCAGCAGCTCTTTTCCCAGATTCAGGTTTTCCCGGACCTTTTCATCACGTTCAAAAAGTTTTACCGCATACCACCGTTCCATACTTGCATCTACATGACCTGTGATAGCTTCTTCAATATGAGCAATTGCATGTTCAACGCATCCGTCAAACCGATGAGCCGGCTGTGCGCTCTTACCGCTTTTCGCAATCGCTACAGCGCGTTTGGCAAGCTGGTCAATTCCTTCACCTTTTAAAGCGGAAATCTCAACTACTTTGCATCCGGTATCTTTACCAAGACGCTCAACATCCAGCTCTTCTCCATTTTTTCTTACCAGATCCATCATATTGACTGCAATGATAACCGGGATGCCAAGTTCCGTCAGCTGAGTTGTCAGATACAGATTTCTTTCCAGATTTGTTCCATCAATAATATTGACAATCGCATCCGGTTTTTCTCCAATAAGGAAGTTTCTTGACACAACTTCTTCCAGTGTGTACGGAGACAGAGAATAGATTCCAGGAAGATCTACCAGAATTGCTTCTTCTCCTTTGTTCGTATAGCCCTTAATCTTTCCTTCCTTTTTCTCTACGGTTACACCGGGCCAGTTACCAACAAACTGATTGGAACCGGTCAACGCATTAAACAATGTGGTTTTTCCGCTGTTTGGGTTTCCCGCAAGTGCAATTTTGACTTTCATAGATGTCCTCTCCCTCTTATTATATATCGCGAACCTTATTTAGTTATATCTAACTTTTCTGCAAAAAAATCACTGAACCTCTACCATCTCAGCATCTGCTTTTCTAAGAGACAGTTCATATCCTCTGACTGTTACTTCTACCGGATCACCCAACGGTGCTACTTTTCTGATGTAAATATCAGTGTTTTTCGTAATTCCCATATCCATAATTCTGCGCTTTACTGCGCCTTCACCATGAATTTTTACCACCTTGACCGTCTGTCCGCACTTTGCATCTTTTAAAGTAGACATTTCCTATCTCCCTTCTCATACCATGATTTTTGCTGCCATTTCTTTACTGATTGCCACACGGGAATCTTTTACCTTTACAATCAGATTTCCATTGATTTCAGAGACAACCATAACAAATCCACCAATGACGAATCCAAGGCTTTCCAAAAAACGTCTGGTTTCTTCTTTTCCACCAATTTTTCTGATTTGAATTTGCCGACCAGTTTCAGCCATCGCTAAAGGCATCATCACACACCTGCTTTCGTTCTTAATAAGGATTTCAATTATTTATTTCTCACAAACGTTAGTATAATCTTACTGTGATTATATGTCAATAACCATTATTGATAATTTTTATCATTTAACGTATGGCTCAACAAATACCGAAAAGGTGTGATAAACATTCGAATTTATCACACCTTTTCGGTATTTAAACATTCTTACTTTTCAGAATTCCTCTGTGGAACCGTATATACGCTGCCAAAGTAATAACTTCCACTGCAATCATCAGCCAAATCACACTGTTTCCCGCAATCCCAGGAAGATCCGGTAAAAACAAAAGAATCAAAACACCAGCATCCACAAAAGCGGTGCAAACCTTCCCGTACCACTGTGCACCATTCAGACTTTTTTTCACTTTTATCAGATACAGCCCCATACACGCCATATAGATTTCTTTCGCCAGAAATATAAGAATGAATAGCTTCATCCAGAAATACTGAAAGGACACGGCAATCGCCACTGTTCCCTGCACAAGCTTGTCGGATATCGGATCCAGTATCTTGCCAAAATCTGTTACCATATGATATTTTCTTGCGATATAGCCATCCAGAGCATCTGTCAGAAAGATAATTCCCAGCAAAACAAAGGTCAGCAGGTATTCTTCCTTCGTTTCTGCCTGATAATATCTCAAAAGAAAAACCGGAAGCATCAGAATTCGAAAATATCCCAGAAGATTGGGAATGGAGAATAATTCTTTCATGAGAAACCTCACTCTTCCCCGAAATGCATAATCTCGGCACTGGAACGCTCCAGATTTTCTTTTGCCTGTCGGATATTTGCCAGATCCGTTTCATTGATTTTGTCTACATGAAATTTCGACAATAGCTTTGTAAGCGCATTGATATCACTTTTCACCTGCTTCTTCACTGGTTTTTCAATCTGTTTGCCGCCTTCATTCAGCGCTCTCTGCACGCGGTTGATCAAATGCTGGGCATCACCCGCCACTTCAAGTGCTTCCTTTCGGAACTCATCCTGACTGGCGTACTGTTTTGCATCCCGGATGGCCTGCTCAATTTCCGTATCTGACATTCGGTCATCCGCTGTAATAGTGATCGATTGTTCTTTTCCTGTATCGAGATCTCTGGCAGATACTTTTAAGATTCCATTCGCATCAATATCAAAGGTTACCTCAATCTGCGGTACCCCCGCCGGTGCACGCCGGATTCCTTTCAGTTTAAATTTTCCAATGGTTTTGTTGTCTTTTACCATCGGACGTTCGCCCTGCAGTACATGTATTTCCACATCTTTCTGGTAAGGCGCTGCAGTCGAAAAAACTCTGGAATATCGAGTGGGAAGTGTGGTATTTCGTTCCACCAGACGTGTTGCCACACCGCCTACCGTCTCAATTGAAAGACTTAACGGAGTGACATCCAAAAGAAGAAGATCTTTTCCGGTTCCGGCAGCCATAAGAGAGTTTCCCTGAAGTGTACTTCCAAGAATTGCAGCTCCCATAGCAACACATTCATCCGGATTGATATTTCTGGACGGTTCTTTTCCGGTAAGCTCACGCACTTTCGCCTGTACCGCCGGTATTCGTGTAGATCCTCCCACCAGAAGAACACGTCCCAGCTCAGATGCCGTAATACATGCATCGCTCAGTGCACTTCGAACCGGTCCCGCTGTCCGTTCAATCAGATCGTAGATCAACTCCTGAAATTTTGCTCTTGTTAGCACCATTTCCAGATGCAGCGCTTCTCCTTTCGCCTGGGTCAGGTATGGGAGTACAATATTGGTACTGTCCGAAGCGGAAAGCTCTTTTTTTGCCTGCTCAGCTGCTTCACGGATTCTCTGCATGGCCGCAAAGTCTTTTGTGATATCTACATGATTCTGTTTCCTGAATTCCTCTGCCAGATATCCGGTGACTCTCTCATCAAAATCATCTCCGCCCAGATGGTTGTCACCGGCTGTCGCGAGAACTTCAATCACACCGTCTCCTATTTCAATGATCGAAACATCAAACGTTCCGCCTCCCAGATCATAGATCATGACCTTCTGAGCTTCACCATGATCCAATCCATATGATAGTGCAGCACTGGTCGGTTCATTGATGATCCTCTTTACTTCAAGCCCTGCAATTCGTCCCGCATCTTTCGTGGCCTGTCGCTGAATATCATTAAAATATGCCGGAACCGTAATGACTGCCTCTGTGACAGGTTCTCCTGTAAATTCTTCTGCTTCCTTTTTCAGCTGCATCAGTATCATAGCACTGATCGTCTGCGGTTTGTATTCTTTTCCATCAATCCGTACACCCCATTCTGTTCCCATGTGTCTTTTTACAGAACTGATGGTTCGATCCGGATTTGTTGCTGCCTGTCTTCTTGCTGTATCACCCACCAGCCTCTCACCGGATTTCGTAAAAGCCACAACGCTCGGGGTTGTTCGATTCCCGGAACTATTTGGTACAATGACTGGCTTTCCATTCTCTACTACTGCTGTACAGCTGTTTGTTGTTCCAAGATCGATTCCTATTACTTTACCCATTGATGATTCCTCCAGTATTTGTTTTCGTTCATTCTTAAATTAAACCACCGAAAACTCAACGGAACCTCAACTGGCCCTGAATTTTAGAGAAATTTCAGATTAACTTTTCATAAACTGATTTATAATGAAGAAAGATCCTAAAGGATCAATGGCAGAACCCGATCTTTTACTGCCTGTAAGGAGGAATCTGATGTTTAAAAAACTTGTCTTGGAGAATGATACCAGTTTGAACCAGCTTTTCTGCCGGATGCTTCAGAAGGAGCAATTTCAGACTTATTCGGCAGAGTGTGTCCCAAAAGCTCTGGAACTTCTGGAACAGCATGCAATTGATCTGCTCATTACCGCTGTTCTGCTGCCCGAAATCAGTGGTTTCGAGCTGATCCGCCAGCTAAGAGATGCAAAAATGGATTTTCCCATTTTGATTGTTACTTCCAAAAGCGATATTCAGGACAAACAAGCCGGATTTTTATCAGGCGCGGATGATTATATGGTGAAACCCATAGATCTTCAGGAAATGGTTCTCCGGGTTCATGCACTGCTGCGCCGTGCAAGAAGTGTCAGCGAACAGAGACTTTCGTTCGGGCATACCTCTCTGGAGTACAGCATCTGGACCGTTACAGACCCTACCGGCTCACAGGCGCTCCCTCAAAAAGAATTCCAGCTGCTGTATAAACTTCTCTCCTTCCCGGGTCAGATTTTCACAAGACAGCAGCTTCTGGAGGAGATCTGGGGAACAAACCGTTGTGCTGATTCCCATACACTTGATGTACATATCAGCCGGCTGCGTGAGAGATTCCGACACAATCCGGATTTTACAATTGTTACAGTCCGCGGCCTGGGATACAGAGGCGTTATCCGAAAACAATAGAATTCGGATCTCCTGTACATTTACTGTACCTGCCCGACTGCATACTGTAGAAATTTCTGAAAGTCGAATGCCCCTCTCCCCTGCTGATTGTGCGGCAGTCCCAGGTCTCTGGCCGTCTCGCAGAGCAGCATTTTGATCTGGACATTCGTCAGATAGGGAGCTCTCTCAAGAGCCAGTGCCGCTGCTCCTGATACCAGTGGAGTAGACATGGAAGTTCCGCTTTTGACGGCATATTCCCTGTGACTGCGTCCGGGTGCACAGGAGATGATCTCTTTACCCGGAGCTACCAGATCAGGTTTACAGACACATTCTCTGGTTGGTCCCCGACCGGATATTCCGTCTTTTTGATCCATCAGATCACTGGATCCAACCGTAATCACTTTCCGGCTGCTGCCGGGAGCCGTCACAGTTCCCGGACCCGGTCCAAGATTTCCTGCAGCTGTAATCACTGTAATCCCGTCGTCCCACGCAGCTTCTACTGCCTGAATCAAAAGATCATGAAGTCCTTTTTCCTGTTCTGTCGTACCGACAGAAATATTCATGATTCGTATCCCATAGATCCTTCGCATGTTTCTTACCCATTCGATCGCAGAGATAATATCCTGCCTGCGTCCGTTTCCTTTCTTATCCAGTATTTTCAGAACCACCAGATTACATCCCGGGGCTATTCCCTCATACTTTCCGTCACTGGCTTTTCCGCTTCCTCCGATAATCCCAGCTACGTGAGTTCCGTGTCCGTTGTCATCGTAAGGCCGCGTTTTTCCATAAACGTAATCTTTAAACATAATAATCCTGCTGTCAAAATCAACATGCGGGGAAATGCCGGTATCCAACACTGCCACTGTAACATTCTTTCCGGTTAGTCCGTATACATTTTTCACAGGGAAACTCTCAACTGGTTTTTACTAACAACATATGCTTCGAAAGGCCAAATTGTCAGACATCAAAAAAAGAACACTCCGTATCGAATCAATTCCAATACGGAATGCTCTTTTTATCACTGCAAAACTTTACGCCTGCGTTGTGCCAACTGCATGATCGGAAATCCGTCCATAAACAGAAATCAGATAAAGTCCGCAGATTCCCACAATTGCATAAATAATTCTGCTGATCCAGCTCATGTTTCCAAAAATAAGTGCCACCAGGTCAAGTCGGAAGAATCCAATCAGCCCCCAGTTTACTGCTCCGATAATCGCGATGGTAAGTGCTGTGTAATCCAAGCCTCGCATACAATAGAACCTCCTTTAAAAGCTGTAATCTTTTCTCTCCTAGGATTACCAGCCGGAGGAAAAATATGCATGCTTCTTATTCATTCAGTATTTTTTTCAGCAGTTCACCTGCCATCGCCGGATTTGCTTTTCCTTTCATTTCTTTCATTACCTGTCCGACCAGAAAACCAAGCACTTTTTCTTTTCCCGAGCGGTACTGGTCTGCGGGACCTGGATTTAGCCCGATGACTTTTCTAACAGTTTCTTCCAGAAGCCCGGTATCATTCACAGTCTTTAATCCATGTTCTTCCACGTATTTTTGTGGATCTACATTCTCCGTAAAAACGTTCTCAAATACTTCTTTTGCCACCTGATTATTCACGGCACCGCTGTCAACAAGTTCAATCAGAGCAGCAAGATGTTCCGGTGAGAATTTCAGATCTTCCGGTTCCTGTCCTTTTTCCTTTAAAAGACGCAGGGTTTCACCCATCAGCCAGTTTGCCACCTTCTTTGGTTTTCCACAGATTGATGACGTTGTCTCAAACAGATCGGCCAGTTTTTTAGATCCGGTAATAATTCCGGCATCGTATACCGGCAGCCCATATTGCTCCACATAGCGTGCCTGTCTTTCCGGCTGAAATTCCGGCATGGACTTTTTGATTCGTTCAATCCATTCGTCAGAAATCAGAACAGGAGGAAGGTCCGGATCCGGGAAATACCGGTAATCCTTTGCATCCTCTTTGGAACGCATTGCATAAGAATATTCTTTATTGTCATCCCAGCGACGTGTCTCCTGTGTTACGCTTTTCCCCTCTTCCAGAAGTTCAATCTGACGTACCCGCTCTCCCTCAATGGCACGTCCGATGGCTTTAAAAGAATTCAGATTCTTCATTTCCGTACGGGTACCGAATTTTTCCGTTCCCACTTCTCTCACAGAAAGATTGACATCAGCGCGCATGGAGCCTTCCTGCAATTTGCAGTCTGATGCTCCAAGATACTGAATCATCATGCGGAGTTTCTCAAGATAAGCTATTACTTCCTCCGCCGAGCGCATATCCGGCTCAGAAACAATTTCGATCAAAGGCACACCGCTTCGATTATAGTCTACAAGAGAGCAGTCTTCCCATTCATCATGGATCAGCTTACCCGCATCTTCCTCCATATGGATCTCATGAATACCAATTTTTTTCTTTCCTGCCGGGGTATCAATCTCCACATATCCATCATGGCAGATCGGCAGATACAGCTGTGAAATCTGATAATTCTGCGGGTTATCCGGATAGAAGTAGTTTTTCCGATCAAATTTACAGTACTGATTTATTTTGCAGTTCGCCGCAAGGCCTACCGAGAGAGCATACTCTACCACCTGTTTGTTAAGCACCGGAAGAGAACCGGGCATTCCGGTGCATACCGGACAGGTGTGGGTATTTGGCGCGCCGCCGAATTCTGTGGAGCAGGAGCAGAATATTTTCGTTTTTGTGGCAAGCTCCACATGGACCTCCAGTCCTATTACGGTTTCATACTGTTTTGCCATGATTATGCCTCCTCCTTCTTCGGCAGAGGGTAAGTACCCCTTGCCTGCTCATACGTATACGCTGCGCGAAGCAGTTTCTTTTCTGCAAAGCAATCTCCAATCAGCTGCATACCAATCGGCAGTCCCTTGTTATCAAACCCACAGGGAACTGTAATACCCGGAAGTCCTGCCAGATTGACAGATACTGTATAGATATCTCCCAGATACATCTGAATCGGATCGCTTAATGATTCTCCAAGGCGAGGTGCCGTAGATGGTGATGCCGGGCTTAAGATCATATCATATTTCTCAAATGCTTTATTGAACTCCTGCTTAATCAGTGCCTTTGTGCGAAGCGCTTTCAGATAATAAGCATCATAATAGCCGGAACTTAATACAAAACTTCCAAGCATGATCCTTCGTTTCACCTCAGGTCCAAACCCTTCCGAACGGCTTTTCTTATACATATCATGAAGACCTTCGTATTCGCTGGCCCGATATCCATATTTGACACCGTCAAAACGTTCCAGATTGGAGCTTGCCTCTGCGGAAGCGATTACATAATAAGCCGGTATCGCATACTCTACCAGATCCAGATCAAAGAATTCCACCTCTGCTCCCAGAGACTTCAATACCTCTGCAGCGGAAAGGATTGATGCTTTTACCTGCGGATCCAGTCCCTCACCAAAATAGCTGTTCGGAATACCAATCTTCAGATCTGACACGTCCTCTTTCAGTGCGGACAGAAAATCATAATCTTCCCGTTCCATCGAAGTCGCATCTTTTGGGTCATGAGAGGCAATTGTCTGAAGAATCGCTGCGCAGTCCGTCACATCCTTTGCCACAGGTCCGATCTGATCGAGCGAAGAGCCATAGGCAATTAATCCATAACGAGAAACTGTTCCATAGGTTGGCTTCATACCGGTCACTCCGCAAAAAGAGCTCGGTTGGCGAATGGAACCGCCGGTATCAGAGCCAAGTGCACACAGTACTTCTCCAGCGGCAACTGCCGCACAGGAACCACCGGATGAACCACCGGGTACATGATTGGTATTCCATGGATTTTTCGTCACGCCATAAGCTGATGTCTCTGTAGTACTTCCCATAGCGAATTCGTCCATATTTGTTTTTCCGATCACAATTGCCCCTGCATCTTCCAGACGTTTTACCGCCTCTGCCGTGTAAGTCGGCACAAAATTATACAGTATTTTGGATGCACACGTTGTCTTAAGTCCTTTCGTACAGATATTGTCTTTTATTGCAATCGGCACACCTGCAAGTGGACCTACAAGCTCACCGGAATCAATCTTTTTCTGGACTTCCTCCGCTCTGTGACAGGCACCCTCTTCATCTATGAAAAGAAATGCATGGATTTCCTTTTCCCTGCTTCTGATGGCATCAATTGTCGCCGCTACAGCTTCCATAACTGTCATACGGCCTTCCCGAATCGCTGCTGAGAGCTTCACAGCAGTCATATCCTTTATTTCCATTTGTATTCTTCCTCCTACTCGACAGTCTTTGGAACCATATACTGGCCATCTTTTTCTTTGGGTGCATTTAAAAGCATATTTGCACGGTCATCCTGATTCGTCACAACATCCTCGCGAAAAACATTCCCCATGGAAAAAATATGCGTCATTGGTTCCACATTGGAAGTGTCCAGTTCATTCAGTTTGTCTACATAGTCCAGCATTTTCTGCATATCACTTCTGGCTGCCTCTTTCTCTTCCTCATTCAGATCCAGTTTTGCCAGTATGCCCACATAATCCATCGTCTCATCGGAAATTCTATTTGCCATTACTGTATCTCCTTCACTCTTTCTTTACAATTCCTGATTCCGTCGGTTTACGGTTCCAGACGGCTCAGATCTCTCGGAAACAAGGTAGTCTCTCTGACATTATCCTCACCGATCAGTTTCATTGTCAGACGCTCCAGTCCGATACCCAATCCTCCGTGAGGCGGCATACCATGTTTGAAAGCACTTAAGTACTGTTCCATTCCTTCTTCTGTCATACCTCTCGCAGCTATTTTTTCCGAAAGCATCCGGTAATCATGAATACGCTGACCACCGGTTGTGATCTCGAGGCCGTGGAAAAGCAGATCAAAGCTCAACGTATATCTTGGGTCTTTTGGGTCATCCATTGCATAAAACGGACGTTTCTTAGACGGATACTCTGTAACAAATACAAAATCTGCGTCGTATTCTTCTTTAAAATAGCGTCCGATCAGCACTTCTTCTTCCGGCTCCAGGTCGAAAGGATTCCGGATTTTCCGATTGTATTTTTCGGCAACCAGCTCTTTCGCTTTTGCAAAAGGTACACTTGGTATCTGATCTGTTTTCGGCAGTTTCACATTCAGAATATCCAGTTCTTTCTGATATTCTTTTTTCAGAAGTTCCATAAGATATTGCAAAAATCCGGTTTCCATTGACATAATGTCTGTATAGTCCTCAATATATCCCATCTCAAAGTCAAGACTTGTATATTCATTTAAATGACGTTTTGTATTATGCTTTTCTGCGCGAAACACCGGTCCAACTTCAAATACACGATCAAAAACACCTACCAGCATCTGTTTGTAAAACTGTGGACTCTGTGCTAGTACAGCCGGATGATGAAAATAATCCAGCTTGAAGATATTTGCTCCCCCTTCAGCCCCTTTTGCTCCAATTTTTGGTGTATGGATTTCCGTAAATCCCTGGGAATGAAGAAAATCACGGAAGGCACGGACAACCGCCTCCTGAATTTTAAATTTCGCACGCTCCCGCACATTTCGAAGTGCGATCGGACGCATGTTGAGCATCGCTTCCAGAGAGGTATTCATTTTCCATTTATTTACCGCAAGAGGCATCGGTTCTGTGGGTTCTGAAAGAACACGAATTTCCAAAATACAAACCTCAACACCGCCAGGCGCACGCTCCTCTTTTCGAACAGTTCCCTTCACTTCCACCGCGGATTCCTCTTTCAGATCTTTCAGCGGAAAGGCTACCTTTCCGTCCTCATAAACACACTGTACAAGACCTTCACTTTTCCGTAATACCACAAAAGCAACCTCACCCATATCACGAATGATATGAACTGCACCCTGTACCTTGATTTCGCTTCCTTCTTCCGTCTCGAGAAGCGCTTTGACAGAAACGTCATCCTTTTGTTTCACACCAGTCATAAATTCCATTTTTTCTCTCCTCTTCTCTTCGTTCCGGAACATTGTTTTCGCCCACATATAATTTTATTTCATTCATGGCAGCAAAAAGTCCCGGAACAGTCTCTTCATTACTGTTCCGGGACGGGATCTCTTGATATTATGATTCCCGCGGTACCACCCGCATTGCGCTTCAAAATTCCTGACTTCCAAGCGCCAACTCATTTTATACTTAACGCGTATCACGTATCTGCCTACTGAAAATAACAGTCTATTTTCCTGTTCAGCAGATCAGCTCCGGAATGTTCCCCATTGTATGTTTTCCCTCTGCAGATGCTCTCAGTCGGTGACATCCGCTTCCTGTCAGGTTCCGCATACGGAGTTTCCTTCACAGCTTTTTTCTTCCATTAAAACCAGCGTAATCTCCAGTTCAATGGAGCAATTATATCACAGCAAAAACTCTTCTGTAAAGGTAAAAAATCTACGTAATTTATTTTATTTTTCACAGAAATTTCTGCTGAAATTGCCAATCTTTTTTAGATTTTTTCTGAATATTTTCAATATATTTCGTTACAGTTTTTTCATCCGCTCGATGGCTTCTACTGTATTTTCGTAAGTGCCGAATGCAGTCAGGCGGAAGTATCCTTCTCCGCTTGGTCCAAATCCAGAACCAGGTGTTCCAACAACATTTGCTTTCTCAAGCAGATAGTCAAAGAATTCCCAGGAAGTCATTTGATCCGGAGTTTTCAGCCAGATATATGGCGCATTTACACCGCCGGACACGGTATAACCGGCACTTTGAAGTCCCTCATAGATGACTTTCGCATTCTTCATATAATAGGCAACCTGTTCCTTTAACTGTGCTTTTCCCTGTTCTGAATAAACAGCTTCACCAGCTTTCTGGATAATATAAGGCGCACCATTGTACTTCGTTCCATGACGACGGGCCCAAAGACTGTGAAGTGTTACATCCCCCGATTTAATGTCCTTTGGAATGACAGTAAAGCCCAGACGCATACCAGTAAATCCGGCATTTTTTGAGAAACTGCGCAGTTCAATCGCACAGGTTCTGGCGCCCTCACATTCATAGATCGAATGGGGAATATCCTCCTCCGAAATATAGGCTTCATACGCCGCATCGTAAAGAATCACCGCACCAACTTTATTTGCATAATCCACCCATTTCTGCAGCTCTGCTTTGTCTACCATGGCACCTGTCGGATTATTCGGGAAACAGAGGTAAATCAGATCAGGAGTCTCTTTTGGAAGATCCGGGGAAAAATTATTCTCTGCCGTACACGGCATATAAATCACATTGGAGAAACGTTCTGTAGCCGCATCATAATCTCCTGCACGCCCAGCCATGACATTGGAATCCACATATACCGGATAAACCGGATCACACACTGCGATACGGTTATCCAGGCTGAATATTTCCTGAATATTACTGCAGTCACACTTTGCTCCGTCAGAAACGAAAATCTCATCTGCTGTAATCTCACAGCCTCTGTCCTGATAATCATTCTTCGCAATCGCGCTTCTTAAAAATTCATATCCCAAGTCCGGTGCATATCCATGAAATGTCTCTGCACATCCCATCTCATCAACAGCACCATGAAGTGTCTCTATAATCGCCGGTGCAATCGGCTGTGTCACATCACCAATGCCAAGCCGGATAATCTTTGCATCCGGGTGAGCCGCAGAATAAGCGGCAACCTTTTTTCCGATTGTCGAGAACAGATAACTGCCCGGCAACTTGAGATAATTATCATTAATCTTAAACATGTCTGTTAAGCTCCTTTTCTTATTAGCAATTCATCAGCGTAAGCACCATCTGTGCAGTTTCGACGAGATTTGTGCCGCTGTCCATACTGCATTTCTGTATGTATCTGTGCGCTTCCGCTTCTGTCATATGATTTCGATCCATAAGAAGATTTTTGGCCTTGTCAATGATTCTCTGTTCCTCCTCGGAACGCACCTTTGGTTTTGCTTTTTCCCTGCGTTTTCTCCGCAGTGCATTATGCTGCATCATTTCCAGGGTATTCACCAGTTCATAGGTGCTAAGAGGCATGGACACAGAGACAACTCCGGTTCCCTCTACCGCACTCAATGCCCGATTGGAAGCAATCAGAAGCATCTCAAAATTCGAAGGCATACATTCCTTTAGATCCGTGAAAAACATATCCGGCAGTTTATATCCCGTGATTACAATACCCCCGCTTAAGTTATTCATTTCCCCAAGGGCTGCTGCCGCTGTAGAGCAGACTGCATTTACTTCGAATCCATGTCTTATCAGGATATCGCGAATACGCTTTCCGTCTTCTATTTTAGGAAATACGATAACCAAGCTGCTCATGCATTTTATGCCCCTTCATCTATATGCGATACAGGTATTTCTCAATTTCCCAGTTGGAAACCTGAGGGATATATTCCTGCCATTCCCTCTTCTTTGCCTCAATATATCCGTTAACAAATTCTTCTCCAAGAACTCCCCGAAGAAACTCGCTCTTTTCCAGTTCTTCGATTGCCTCTCCAAGATTTGACGGGAGAATTGTGATATGGTTTCTAATCCGTTCTTCCTCCGTCATATCAGATATATTGCGGTTCACCGGTGCCGGCGGAAGAATCTGATTCCGGATTCCATCCATACCGGCAGCCAGACAAACAGCCAGCACCAGATAAGGATTGGAAGAAGGATCCGGGCATCGAAGCTCAATCGCAGTGATCCCATCTCCGGTCAGCGGAATCCGGATCAGCGGACTTCTGTTAATTGCCGACCAGGCAATATAAATCGGAGCTCCGTATCCCGGCACCAGACGTTTATAAGAATTAATCAGCGGATTGGTAATCGCTGCCATCTCACGAACATGCTTCATAATACCGCCGATAAAATAATATGCCTCCTGACTTAATCCATATTCCCCTTTTTCATCGCAGAAAACATCTTTTCCATCACGAAACAGGGAAAAAGAAAGATGCAGGCCGGAACCATGAACACCGGTCTTTGGTTTTGGCATAAAAGTTGCATGAAGGCCATGGCGTTTTGCTATCGTTTTAATTGCAAATTTTGCTGTCATCAGCTGATCCGCTGTCCGCAGCACCGGGCCGGAACAAAAATCCAGTTCATGTTGTCCGGCTGCCACCTCGTGGAAAGAAGACTGAACATCAAACCCAAGCTCCTCCAGCGTCAACACCATGTCACGTCTCGCATTTTCCCCCAGATCCAGAGGTCCCAGATCCAGATAGCCTGCTTTATCATGCGTGATGGCGGTTGCCCCTCCATCCTCATCTGTATGGAACAGGAAAAACTCGCATTCCGGTGCTACCTGGAACTCGAATCCCATCTCTGCTGCTTCCTGTATCACATTCTGGAGAATCGACCGGGAACTCTTCTGATAGAGCTTACCGTCTCTGTCATAGACATCACAGATCAGACGCGCAACTTTACCCTGCTGAGGACGCCAGGGTAAAATTACAAAGGTATCCGGATCCGGATGCAAAAACATATCCGCCTCCTCGATCGTTACAAATCCTTCAAAAGAAGAACCATCAAATACACATTTATTATCCAACGCTTTCTCCAGCTGGCTGGAAGTAATAGCCATATTTTTCATCATGCCGAACATATCCGTAAACTGAAGTCGGATAAACTCCACATCTTCCTCTTCCGCCATCTGAAGAATCGCTTCCTTTGTGAATTTTGCCATGCTAATAAATCTCCTTGTTATGAAAGAAGGGTGTTCTTACGATATGGGCATAATATCCCCTCGCAAAAACACCCTTGTTTTCACTGATTATAACAGCTTCCCCGATCATTTGTCAAGAACAAAAACAGAATTTTCAAATAGCTGTAACTGTAAAAAATTATTGTTCAGCCGACAGCGGATTCCATGTTCCGCGAACGTATACAACCAGATACAGAACAAAAAGCAGCATATTATGTGCTATCATGCAGCCCCAGGCTGCGACAAGTCCCATATGAAATATCCTGGTGTAGAGGAATGTTCCCACGATTCTGATACACCACATGCCAATGATATTATAAACAAAGGGCGCTCTGGTTTTTCCCACTCCCATCATCATTCCCTCTACAATGATGGAAAAACCGTAGAACGGTTCGGAAATTGCAACCATACGTAAAACCGTACTTCCAGGAGAAATAATCTCAGTGCTTTTGGAAAACAGTCCCACCAGCGCCGGTGCAGCAGCAAAGAGAACGGCTCCGGAACCGATCATCAGCACCACTTCAATCGGAATGAACATCGCAGAGAGTGACTTCATTCGCTTCTCATCTTTTGCTCCGTAGGCATTTCCGATAAGTGTTGCAGCCGCGGTCTGCATACCATACCCCGGAATATAAAACGCAGATTCTACTGTATTAGCAATCGTGTGTGCTGCGGTTGCCGCCTCTCCCAGAGCATTAATCATTGAGGCAAAAACCACATACCCCAATGAAGTGCCAAAGCGCTGGAGTACATTTGGAAACGAAATTCTCGCCCATGGTTTTAGTATCGACATATCCGGTTTCAGACTGATACCCCTTGGGGAAACCATCGGATGCTTCCATAAAACCCAGGTAATATGAATTCCACCCCAGGTAAAGGATACTGCGCTGGCAATGGCTGCGCCGATCACCCCCAGTCCGGCTCCCGGAATTGTGAGACAGATGCCAAACAGCGACACTTCACGGATATCATAGATCAGCAGATAATTCAATACAACATTAATGCTGTTGACTATGATCCCCACTTTCATCGGTGTTCTCGTATCTCCGGCTGCCCGAAGAACTGTTCCAAAAATAATTGATGCCGTGCGTGGAAGCATCGGCAGATACAGAATCAGAAAATAAGAAGCGGTAAGCCTCTGAATCGAAGGATCCACCTGCATCCATACCGGAATTTTCCCACTGACACCACTGCAGATCAGGGTGGAAAGAATTCCGCCAACGAGCACAACCAGTGTTGCCTGTCCGACTACCCTTTTGGCTTTCTCAGCATCCTGTGCACCACAGGCCCTGGAAATTAACGACAGAAAGCCAACGCTAAGCGCGGAGAACGTGCCGTTGATCAGCCATCCTACCGTTCCTGTAGCGCCTACAGCGGCCGTAGCCTGTGTGCCAAGCGTACCGACCATTGCTGTATCAATATACTGTACTGCAGTCTGCATGACCTGCTCCAGCATCGTTGGCCACGCAAGTATCATAATAGTTGCTGCTGTTTCCAGAGCACTTTGATAGCGCCTTTTCCAATGATCCGGCCATAACTTTTTCATACTGAACTCCCCATATTCTTCCTACTTTTCCATTGTTTCTCCATGAAAGTACTATATCATACAGGGAGTTTCATTGTAAAGCCGTCGATCAACATCACGGGATGCGGATGACAGCAAAAATCTCTGAGCTACACCTCGTTTTCTTCGTATCACCAAGTGAAGCCCAGAGATTTTCTTTTATAGATTGGTATATCCCATCAGAGATTCATCTACTGCTTTTGCCGCTTCGCGTCCCTCGCGGATTGCCCAGACTACCAGCGACTGTCCGCGGTGCATATCACCTGCAGTAAAGACATTCGCTGCCGTTGTCTGATATTTTCCTTCATCTGTTTTGACATTGGTTCTCTGGTTTACCTCTACCTTAAACGCATCTGTCACATATTTCTGGGATCCCAAAAATCCTGCCGCGATCAGCACAAGATCTGCCGAAAGCAATTCTTCGGTTCCTTCGATCGGAACCATCATCATACGTCCGGATTTTTCATCCTTTTTTGGAGCAAGTTTCACAGTTTTAACCTGGCAGACCTCACCTTTTTTATTTTTTACAAACTCAGTGACTGTGGTCTGATAAATCCGCGGATCGTGGCCAAACACCGCAATAGCCTCTTCCTGGCCATAATCTGTCTTGCAGATTCTGGGCCACTCTGGCCATGGATTATTCTCGGCACGCTGATCCGGTGCTTTTGGCATCATCTCAAGCTGGGTCACGGATTTTGCTCCCAGACGGATGGAAGTTCCCACACAGTCATTGCCGGTATCTCCGCCTCCGATGACAATCACATTTTTGCCCTTCGCATCGATATACTGCTTATCCTGGAAATTGGAATCCAGAAGACTCTTCGTCACAGAAGTCAAAAAGTCTACTGCAAAATAGATACCTTTTGCATCTCTTCCTTCCGCCTTAATATCTCTTGGATTTGCTGCTCCGCAGCAGAGAAGCACGCGGTCATAGTCTTTGAGCAGCTGATCTGCCATAATATCTTTTCCGATATCCGCATTGGTTACAAACTCAATTCCTTCCGCTTCCATCAGGGAAATGCGGCGATCAATAACGCTCTTATCCAGCTTCATGTTCGGAATGCCATAGCGCAGCAAACCACCTACACGATCACGGCGTTCATATACCGTTACCTTGTGGCCCCGCCGGTTCAGCTGCATTGCAGCTGCAAGCCCGGAAGGTCCGCTTCCTACTACGGCGACACGTTTTCCGGTGCGCACTTTTGGCGGTTCCGGCTTAATCAGACCGGTTGCCCATGCATTTTCAATAATTGCACGTTCATTTTCCTTGGTGCAGACAGGTTCCCCGTTCACATTGCAGGTACATGCGGCCTCACAGAGTGCCGGACATACTCTTGAAGTAAACTCTGGAAAACAGTTCGTCTTAGTCAGACGGCGATATGCCTGCTCCCAGTTTCCAAGATATACCAGATCATTCCATTCCGGCACCAGATTATTCAGCGGACAGCCGGAAGCCATGCCTGCAATCATTGTTCCTGCCTGACAGAACGGAACTCCACACGCCATACAGCGTGCACCCTGGAGCTGTTGTTCTTTCAGCGGCAGATTCATATGAAATTCTTTGAAATTTTTAATGCGCTCCAGGGGGGCAATACAATTGCCCACCTTGCGCTCATAATCTAAAAATCCTGTTGGCTTACCCATATCTTAGCTTCAACCTCCTACTTGCGCATGCTCTCATAAAAAGCTTCAATCTGCGCCTGCTCACTGCTAAGGCCCCGCTCCTCCATCTGGGAACTCAGGGTCATCATGCGCTTATAGTCATTCGGAATAATCTTCTTAAATTTCGGCAGGTATTCTTCAAAATGCTCAAGCACTCTCTTTCCTTTTTCCGATCCTGTATTCTGTACATGCTTTTCTATCATCCCGCGAAGCTCAGCGATATCATATTTGCTCTCCACAGCTTCTATGGAAATCATCTGTTTGTTCAGATTACGGTAGAGATTGCTTTCCTCATCCAGTACATAGGCAATACCACCGCTCATACCGGCTGCAAAGTTCTTACCGGTGGATCCAAGAATTACAACACGGCCTCCTGTCATATATTCACATCCGTGCTCACCAACACCCTCTACAACAGCATAAGCACCGGAATTGCGGACACAGAAACGTTCACCTGCAATACCATTGATGTATGCCTCTCCGCTGGTTGCTCCATAGAGCGCAACATTACCGATGATAATATTCTCTTCCGGTTTGTAGTTTCTGTGCTTTGGCGGATATACGATAAGCTTTCCGCCGGAAAGGCCTTTTCCGAAGTAATCATTGGAATCGCCTTCCAGTTTCAACGTCAGACCCTTCGGAATAAAAGCACCAAAACTCTGTCCGCCGGCACCTGTACAATGAATCACATAAGTATCCGTTTTTAAGGAAGTACCGAACCGTTTCGTGATCTCTGAACCGAAAATCGTTCCGAATGTTCGGTCTGTATTGGTTACTTCCACCCGAAGTGTCTTCTTCTCACCTTTCTCCAGTGCAGGTTTCAGTTTTTTCAGCAGTACTTTTTCGTCCAGTGTATTCTCCAGTTTGAAATCGTAAACTGCTTTCGGATCAAATGTAACCTTTTCTCCGGCTTTTGCATATGGATTATTCAGAATCTGAGAGAGATCCACACGCCCTGACTGTTCATCCGTAATCTTCTCATTTCTCTTTAACAAATCCGAACGTCCAACCATCTCATCCACGGTACGGAATCCAAGTTTTGCCATATATTCCCGCATTTCTTCCGCTATAAAACGCATGAAGTTTACTACATATTCCGGCTTTCCGCTGAAACGCTTGCGCAGTTCCGGATTCTGTGTAGCGATACCCATCGGACAGGTATCCAGATTGCAGACACGCATCATGACACATCCCATTGTTACAAGCGGAGCTGTCGCAAAGCCAAATTCCTCTGCGCCTAAAAGTGCAGCGATAACCACATCACGACCACTCATCAGTTTGCCATCTGTCTCAATCATGACACGGTTTCTAAGCCCGTTCTTGATCAGTGTCTGATGTGTTTCCGCAAGTCCTAACTCCCAGGGAAGTCCTGCATTGTGAATGGAACTTCTCGGAGCTGCACCGGTACCTCCGTCATAACCGGAAATCAAAATGACCTGTGCACCTGCTTTTGCCACACCGGCAGCAACTGTTCCGACACCTGCTTCCGATACAAGCTTTACAGAAATTCTCGCATCGGTATTAGAATTTTTCAAATCATAGATCAGTTGTGCAAGATCCTCAATGGAGTAGATATCATGATGCGGCGGCGGGGAAATCAGGGATACACCCGGTGTGGAATGACGAGTCTTTGCAATCCACGGATAAACCTTGGCAGCCGGCAGATGACCGCCCTCACCGGGTTTTGCGCCCTGGGCCATCTTGATCTGAATCTCTTTTGCACTCACCAGGTATTTGCTTGTCACTCCAAAACGTCCTGATGCCACCTGCTTGATTGCCGAACATCTCTCCGGAGAAACCAGGCGGTCATCACTCTCACCGCCTTCGCCGGTATTGGACTTTCCATGAAGGATATTCATGGCAATTGCCAGTGTCTCATGCGCTTCCTGGGAAATGGAGCCATAGGACATGGCACCTGTCTTAAATCTTCTCACAATGGAATCCACGCTCTCTACTTCTTCCAGCGGCACTCCCACTTCCGGATACACAAAATCCATCAGACTTCTTAAATATCCGCTGTCTTCCTGATCCACCATCGCAGTGTACTGTTTAAACATCTGATAATCGCCGCGTCTTGTGGATTCCTGCAGCGCATGAATAGTTCTTGGGTTGTAGCGATGTTCCTCGCCCTGACTTCTTGATTTGTGACGGCCAATGCTGTCCAGAGTTAAATCGGTAGACAAGCCCAGTGGATCGAATGCCTGAGAATGGCGCTCATCCACATCTCTGGAGATGTCTTCCAGTGTAATGCCGCCCACCCGGCTCACGGTACCCGTAAAATATTTGTCGATGACTTCCTGCGAAATACCAATCGCCTCGAAAATCTGAGATCCCTGATAAGACTGAATGGTGGAAATTCCCATCTTTGAAGCAATCTTGACAATACCGGAAATCACAGCATGATTGTAATCATCTACTGCAGCATAATAATCCTTGCTGATCATACCCTCTTCAATCAGTTCATGGATCGTATCCTGAGCCAGATACGGGTTGATTGCGCAGGCACCATAGCCTAACAGCGTTGCAAAATGATGCACTTCTCTTGGTTCACCTGACTCCAGAATAATGGCAAGTGAAGTACGTTTTTTCGTCTTTACCAGATGCTGATGAACTGCAGATACGGCAAGAAGAGACGGGATAGCCACATGGTTTTCATCCACACCGCGGTCTGAGAGAATCAGGATGTTTGCCCCATCTCTGTGCGCACGGTCCACTTCGACAAAAAGACGTTCCATTGCACGATCCAGCGGAGTGCTCTTATAATAGATGATCGGTACCGTAATGACCTTGAAGCCCTTGATCTTCATATTTTTAATCTTAAGCATATCGGTATTGGTAAGGATCGGATTGTTAATCTTTAATACCTGGCAGTTAATTGGCTGCTCTTCCAGAAGATTTCCATCTTTTCCAACATAAACGCTGGTGGAAGTAACTATTTCCTCACGGATCGCATCAATCGGCGGATTTGTTACCTGTGCAAAAAGCTGTTTGAAATAGTTAAACAACGGCTGATGCTCGTGAGAGAGAACCGCCAAAGGTGTATCAATACCCATGGAAGCAATCCCCTCCGAACCGTTCAGTGCCATGTTCCGGATCGATGTACGGTATTCCTCATACGTATATCCAAATGCTTTCTGCAGCCTCACTCGTTCTTCCTTGCCGTAATCCTCTACCGGAAGATTCGGAATTTTCAGGTCTTTCAGCTGGATCAGATAGCTGTCAAGCCATTCACCGTACGGCTGCTTCAAAGCGTAGTATTCTTTGATCTCGTCATCGTTCATGACTTTTCCTTTAACGGTATCTACAAGCAGCATCTTACCGGGATGAAGTCTCTCTTTCAGAGTGATCTTTTCTTCCGGAATATTCAGAACTCCAACCTCCGAAGAGAGAATGAGATATCCGTCATTTGTCACATAATAGCGTGACGGACGCAGACCGTTCCGGTCAAGAACCGCACCCATCACATCTCCATCCGAAAACAGAATCGATGCCGGGCCATCCCATGGCTCCATCATGGTTGCATAATACTGGTAGAAATCCCGTTTTTCCTGAGAAATGGTGTGATTGTTTGCCCACGGTTCCGGAATCGTAATCATCACAGCCAGCGGAAGATCCATACCGCTCATTGTCAAAAATTCCAGTGTATTATCCAGCATTGCAGAGTCAGAGCCCTGTGTGTTGACAACCGGAAGCACTTTGTGCAGTTCATCCTGGAGCATCGGGGAAGACATGGTCTCCTCACGTGCCAGCATCTTGTCCGCGTTTCCACGAATCGTATTTATCTCACCGTTATGTACGATAAAGCGGTTCGGGTGTGCTCTCTCCCAGCTTGGATTTGTATTGGTGCTGAATCGGGAATGAACGATCGCAATTGCAGAATCGTAGGATGGATCCTGCAGGTCCTGGAAAAACGTGCGAAGCTGATTTACCAGAAACATTCCCTTATAGACAATTGTTCTGCTGGAAAGCGACGGGACATAGGTATTATCATTACTCTGTTCGAAGACACGGCGCACCACATACAGCTTTCTGTCGAATGCAATCCCCTTATCAACATCATCCGGTTTTTTGATAAATGCCTGCATGATATAGGGCATACATTCTCTCGCTTTATGCCCAAGAACATCGGGAATGGTGGGTACTTTTCTCCATCCAAGGAGCTCCAGTCCTTCCTTCTCCACGATAATTTCGAACATCTTCTTTGCCTGATTGCGCTTCAGCTCGTTCTGAGGGAAGAAGAACATACCAACACCATATTCTCTTTCCTCCCCCAATAAAATACCGAGGGAGGAACAGGCTCTGGAAAAGAATCTGTGCGATATCTGCAGTAAGATTCCAACTCCATCTCCTGTTTTTCCCTCGGCGTCTTTGCCGGCTCTATGTTCCAGATTTTCTACAATTTTCAATGCATTCTCAACAGTTTCATGGGATTTCTGACCCTTGATATTCACGACTGCTCCAATCCCGCAGTTATCGTGCTCAAACTCAGGACGATATAAGCCCTGCTGGTCGCCCATGACACTTCTTACTTCCTGTGTCATATAAACTCCCTTCCTTTATGCTGTTATTGATAGATGTCAAAAGAGTTTTGAGAGGGAAAGCATCTGTTCTCTTTCCCTCTGCTCTTTTTCGATTGACATTACTATATACTAAAATGAGAGATCTGTAAAGACCCAAATTTTATTTTTTTATGTTTTACGTCAATTTTTCCTAATTTTGTAAATTTATCAGTGTCAAAAAATAATTATTCCTGAATTATTCACAACTATGTCGTAAAAGTGGCTGAAAGCCACATTGTTACTGTATTTAAGCTGCTTATTGCATTTCATCTAATAAGTGAATAGAAAAAGAGACCAAATATGTGGTAAAATTTAGGTGTCGAATCCAAACAAATACCGCAGAAAGGGTCTCTCTATGGATATTTTAAACACCTTCACACTGAAAAGCAATAGACAGATTAAAATAAATTTTGACGGAGGCGATTTATCCTCCGATGCAGGACTTCTTCTGATAAAAGAATTCGCTGCAAAGATCGGCTTTACCAAGCTGATCAAAAAGAAATTTAAAACCAATGATAAGTCGGTCCGCTTCCATAAAGACGATGAAAATCTGATGCAGATGATTTATCAGATTATCTCAGCCTATTTCGAGGATGACTGTGCTGATGAACTGACCCTTGATCCTGTTTTCA
>JALEOU010000030.1 GCA_022766945.1 Fusicatenibacter sp. | reverse complement strand
TTTTCGTTCATGGTATGTACCTCCGTTTGTTTTCTTTCCCTTTCGGTAGGTACATATTCGCTCTAAAACACACATATATCCAGTTATATCGCACCCATAAACTGTACAAAGATTTCAATTAAAAACTGTGTATAATATATTTCCCAGCTTCTAAAATTCTTCGTCCGTGCAATATGTCATTCCCCTCTTCAGCTTTATATATATGTTAACATAGCGTTCCCTCTCACTCCCGTCTGAGGCAATTATGGCCTGTAGGAAGAAATGTTCTGCTGCAATTCTGGATTCCCATGAATCTTCTTTTCCATAACATACCGTCACAATCTTATCCATCAATTTTTCTCCATTCATCAACTCCATAAATCAGTGCAAGTGATCCATTGTCTTCCCAAGATGTATGAAGCTGTCCCGCATCATCCACAAACTCCACCGTTCCGATGGTTCCTGACGGGATCTTTCGATATAGATCATCAAGGCGGATAAGCTCCACCCTCGTTCCCGAAGGATATTCTTTTCTCAGCCTTTCCAAGGTCTGTCTGTTTACTCCGAACATACCGTTGTCCCCCTTTCTGCCCTGCGGTTGGCTTTCCACTTTTCTGCATCTTCCGGAGTTCGGAATGCCGTATGGCCTTTCAGGTTCTTTAAGAAAAAGTTCCTGACCTCTTTTCCTTCCTTACCGCCAAAACCGAGATTTACAAGCCATGCCCTCATATAGTATTTTTCATTCTGCTCGACCGTAGCTTTTGGGTTCACCCGTTTTTGTTCAGATGCTTTCTTTACCATTGCTGCTGCAAGCTCCATATAGGGCAGATACCTTTCACTGTCCAGTGGATATCGGAATCCTGCAAAAATAATATCTTCTTCCAGAAAAGCCACCCCATCGCAGCCGCCTTGTTCGATAATATAATCCACAACCGCTTTTGTATTCTCAAAGCTCTGTGTATTCAGTGCTTCTGTCAGGCTGTCTGAAATGGAAAATCCATTCTCACCTATGGACCTGTTGATCAGATACTGCTTGGAATGAAGCATGTTCATCAGATTGATGATTCCCTGTGGAGTCATATCTCCGATTGGAATCCGTATTGTCAGTCTGACTGTTTCATCCTGTACCGTTTCATCTGTGCTCTCGGGCATTTCTTCCGTAATTGTTACATCATTCTGGAAAAGCACCCTTCTCACCTCATCTTCCATGCTGTCATCTTCAAAAATGACCTTTGATTCCCTGTCCACCGTAATGCTCCCAATCTGGTATGCAAAACTCGGTGGTCCAAGGTAAACCGCCCTTTCCCCGAAATGCTCGGATAAGGTTTTCACTAATGATTTTCTGTTCTCAGCGTTTGTAATAATTTCCATTCTGCTGTGCTCCTTTCCTTTTGGTAGTACCATATATCACTCTGAATGCCCGTATAGTCAAGCTAATAATAGTACTATCCAAAAAGAAAATGGATCATCAGTTTCTGGACTCCGGTAGTGACATTGCAACCGCATAAGCCACGGTTGCCGTAACTGCATTTCCTGCCTGTTTATATAACTGGGCATCAGAATTGACAGCCGATGCACGGTCAAACAGTTCATCTGAAAATCCCTGTAAGCGGAAGCACTCCCTCGGTGTCAGCCTTCGGATGCGTCCGCCCCTCATGAGCGTTCCCATCTGCCCAGAGCAGTCCAGAGTCTGGGAGCATCCTTTCCCGACCCTTCCCCGTCTGGTCACGCTGTCAGGATAAGCAAGATTGATGCCGTCACCTTCATGTGCAACATCATATCCTGCCTTGGTTGCATTTCTGACCTTTACAGAATCTGCCTTCTCACAGACATACACACCGTGCCTGTCCTGCGAGGTCAGCGTGAACAGCGGCTCTCCATCCTCTTTCATTCTTCTGCCGTTCTGTCTTTTCGCCATCCGCTCCGGAGTGAGCACTGGGTGGACTTCCAGCACGGCTGAGTTCAGTGCCGACTGGTTGGTCATCCCAGCTGTGTATCTGGCAGTCAGGCATCTTGCCGTATCCGTGATCTTCGGATCATGGTTGCTCTGGTCGATGAAGT
>JALEOU010000021.1 GCA_022766945.1 Fusicatenibacter sp. | reverse complement strand
TGAATAATCAGTATTTGATGAAGATATATCCTGCTGGCAGAGGACGTGATGTTTATAGAAATATCGAAATTTGCGGTAATAGCACATTAAATCAATTATGCCAGGTTATCCTGGAGGCATTTGATTTCATAGACGAGCATCTGTATGAGTTTTGTATGGATAACCGCATGTATAGTGAATATACATATCAGTCAGATCCTGAGGGAGACGAACCTTCTGCAGATATAACCCTTGATGAGGTCGGACTTTGTAAGGGACAGAAATTTGCACTTCATTATGACTTTGGAGATGATTGGATGTTCACAATTACGGTATCGAAAATCAGTGAAGTACAGGAGAATTTCAAGCCCCGTATAGTTAAGTCAAAAGGAAGTATTCAACAGTATCCAGACTGGGATGAAGACGATTTTGACGATGAATAATGCGTTGTTTGGACATGACGAGAGTTAATTTTACAGGAAGTTAAGAATAAAAATTGATATGCCCGAGGATCTTGGCGGTGATTTCTCATGCGGTATGGCGGCACTTCGGATGGCGGACGGAAACGGATATGTGAAGCTATACGCATACGATCCTGATAGAAAAGCCTGCCTGCTGGAACGCCTTGGAAAGCCCATCAGTCAACTGGGGTATTCTGTTGACAAGCAGTTGCAGATCATCTGCCAAACATTGCAGGAAACATGGAAAATTCCTGTTAATAACACGGAGTTGGCTGTGGGAAACACAGTATGGTTTGAAAAATTTATCGGGGAAGCCTATGAAAAACTGGAGCATCCCTGCTCGGACAAGGTCATGGAACTGACATATTTTTATTTGAAATCGAGAAAGGCAGACGAAAATAAGGACGAATTTGTTTTAGTGCATGGCGATGCGCACAACGGGAATCTTCTCGTAACTCTGCCAGGTGATGGTTTCAAGCTGATCGACCCGGATGGACTGTTTTATGAAAAAGCCTATGATCTGGGCGTGCTGATGCGGGAATGGGTGGAGGATTACGGGCAGGATCCGTTGAAAAGGGGAAAACAACGGTGCGAATACCTCCATCGTATGACAGGTGTATCCGAACAGGCCATCTGGGAATGGGGATACATACAGACGGTTTCCACAGCATTTGTTCTCTTACAGATCGGGCAGAAAGACACAGGCCGAAAAATGCTCTGTGTTGCGGAAAATTGGGTTAACGATGTTTCACACAAATAAGGAGAAAGAGAAAAAGCGGGATTATCCGGTTGGTCCGATTTCAGGACGTATGAAATATCAGAATTTCCGGCAGACGGATTCATAATGAATAGTTTACCGATGAAATAAACTATGATAAGATAAATCAGATATAAAAATAGAAACAGCATGGAGGAATGGAATATGAAGATTGCAGTAACATATGATAACGGAGAAGTATTTCAACATTTTGGAAGAACAGAGTATTTTAAAGTATATGAGGTAGAAGATAAGAAAGTGATTTCCAGTGAAGTAATAGAAACGAACGGCACCGGTCATGGAGCACTTGCAGGCCTTCTGGCAGGTGAAGGGATTGATGTCCTGATTTGCGGAGGAATTGGCAGTGGTGCACAAACTGCACTCGAAGAAGCCGGAATTGAGTTGGTTGCAGGGGCAGAAGGAAATACGGATGAAGTTGTGGAGACTTACCTGAGAGGAGAACTGATTTCAACAGGTTCTAATTGTCACCATCATGACCATGAAGAAGGACATTCCTGTGGAGAGCATGGATGCGGCGGTCATGAAAAAGGGCATTCCTGCGGCGGCTGTGGCGGTCATGTGACATTGGAGGGAAAAAATGCTGGAAAAACATGCAGAGTGCATTATAAGGGAACCTTCAACGACGGGACACAGTTTGATTCTTCTTATGATCGTGGTGAACCGCTGGAATTCGTATGTGGAATGGGCATGATGATCAAAGGATTTGATGCGGCTGTTGCTGATATGGAAGTAGGACAGATTGTAGATGCCCATTTAATGCCGGAAGAAGCATACGGTATGCCGGATCCAAATGCAGTCATGACCTTTGAAATCGCACAGCTTGCGGGTTCGGAAGAACTGATCGTTGGTCAGCAGGTTTATCTTTCAAATGCAATGGGACAGCCGTTCCCGGTGAAGGTAACGGCAAAAGATGAAAGAACAATCACACTTGATGCAAATCATGAAATGGCTGGAAAAGAATTGAACTTTACAATCGAGCTTGTGGAAGTAAAATAGGATTTTGAAGGGGGCAAAAATATTTTGCCCCCTTCTTTTGCGTGCATTCTAATTGAATCACATAGGAAGTGTAAAGTCCATTCACTTTTCGAAATTAAGAATCTTATTGACAAACATACGGTTTCGTACTATTATGGCAAACGCACGAAATCGTACGTTTGGAGGTGTGAAAATGAATCGTAATCACAGGAACGAAATCCATCGGATCAATTATCTGACTTCTGAAATGGAGGCCCTATATCATCAGGCATCGTTAAAGCTCGGTATCACAGACAGTGTTTCTATTGTACTGTATACCATCTATGACGCAGATGATGAGTGTCTGCTCAGTGATGTTTACAAAAAATCCGGTATCAGTAAGCAGACAGTGAATTCCGCTATTCGCGGTTTGGAAGCAGATCACATTCTTTATCTCGAACAGTACACTGGCAGAGCGAAAAAAATCGTTTTGACGGATAAGGGGAAAGAATATGTCCAGAAAACCGTGGCAAGACTCTATGAAGCTGAGGTACGGGCATTTGATACCTGGTCGGAAGAAGAAATCAATACTTATATACAACTGATGGGAAAATATGCGGATTGTATCCGCAAGCAGATCGACATTCTATAAAGGAGAACTCTATGAGAATTCTGACAATAAGCCGCGAACTTGTTTTGGGCGGCGGGAGATGGCGAACCGCTGGTTTGGGAGGACATCATGAATATTCAGCTTTCTGATCATTTTACCTATCGAAAACTCATAAAATTTACTTTGCCATGCATTGCAATGATGATCTTTACATCAATCTACAGCGTGGTGGATGGCTTTTTTGTTTCCAATTTTGCAGGGAAAACACCTTTTGCGGCGATCAATTTGATTATGCCCGTTCTTATGATTCTGGGTACGGTTGGTTTTATGTTTGGTACTGCAGGCTTGGAAAGACAGCTTATGATGTGATGATGTATGTCAGCATGATTTTCTCCGCGGCTTTTGTGGGGTATTCCATTGGTACCGCACCAATCATCGGTTATCACGATGGCGCCAGAAATTATCCGGAACTCAAAGGGCTGCTTCGAAAAAGCCTTACTATGATCGGCATATTTGGTGTTGGCATGGTAGTATCCGGTGAACTTCTTGCGGTGCCGCTGTCAAATATTTTTGTCGGATATGATGCAGAACTGATGGAGCTGACTGTTTCTGGTTTCCGTATTTTTGCTTTATCCTTTGCTTTTATGGGATTTGGTATTTTTGCGTCCGATTTCTTTACTGCCTCAATGACGGTGCGACTTCTGCCATGATTTCCTTTTTGCATACTCTTGTATTTCAAAGTGCTGCAGTTATGTTCCTGCCAATGATTTGGGAGATTCAGGGTGTCTGGATTTCTATCGTTGTTGCTGAATTTATGGCAGTTGTGCTTGGCACAATCTTCCTTGTGGTGAAAAAGAAGAAGTATCATTATTGATGTGATATACAGCAGAATCCGGATTCTGCATGTATATTGACAAGCAGAGAGAGAAAATGGTAAATTAAGATCGATATCAGTCAAATCTATTGTCTTTTCGAAAGCTGCGGATACTGCAGGTGATGCCAAAGATGAGAGTATGGGGAAATCAAGCGAATGGAACTTTTCGCCTGATTGCAAAAAGTTACGAAAAGTGGGGGAAAGAAATATGTATTGTCCGAATTGTGGTGCAAAATTGCCTGATCAGAGCAAATATTGCGGATCCTGTGGTGTAAAGCTGTCTGATTTTTTAGGGGCGACGGCGGAAACGTCAGAGGTTCAGGAAACTTGGAGTGATGATAGTACTCCGGCGAAACGCAGAAAACAGCCGGTTTCTGTGAAACCTGAAAAGAAAACGAAGAGAAAGCTGATTGTGGGAGCGGCTGCAGCAGCAGTCGTTGTGATCGTGGGAATTGCAGTGAAAGTGGGGCTTTCTGTTGTGGGCCGCAATGACAATGCATATGTTTATCTTTCTGATGGGAAATATGAGCTGCTGACCAGCCTCAAGCAAGACGAGGCGATTGAAATTGCGGCCAGCAAGTCAGATGCCGCAGAATCCTATCTGCTGTCCTTTAGTCCTGATGGAGAGTATGTATATTACTATACGAAATATGATGCATCTTTCGGTACCGGCTCGCTCTGTCGTGCCGAGTATGGGAAACTGAAGGAACATTCCGGAAAGAACGATAACTATATTGACGTAATAGCTACGAATGTACGATTGGGTTTCCGATTCCTTGAGGATGGCACGGTTACATATGTGAGCGGAGAAGATACGCTCTATTGTTATGATGGAAAAGAAAGTACACAGATTGCAAAATCTGTGAATAACTATTACACAGACGGATCCAGCCGTATTGTGTATGAAGCTGGTTCATACACGGATGGCTATACGATGTATGGTATTGATTTGAATGAAAAAGATAACAAAATAAAACTGGCAGCTGATTATGGATATGTTTATGATGCCGTTGATTTTGATCATATTTTCTATACCAGAGAAGACGAAGATTACAATGAAAGTCTGTATGTTGTGGGATTTGAGAAAGATTCCGAAAAACTGGGCGACAATGTAAATGTCTTCTATGCAATTGATGGTGTGACCTATTTTACCGCAGCAAATGGTACTTCTCTTACTCTTTACGACTATGTTGAGGACCCTTATGAGTCTGCAGATTCCGGCATTGTGGAGCCGGATATCGAGGAGTATGGTATTCCGACCTATCGATATTATGCACTGGACAGTAACTCTGATCCGGAGGATTATGAGCAGATTTATACATCCTGTACAAATGATGTGTACTTTCTATGGTACGGTTACTCCATGGAGGAATATGTGGAAAGATATAGCTCTGATGAGCACATCAGTGATTATCAGGCGTTTATTGATAAGTATAAATCCCTGGAAGATGAAAACGGATATCTTGTCGTAACAGATGCTGTAAAGAACGACCTGATTGCATTGGCACAAACCAATGGTCAGGGTTACGACGGTGAATGGCTGGAATTCTGTTTCTATAAAGAGCAGAATGGAACCTCTTATGATTATGATTCTTATTATGCTGACTATGAAAAGTATGAGGAGGCAGCAGACAGAATCGAAATGAGGGAAGCTCTTCAGAGTAAAGACAATGCGTTTGCGGTACAGACTCTTTATTGTTATAACAAAGGTAAACTGACTGCAATCAGTGAAAATGTTCTTCAGACGAGATTCTGTTACTATGGCATCATGTATAATACAACAGATCTTGTGACAGATACGATTGCACTGGAAAACGTGTCCTCTGTTTTTGATGTGACAGATCTCTTTTCCATGGACAACGAAGCACAGAACTATCTTGTCTCCACTGCGGATGCCGGCACTGCAGCTATTCAGATGTCCAAATCGGCAGCAGAGACTTTCGCGGAAGCTTATGAAAGCAGTTATGCAGTCCTTTATCTTGGGGATTCCAATGTATATATGAATGACTCAAATGGTGGTTTCTATGCTGCTTCCGTAAATAAAGGGACCGTTGGCAGCTTTCAGATTATTACTGATGATGCGGAAGTTTCTTACATTGATGGTTCAACCGTTTATTATATCAGCGGGGAATATACCAGCAATGACTGCGTCTATTGCGATCTGTATTCTTATTCTGACGGAAAGAAGGTTCTGCTTGCCCAGGATGTATTGTTTGATGACATCAATCTTTACAGTGACGGTACAATTCTCGCTTACACAGGATATCACAGCAATTATGGATATGAATTGACTGCGTTTTCTCCAGACGGAAGCAAGAATATCATCGCAGATGATGTAACTTTGTATATCCGTGTAGATCCATCCACTCTGCTGTATATCGCTGATGATGATCTGTATCTTTATGACGGAAAAGAAAAAACTATGATCTGCAGTGATGTTGACTGGCTGTGGAGTCAAAAGAAAATGGAAATCCAGAATTCTTTTGGATGGTACAGTTATTACTATGACTAATGAATGGCATTTTGCAGTGGCTGCGTTTTGCACTTCATGCGGCAAGAAAGTTGGGAAATCAAAACTCAGGGAGAAAGAAGGTGCGCACGAACAGAACAGTGCGCACCTTTTTGGATAGAATGATTTAGCAATAGTGATTGGTTTAAAAAATCAGATGGGGGTTGTATGAAAAAAAACATATCTGTTGTAATGACAATTTTACTTTCGGTTTTTCTGATAGTTTCGACAGTTTTTCTATTCTTTCATTATCTGGCAGGAGTAACGGATCTTCCGGGTATTGGGAACATGGACGGTGACTGGATGACAGAATTTTTGTCATCCAGGTTGCCGTTTGCAATCGTGCTTGTTCTTCTGGCAATCATTTTGTTGATCCTCATTTGGAGTCATCTGAATAGACTCCGGGTGATTTTCGTCTGCTGTGGTGTGGCATGTACTCTGAATGTGGTGATTGACATTGGCCTGATCTGTGGGTGCTCGAAAGCTGTGAGAGTTTTCCCGCCGGGAGGACAGGCTCTTTTGGTGGGAAGGACGGAAGCGTTTTCGGATTATCTGTGCCTGGCCGCGATAACGTTTGTTTTGCTGGCAGCTGTTTCTTTTTCCATATTCGCATCTATCATTGCAGTAAAAGGAGAAAATCATAATGAAAAAGAAAATTAAGAAAGCAGTTATCGCACTCGTTCTTGTCCTGCTTCTTTTTGCAGGTTTTCTGGTGATGTGGGTCTGGTTTATTTTTCCGCATGTATATCCTTCACAGAGTGAGGAAGGAAATGCGCCGATTGGACATGTTGAGATTGCAGAAAAATCTGAGACGATCGATTTTGATGAAGAAACCGGTATGCTGTATGTGAACAATGAGATTGTTGTTCTGATTCGTGAAGCGGCTTCTGAAGAAGAGATCGGGGAGTTTCTGAAAGGATATGATGCAGAGATCGATGATTCGATGGCGGATATCGGTATTTATAAACTTACTTTTCCTGAGGCGATGGAATATGAGACGCTTACTGATCTTGTGAAAGAGATGAAAGCGTCCCCCGTTGCAGAAGACGCATATCTAAATCTGGTTACCGAACTCGAAGAGGATACCTATCATACGGACGATGATTTTGACTATAAAGATGCAGTTTATCCTACGGACGACTGGAATGGCGATACATGGAATGTTAATGTTCCAGGCGGTGAGAATTGGGGAATGGAAGCAATCGATGCGCCAGGCGCATGGGGATATCTGGATCAGCTGTCCGATGTGAAAATCGGGTTGATTGACACGATGCCGAATACAAGCCATAGTGATCTTTCTTTTGCAAATACAAGCTGTTTATTCGTTGATGAAAGTACAGGCAAAACAACAGAAAATAAATACACTCTTTCAGCGGAAGATCATGGAACGCATGTTTCCGGTATCATGGCAGCTGACTGGAACAATAACGTAGGCGTTGCGGGGGTAACAGGCGGCAAAGGTCAATTATATTATGCAGAAGTCTATTATGAATCCAATGGATCTATTTTCAAAAATTATGCAACGGCATATGCCTATTTACTTTCGCTGAAAAAACTGATTGATCAGGATGTGCAGGCGATCAATATCAGCCAGAACACGTCGCGGCTGGTGGGTTTTGCCGCCAGCCATGGCAACCAAAATGCCGTTGATTATTTGACTTTGCAGGCAAATCTTGCAGAAAAAGGCCTGGCACGTATTATTTCTGCCCGGGAAGATGCTGGGAAATCAGATTTTGTGATTTGTGTGGCTGCCGGCAACAGCAATTCTACCTACTATTATAAAGATGATTCTGCGGCTTACGGGTATCGGGAAGAAATGACATGGTGGGAGAAGATAAAATATCTGTTTGGATGGCGGGGGGAAATAGGCGATTCCTTTGCATTATATAATAATTTTCTCAATCTGATGGATGAGGAATCCGTAAAGGACAGAGTCATCGTGGTCGGAGCGATCGGCATTGACTCGTCAAATTCCACGCCACAGGAAACCCGCTATTCCTATGCATCTTTTTCAAATGTTGGATCGCGGGTTAATGTTGCTGCCCCTGGTTATGATGTCTATAGCTGTAATGCGAATGGTTATCAGTTGATGAGCGGAACTTCCATGGCCTGTCCGCATGTGACAGGAGTGGCTGGTCTGGTTTTTGCAGCGAACCCATCTCTCACGGGCCCTGAGGTCAAGACCATTCTAACATCATCAACAATGGGGCGATATTATTATACGGGAGGCTACAGTGGATTAATCAACGCAAATACAGCGGTCGTAAATGCACTCAAAACGAAAGATACTACGGTAGGTCGTGTGCTGAAAACAGAAACGCAAAGCGGATTGGATCTCTGTTTTGTGATAGACACAACAGGCTCTATGGGCGATGATATCGAAAATGCAAAGGAGAATATGACAGACATTCTCGAACATCTTGCAGAAAAAACAAGTGATTTTCGGGTTGCAATCATCGACTACAGGGATTTTTCATCAAGATCCGATTATTCAGCAGACTATCCATATAAAATACAGCTTCCATTTACAGATTCGGAAGATGCCATTCTTGATGCCATCGATTCGCTGGATCTTGGAAACGGCGGTGACGAAGAGGAAACGGTTTACTCCGCTCTTATGGCGGCAGTTGGTTTGAACTGGCGGGATACTGCGCAGAGAGTGATCATTATTCTGGGTGATGCAGCTCCGTTGGATCCCGAACCAAATACGAACTACACCTATGATGAGGTACTGCTTGCCTTGTTCAATGCGAAAATCAGTGTTGATTATGAGGATTCCGATGAACGCGTTGTTGGTGATTTTGAGGATAGCCTGATCAATGTATTCTCTATTGGGACGGATGCGAGCACAGGTGCAGCAGATTTTTTTGAAAATATATCCGTCAGCACCGGAGGTGCTTATGCGGGGGTAGATGATGCGTCCAGGGTTAGCGATGCAATCATCGACTCTATTGAGCAAATCGAAGTGATTCAGAAGGTTCATACCAATCTGGATTTCGGGGATTCTTTGGCGAATCAGGAAATTGAGATTTATTCCGGTGAAGAGTATCTGTTTTCCATACAGACAGATGAGAACGGGGAAGTTTCCCTGAATGAGATCGAACCGGAAACCTATCAGTGGAAGTGTAATCATGTTTATGCCGGTGGAACAATATTCGTGGAAGCGAACGGAGCCGATTCTTCGGTGAGAACCACCCGGGTTTATGGATTTGCCAAGCAGTATGCATTTATTGAGAATCATAAAGCGCTTACAGCAATATCCATAATCCTGTTTTTTGCTGTCTGTGTTTTGATTCCTGATGCAATAAAACGG
This sequence comes from Fusicatenibacter sp., assembly GCA_022766945.1. Classification (GTDB taxonomy): domain Bacteria; phylum Bacillota; class Clostridia; order Lachnospirales; family Lachnospiraceae; genus Fusicatenibacter. The sequence goes on along the minus strand of JALEOU010000021.1, from coordinate 98,689 downwards.
GTAAAAACAGCACTTCTTAACCGAAGAGGAAAAAAACAGAGGGAGAAAAACAGGATGAAATGCATTCATTGTGGAGAGAACATAAAAGACGATGCAAAATTTTGCAGCAAATGCGGTCAGAAAATTCCCCGCTGCCCGGAGTGTGGTTTTTTAATTACCAAGAGGACCATACGTTATTGTCCGAAAGATGGAACACCCATTCCGGAAGAGATCCGGAATATCATTCCGGAAAATTCAGCAGAAATAAAACCGGTATTGCAGATGGAAGCAGTAGCGGACAGTATTTCAGGAGAAACAGAGGAACAGGAGCAATCGCCGCTTGCGGCTCGACCAACCCGAAAGAGAAGTGCGGTTCCGATTCTTGCAGCGCTGCTTGGGGTATTAGTACTTGTGGCTTGTGGTTTATTTGCATATATCGGAATCAGCAGCGGCTTGTTTTCATCGGAAAAAGGTGAAGAAACTCATTCCGCCAGTTCAAAAAGTGAGACTATCACGGACAGAACTGCTGTACCGGAGAGTGAAGAGATCGAAGTGACAGAAGGTACCAAAACAGCCTATGAAAGTGAAGCTGTCGAAGAAAAGACGGAAACAACAGTGCCGGAGCTGGCAGAAGAGGAGCCTTCCAAAGAGTCGGAAAAAGAGGAGATGGAAGATCCGGTTCTGTATTTTATCATGAACTGTGATCACATGTACTTTACGAACTCCGACCTGAAGGATTTTGATGCAGATATGTGCAGACGTGCAAGAAACGGCATCTATGCGCGTTTGGGGCGAAAATTTGATGATAATACCCTGACAGAGTATTTTTCTCAGTTTGACTGGTATATTCCTACAATTTCCCCGGATGATTTTTCGGAGGATCTGCTGAATACCTATCAGGTGTCCAATCGGGATTTAATTGTTGCGTATGAGAAGGAGAAAGGTTATCAATGAAAAGGTTACAATATAGACATGTGGGTATTGCAGTTGTTATTTCCATGATCGTTATGCTGTCTGGATGTGGATCTGATCAGAACGTGGCAAATTCTGTAAGTGAAAAGTCATCGGCAGCTGGCAAAAGCGCTGTTCAGGAGAGTGTGATAGAAGAGCAGACGGAGGAAGAACAAACGAAGGAAGAACAAACGAAGAATGTATCGTCAGAGAGTGAAGAGGTTCCGGTGACAGAGAGTAAAGAAGATGGTAATAATATCTCTGAAAGTCAGGAGAAAGTGCCGAGCCAGGAAACCGAAAATGGCTATGTTGTTGTGATTGATGCCGGACATCAGGAAAAAGGGAACTATGAAACAGAACCAATTGGACCCGGAGCAAGTGAAACAAAGGCGAAAGTGTCCAGTGGAACGAGCGGAAAAACCAGTGGTCTGAATGAATATGAATTAAATCTGCAGGTTGCTCTGAAATTGCAGGAGGAGCTGGAGCTTCGGGGATATGAAGTGATCATGATCAGAACTACAAATGATGTGAATATCAGCAATTCGGAAAGAGCAGCAATTGCAAATGAAGCAAATGCGGATGCATTTATACGTATCCATGCCAATGGTTCGGAAGATACTTCCGTACATGGGGCTATGACGATATGCCAGACAGAGCAGAATCCGTATAATTCGGAGTTATACGCTCAAAGTAAAGCATTATCTGTCTGTGTCCTGGATTCTCTGGTTGCAGAAACAGGATGTGAAAATAAAAATGTCTGGGAGACAGATACCATGAGTGGGATTAACTGGTGCCAGGTTCCGGTAACGATTGTTGAGATGGGATTCATGACGAATCCGGAGGAAGATACCCTGATGGCGGATGAAGAGTATCAGCAGAAAATTGTTGCCGGTATTGCTGATGGGATCGATCGTTTTTTGAGTTTATAAGCCCTGGGACGATAAACTTTTTGAGAGTGTCGGATACTGGGATTTCTGGCAGAAACAGAGCAGGATTCCAGGACAGGATTACGAGACGATTTGCGGACTGCTGGATGGTATCCGGGGGAAACTGGATGATGCAGGGGAAAGCGAAGCAAACAGCGGAAGCGGTCAGGTCATGGCATTTATCAATGAACCGCAGGGAAGGTTCTGCAGCTGATGGATGTGGAAGAAGGGGAATACATTGTATTTGAACACGGTCCCTTTGATTATGAAACAGAAAACGGAACTGTGGGGGCAAAAATAGAACAGGCAATGAAGGAGTGTGATTACGAAGCCAGTGGTTATGTACTGGATACAACACAAGGCAGGATGTTTTATTTTTATCATGATCCAAAACATTGTTGGAAATATGTGCGCCCGGTACGCAGAAAATGAATCCGTGCAGAGAGAGCATGACGTAGAGAAAATTACTGTTCAGACCGCATACGAAACATTACTGTTCAGAGGTTACACGAAACCGGTTTTTAAATAGTTTGAGCATCAAAGCTCTTGACGAAACGGATGGAAAATAATATAATGCGGAGTAAATTGATAGGATATTTTACGAAGCACTGGAGCCGATAGCCTCCAATCTGCGTGAAATTGGTAAGGAGGAAAGTTTCAAATAATGAAAAAAGCGGCAAAAGTATATTGCAGAATTTTCCAGTTTGCATTCCATCTGGTACTTCCGGTGTTGCCATATCGGGAACCGAAAATCTGTGAAAATATCAGCGGGATTCCAAAGGTGTTGAACAAAAGCGACATCCGATCAGTGCTGCTGGTTACGGATCATGGACTGCGCAGCGGCGGCAGCACAGCGCATCTGGAAGAATTGCTGAAGGAGAATGGGATTCATTGTGCGGTGTATGACACAACCTGTGCGAATCCTACCGTGCACAATATTGAGGAAGCCAGAGAATTATATATGAGGGAACACTGTGAAGCTCTGATCGCGTTTGGCGGCGGTTCGTCCATGGACTGTGCAAAGGCAGTGGGCGCACGGATTGCATACCCGAAGAAATCCCTGAACCAACTTAAAGGACTGCTGCGTGTGCTCAGGAAGATTCCAACGCTGATTGCCATCCCGACAACGGCAGGAACCGGCAGTGAGGTGACGATTACAGCTGTGATCACAGACAGCGAAAAGAAACATAAATATACGATGAACGATTTTACACTGATTCCGTCCTATGCAGTGCTCGACCCGGAGGTGACTTATACGCTTCCACCGCATCTGACTGCGACGACAGGGATGGATGCCCTCACGCACGCTGTCGAAGCTTACATAGGAGGTTCCACCAGCAAGGAAACCAGAGCACTGTCAAAAGAAGCGGTTCGGTTGATTTTTGACAATATTGAGACTGCCTATCACGAGGGAATAAACCGGGAGGCTCGTGAGAATATGCTGCAGGCAGCATACAAAGCCGGTATTGCATTCTCAAAATCCTATGTGGGATACATTCATGCGGTAGCGCATTCCCTGGGAGGTCAGTATAACATTCCGCATGGACTTGCCAATGCAGTGCTGATGCCGATTGTGCTGGAAGAGTATGGGGAATCGGCACAGAAGAAGTTAAAAGAACTTGGTGTTACGGCGGGAGTCTCCAGGGAGAGTGATTCTTGTAAAGATGGGGCGGAAAAATTCATTCAGGCAATTCGGGAATTAAATCGACGTATGGATATTCCGGAAACACTTCCCGGAATCAAAGAAGAAGATATTCCCGGGATGGCAAAGCATGCTGCGAGAGAGGCCAATCCGCTCTATCCGGTGCCCAAACTGATGGATGCGCGTGAGCTGGAGAAATTTTATTACCAGGTGGCTGATTGGGGGAAGACAGCATGAAGATAGAAGAAATTCTGGAAAAACAGCGGAAGTTTTTCCATAGTGGTGCAACTTTGCCGGTAGAGTTCCGAATTGAGATGCTAAAAAAACTGCGCAGTGCAGTGAAAAAATACGAATCAGAGATTCACGCTGCTCTCAAAGCCGATCTTGGGAAAAGTGATTTTGAGGGATTTATGTGTGAAACCGGACTGGTGCTCAGCGAACTTACCTATATGATAAGTCACACCCGCAGATTTGCAGCAAAGAAAAGAGTACATACACCATTGGCCCAGTTTGCGTCTTCCAGCTATCGGAAGCCTTCGCCTTACGGGAATACCCTGATCATGAGTCCATGGAATTATCCCCTGCTGCTGACCATTGATCCACTGACGGATGCAATTGCCGCAGGAAATACAGCAGTTGTAAAACCCAGTGCATACTCTCCGGCTACCAGTGCCATCATTGAGAAAATTATAACGGAATGCTTTCCGATCGAGTATGTGGCTGTCGTAACCGGGGGAAGAAAAGAGAATGCCGCGTTGCTGGAGCAAAAATTTGACTTCGTATTTTTTACCGGAAGTCAGAATGTGGGAAGAGAAGTACTGCGCCATACTGCGGAGACGCTGACCCCTGCAGTTCTGGAATTAGGCGGAAAAAGTCCGTGTATTGTGGATTCCACGGCAAAATTGAAACTGGCTGCGAAACGGATTGTTTTTGGTAAATATCTGAACTGTGGTCAGACCTGCGTAGCACCGGATTATATTCTTTGTCACAGCAGCATCAGAAATCAGTTAGTAAAGGAACTGTGCGATCAGGTTCTCAGGCAGTACGGAACAGATCCGCTGTCCAATCCGGATTATGGCAGAGTGATTAACGAAAAGCATTTTATGCGTCTGCTGGGGCTGATGGATCAGAAAAAAACGGTGCTTGGCGGAACAGCCAGAAAAGAAACACTGCAGATTGCCCCAACGATTCTGACGGATGTCACATGGGAGGATCCGGTAATGCAGGAGGAGATTTTCGGTCCGATTCTGCCGGTCCTTACCTTTGATAACTTTGAGGAAGTTTATTCACTTTTAGCCGGAAAATCAAAGCCGCTGGCGCTTTATCTGTTTTCGGAAGATCAGCAGCGGATTCGGGAGGTTACAGAGCGGTGTTCCTACGGTGGAGGCTGTGTCAACGATACCATCATTCACCTGGCAACCAGCGAGATGGGATTTGGCGGCGTCGGGGAAAGTGGTATGGGTGCCTATCACGGTCGGGAAGGCTTTGAGACGTTTTCACACAGGAAAAGCATTGTGGATAAAAAGACGTGGATGGATCTGCCCATGCGGTATCAGCCATACAGGAGAAAATTATACGGAAAGCTGCTGCATGTATTTTTGCGATAGTCGGAGAAAAGTAGAAGAACAAATGAATGAGTAATAACCATTTGGTTTCTACTGCATAAAAAAACGAGACTTCTTTTGAGGTCTCGTTTTTTTTATAATAAGGACAGAAAGGAAAGCAAAGGTTGCCTGTTGATCCAGATATTACTGAACTAAAGAAGGAGGAATCAAGTTATGGAATATGTAACCTTAAACAACGGAATTAAAATGCCGGTTCTCGGCTATGGCGTGTATCAGGTCGGCAATGAGGAATGCGAGCGCTGTGTACTGGATGCTATCAGTGTGGGGTATCGTTCGATTGATACTGCTCAGTCTTACGGAAATGAGGAAGCGGTTGGCAGCGCAATCAACAAGTGTGGTGTTCTTCGGGAAGAACTCTTTATCACTACCAAGGTATGGATCAGCAATGCAGGCTATGAAAATGCGAAAGCGTCGCTTCAGGAATCCTTAAAGAAATTGAAGACAGATTATATTGATCTGGTACTGATTCATCAGCCATTCAATGATTATTACGGAACCTATCGCGCGATGGAGGAGGCATACCAGGAGGGATGGATTCGTGCCATCGGTGTGTCAAATTTTTATCCGGATCGATTTATTGATCTTTGTAGGTTTGCAAAGATCAAACCTGCGATCAATCAGGTGGAGACCCATGTGTTCCAGCAGCAAAAGATAGCTCACGAATATATGGCAAAGTATGGTGTACAGCATGAGTCCTGGGGACCTTTTGCTGAGGGACGCAAGGATTTCTTTACCAATCCGGTACTGATGGAAATCGGCGTCAAACATGAAAAATCTGCAGCCCAGACTGCACTTCGCTTCCTGATCCAGAGCGACGTGGTTGTGATTCCCAAATCCACACATAAAGAACGGATGATTCAGAATATGGATGTGTTTGATTTTTCTCTGGATGAAGCGGACATGAATGCAATTCGGGCTCTGGACGAGGCCGAGAGTCTGTTCTTCTCCCATTATGATCCGGCTACCGTAGAAATGCTGACCGGGCTGCATCGATAACAGGTGTTGAACCAAGGGATGTTTTGAGATATAATGGTTGCAGGGCTTTTGTTTTTCCACTTTGTTAGTGAAAGAGACAATGAATAAAAGGCGGCGACCACTATGTACAATCCCAAACTTGAAACATTCCTTCGGGTAGCTGATGCCGGCAGTTTCAACAAGGCAGCGGAACTATCCTATATTTCTCCAACAGCTGTAATTAAACAGATTAATCTGCTGGAAGAAGATTTAGGTGTGAAGCTCTTTGAACGGACTCACCGGGGACTGAAACTGACAAAAGCGGGAATCTCATTGTATCATGATGCAAAATACGTGATTCAGTATTGCCAGGATTCCGTGATTCGGGCAAAGAATGCCATGCAGGAGGATGTTAATGTCATTCGCATTGGAACATCTCCCATGACACCGGCAAAGATTCTGGTAGATTTGTGGCCAAAGATCCACGATCTCTGTCCTGAGATCAAATTTCAGCTTGTTCCTTTTGAAAATACACCGGAAAATGCCAGGGAGATTTTGAAGAATCTTGGGCAGAATATTGATGTGGTAGCCGGTATCTTCGATGATACCATGCTGAATCTGCGAAACTGTGCAGGGTTTGAGATTTCCAGACAACCGTTATGCTGTGCGGTGTCAATTCATCACAGGCTTGCGGATAAAAACAGACTGTCGGTTCCGGATCTGTATGGGGAAAATCTGATGCTGATGCACCGGGGCTGGAGCCATTATGTGGATCAGCTGAGGGATGACATCTGGCAGAATTACAGTCAAATCAATATTGTAGATTTCGATTTTTACTGTGTGGAGGTATTTAACCGCTGCGAAAACAGTAATGATATTTTGATGGCCGTTCAGGCCTGGGAAAATGTACATCCCCTGCTGAAAGTAATTCCAGTGGAGTGGGATCACAGCATCCCTTATGGGCTGCTCCATTCTACTGCTCCATCGGAAACAGTCCGGCGTTTTCTTTTGGCAATTCAAACCGTACTGCGCTAGATCAGAGAACAAAATCTGGCATGATATATGTGGATAAACAGATTTTAACGAGGCTTCCCTTGGGAAGCCTCGTATTTTACGTAAACTTAACACAGGCATCTCAGAGATTTGATATGTATGCATTATAATATCTCTGTGCGAATGTTTTGCGTCAGAAGAAACAGGCAAGATTTTCTCATAAGTGAAGGAATCAATGCGTAAAAGAAGAAAACTGTTGTGAGAGGAACTGTGAAGATGAAAAATGCTGAGAAAAAGACAAAAAAAGCAGCCCCAATTCCTTATATGATGAACAGAGAATTGTCATGGCTCAAATTTAACGAACGGGTATTAAATGAAGCGGGAAATCCGCGGGTACCATTGGCGGAACGACTGACCTTTGCAGCCATTTACCAGTCCAATCTGGATGAATTTTACAGAGTGAGAGTCGGCACGCTTATGGATCAGATGGAATCTTCGGAAGTGGTACGTGAAAACAAGACAAATATGACCAGCGAAGAACAAGTGAAAGCAATTTTGAAAGCCACCAGGGATCTGGATCAGAAAAAGGCTGCGATTTATGAGCAGCTGATGGGAGAACTGGAGCCAAAAGGGATCCGGCTGATTAATTTTAACAAACTGTCGGCAGAAGAAGGAAAATTGCTGGAAACCTATTTTGACCAGGAGATCGCGCCGTACTTATCGGCCAATATTGTCAGCAAACAGCAGCCGTTCCCATTCTTGAAAAATAAGGATATCTATGCGGTGGCCTTGCTTGCAAGTAAAGGGGGAAAGACGAGGACTGCCATTATCCCCTGCAGCAATAATGTGTTCAAACGACTGATTGATATTCCGACCAGAAAAGGAACCTTTATGCTCTCAGAGGAACTGATTCTTCATTTCCTTCCCAAAATGTTCCGAAATTATGAAGTGAAAGAGAAATCCCTGCTGCGGATCACAAGAAATGCGGATATCGACACAGAAACGATTTTTGATGAGGATCTGGATTACCGGGAGGCGATGGAAAATCTGATTAAGCAGCGCAAAAGAATGAATCCGGTAAGAATGGAGCTCTCCAGAGAACTCAGTAAAAAAATGATCAGTTCTCTGTGTAAGGATATTAAGGTAGAAAAAGATCATGTGTTTCTTTCAAGAGTTCCGCTGGATATGTCTTTTGTATTTGCGATCCAGAGCTATCTGAAAAATACAGATCAGGAAGCTCTGTTTTATCAGCGACGTACTCCGAGAATGACTCCGGAATTGGAGGAAAAGAGTCATCTGATTCCGCAGATTGAGAAGAAAGACGTTTTATTGTCTTATCCATTTGAAAGCATTAAGCCGTTTATCAGCCTGCTTTATGAGGCTGCAAAGGATGATACGGTTGTATCCATAAAGATGACGCTTTATCGACTTGCCGATAAAAGTCAGATCGTGGATGCACTGGTGGAAGCAGCGGAAAACGGAAAAGAAGTAGTTGTTCTGGTGGAACTGCGGGCACGGTTTGATGAAGAAAGTAATATCGAATATTCCAGAAAACTGGAAGAAGCGGGATGCAGGGTGATCTATGGCCTGAACGGTTATAAAGTACATTCCAAACTCTGTCTGATTTCCAGAAAAACAGGGAATGGGGTGTCCTACATTACACAGATAGGAACCGGAAATTACAATGAGAAAACTTCAGCCATGTATACCGATCTGTCACTGATTACGGCCAATCAGGAGATCGGAAAAGAAGCAGCCGAAGTCTTTGCGGCACTCCTGAAAGGAGAAACGGTGGAACAGACCAGCCTTCTTCTGGTAGCTCCAAAGTGCTTGCAGAACAGGGTACTGGATATGATCGAGGAAGAGATTGCTCATGTGAAGCAGGGGGAGGACGGATATATCGGCATTAAAATTAATTCTCTGACAGATAAGGCGATTATCGATAAACTGATAGAAGCTTCGCAGGCCGGCGTAAAAATTGAAATGATTGTGCGGGGGATCTGCTGCCTGATTCCCGGGGTAAAAGGTTATACAGAGAATATCAAAGTTGTGAGTATTGTAGGACGCTTTCTGGAGCATTCCAGAATCTATCGTTTTGGCACAAAAGACCGGGAAAAAGTATATATCGCTTCAGCGGATTTTATGACAAGAAATACCATCCGGCGGGTGGAAGTGGCAGTACCGATCCTTGACGGGAAACTGAAAGAACGTCTGGACTGGATGTTTGAGACGATGATGAATGACGATGAGAAGGGAAAATGTCTGACAGCAAAAGGAATTTATGCGGATCGAAGCCTGAATGAAGTAAAGTTGAATTCACAGGAGATCTTTTATGCCATGGCTTACAGTAATGTCGGAAAATAATAACAAAGCCGTTCCTCTTCTTGACAAAGCGGTAACAAGTTACTATAATAATGGTAACTTGTTACCGCTTTACTGACAGGAGGATCTCATGATGATGGAAGAAATGCTGGACAAATATGATTGTGATACGCCGCACCGGATGAGGGCACTTTTTTGCAGTATCTTTATCTGGCAAAACAGGATGCAGACGGCATGCGAAAAGATTCAGACTGATTTGTCTATGAAACAGTGGCTGCTGCTCGCTATGGTGGAGGAATGTCCGGAACCGAAAACATTGACCAGAGTGGGGAAGCTTATGGGCTGTTCCAGGCAAAATATCAAGAAACTGGCGACAGTGCTGGAACAAAAAGGATATCTTACCATGAAAGAAGGTGCAAACCATTCTGTCTGTCTGGAAGTAACCGGGAAAGTGGAAGCGTACTCTGCAAAAATGGAGGAACGAAGAGGAAAAGCGTTACAGCTGTTGTTTGCAGAGTTCAGCGAAGAAGAGATTGCCGGGTTTTATAATCTTGGGAAAAAACTTTATGAGGGAGTCGGGCAGGTGGAAGAATATGCCCGGTCAGTGAATTAGAGGAGGTTACTTATGAAGTGTCTGGTTACATACGCATCAAAATACGGAACGACAAAACAATATGCTCATTGGATCGCAGAGGAATTGTCCTGTGACATCAAGGATGCAAAGGATGTGAACGGCAGTATCCTGGCATCGTATGATGTGATCATTCATGGCGGTGGGCTCTACGCAGGAGGCTTAAGCGGCATACAGACCATTGTCAGAAACTTTGACGTGATTTCGGATAAGGGAATTCTTCTTTTTTCCTGTGGATTGGCGGATCCTGGTGATCCCGGGAATATTGAGCATATTGAGAAGGGATTGGAGAAAGTACTGACGCCTGAAATGCGCAGAAAAATCAGGCAGTTTCATCTGAGAGGCGGTATCAACTATCCGGAATTAGGAATGGTTCACAAAGCAATGATGGCAATGCTCCGAAAATCCATGCTGAAAAAGGGGTATGAGAATCTGAGCAGTGAGGACCGATTGATGCTTGACACTTATGGGAAATTCATTGACTTTTCTGATAAGAATACGATTACTCCGATCGTGGAGTATGTGAAAAATCTTAAAAGTTGAAATAAGGGGCTGTCATCCCGATAGCCCCCTTTATTTCAATGTTACCTGGCGCAGTCGTCACTGCCTTCCCCGAGAAGCATTTCAAGACCATGTTCGATGGGATCAATCACAGCCAGAATATTTTCTTCGGCAGCTTTTTTGCTGCCTGGAAGATTGATGATCAGGGTACGTTTTCGAATGCCGGCAGTACTGCGGCTCAGGCAGCCTTTTGGGGTAATGTGCATCGATTCCGAACGCATCACTTCCGGGATACCCGGTGTGGGGCGCTCGATCACTGCAGAAGTGGCTTCCGGTGTGATATCCCGGGGGGAGAATCCGGTGCCGCCGGTCGTCAGTACCAGAGCGATGCCAAGTTCATCCGTACATTTCAGCAGTTCTGTTTTGATTTGTTCTATCTCATCGGGAACGATCGCTGTGTAAACAACGTCGTATTTCTTGTCAATTAATAGCCTGCACAGATTGGGACCGCTGGTATCCTCGCGTTCGCCGCGGTAGCCTTTGTCACTTACGGTAATTACTGCTGCTGTATAACTCATGTCCTTTCCTCCATGTTCTGAAACGGGATAGGTGATTAACCTCCGATTTGGTTCATATTACGGCCTGACAGAGAGCGATGAACAGCATCCAGATCGCCATGCCATGCCGGTTTGCTGAAGATTGCTTTTTTCAGCTGTTCACGCATTCCTTCAAAGTCCATTCCTTTCAGAGAATACTCCATAGGTGAATGCAGACACGGCTTGATTTTTCCGTCGGCAGTAAGGCGAATGCGGTTGCAGGTTCCGCAGAAGTTGGCACTGACAGGACGGATCAGGCCGATCTTTCCATAGGCGCCCGGCAGGTGATACAGTCTGGCGACACCGCCGTCAGGGTCTGCAGGAACAGCATCGGGAAGCGCTTCCAGAACCTTTGTACAGGGGAGAAACGCCCCCTGATCAAAATCACCGCTGTCGTACATGGGCATCAGTTCAATAAAACGCACATCTACAGGATATTGTCTTGTCAGATCTGCCAGAGCAATAATCTCATTGTCATTGAAACCGCCGATCAGAACAGTGTTGATTTTGATTTTTTCGAAACCGGCCTTTAAAGCTGCAGTAAAGCCTGCCCAAAACATCTCAAGACTTCCGATGCGTGTGATATAAGTGTACTTCTTTGGGTCGAGAGTGTCAAGGCTCAGGTTCAGCCGCTTTACCCCTGCTTCTTTCAGAGACCCTGCAAGTTGGGGCAGCAGGATGCCGTTGGTCGTCAGGCAGACTTCTTTGATGTCTTCCACAGCCGCAGCATGCTGACAGATGGAAAGAATATTTTTTTTGACAAGAGGTTCGCCTCCGGTGATGCGCAGTTTGGTGATGCCAAGAGATGCAGCGGCTTTTACTGCCAGGATCATCTCTTCTTCGGTGAGCATATCGAAATGACTTTTTTGGCAGATCCCTTCTTCCGGCATACAGTACCGACAGCGCAGATTGCACAGTTCTGTTACAGAGAGACGCAGATAAGTGATTTCACGGCCAAGTTGATCAATCATAAGTTACCTCATATCTTTCATAAGAGCCTTTAGCTGTTCCGGAGTTTCCTGCATTCCGCGGCGAATCCATTCTTCAATCCAGCCGAACAGCCCGCCGGCAAACCAGGCTTTTCCATAGGCAGCAACATTTTGGGACTCGGCATCCACGCCGATGGTTTCCCGAATGATTGCAAGCATATTATGAGACAGATTGCACTGATAGAGCAGGGAATAAAATTCTTTATGATGATAATAATGCATAAGCAAACTGCCGGCCCAATCAAGATCACCGGCTGATTCAAAGGATGTTCCCCAGTTTTTGATTAAGATTGTCATATAATAGCGGAGTACCTCTTCATTATTTCTGTAATTGCGGTAAAAAGAAGCCCGGCTGATTTTTGCATGCTGTACAACCTGTGTAACGGTGATTTCCCGAAACGGATACTGTTTCATCAGTTCGAGAAGAGCCCGTGTGATTTTTTCCTGGACATAGGTGAGTTTGATTTCATTCTCCATGATACAAAACCTCGTATTTGTCTCATTTTCCTTGTTCTTCTTGTCGTATGCACAATTTCATGATACATTTGTTTCGGTCAAAATGATACAAGTGTCTCAGATGAAAGTCAAGGGAAAGAGAGAAAAAAATGAAAAAATTTGCGAAAATACTGGTTCGGATATTCGTTGTCGTGTTAGTACTGATTGCTGCAGTGGTTTTGCTGCTTTTGTGGCTTCAAAAACAGCCTGCGGTCAGGGCAAGATATTGGGAAAAAATCACCCTTGGTGCAGCGCTGGAGAAGAAATATACGGGAAAAGGAAGCTACGCCGTTTTGTCTATGGAACGGGAAGCGAATAATGAGAAAACAGGACGATTTATCATTTGGTATCCGGCAAAAGAACATGCTTCCGGGGAAAAGTATCCTGCTGTGATCATGGTAAACGGAACGGGTGTTCCGGCCTCAAAGTATGAAGCTGTTTTTGAGCATCTGGCGTCCTGGGGCTTTGTTGTGATCGGAAATGAAGATGAAAGCTCCTGGGATGGAAGCTCTTCCGATGAAAGCCTTGCTTTTGTGCTCCAACTGAATGAAGATGAGGAAAGTATACTGTTTGATAAAATAGATGTGGAAAATATCGGAATAGCAGGACATTCGCAGGGGGGTGTGGGTGCCATCAATGCGGTAACAGTTCATGGAAATCAGGATGCATACAAAGCGCTTTATACAGCAAGTACGACACAGATTTCTTTTTCGGAGGCGTTGCATTGGCCGTATGATGTAAGTAAAGTATCTGTGCCGTATTTTATGACTGCCGGGACAAAACAAATAGATGCCGGCAATGAAAAAGACAGCGGCATTACCCCTCTGTTCTCGCTCAGAGAAAATTATGCGGCCATTTCAGATCGTGTGATGAAAATCCATGCCCGGCGTGTTAATGCAGATCACGGGGATATGCTGTCGTGGGCGGACGGGTATATGACGGCATGGTTTCTGTATCTTCTCAAAGATGATCAGGAAGCAGGCAAAGTGTTTCTTGGCGAGAATGCCGAAATCCTGAAAAATGAAAACTGGCAGGATATTGAAAAGAATCTGTGATATCTTGACAGAAGTCCCGATTCAGTATTTAATGAGCTAAGGGACAAATGGAAATAAAATACATAACTTTGGGATCCGTTTGTATCCTGGTTCGAAGAATATAATATCTCGAAGAAGAGGGGTTTTGAAGATGCAGAAGAACTGTTTTCCTATCGTTCATCTTCCCAAAGAACAGTGGGAAGGGGCGGTGATACCAATGCGGTATACGACGGAAGAGTATTATGATGTGAAAGTGGAAAGGGAAGAGAGGGGATATCGTGTTGAATTTCCGAAGTACAGACTGGATATGCCCATTTCGCATTATCCGGAAGAACATGATTTCCCGGATAAACTGTATCAGCCACATTGGGAAAAGGCATATGCCTGGGGAATCGTGGAAGAAAAAGACGGGAGACCGGAATTGCTTGCCTGTATTGAAACCTGTCCGGAAGAGTGGAGCAACCGGTTAATGGTTACGGAATTATGGGTTCATGAGAAACTCCGCAGACAAGGCGCTGCTCATGCGCTGATGGCGATCGCAAAAGAGCAGGCGGTTTTGGAACACAGGAGGGCAATCATACTCGAAACACAGTCCTGTAATGCAGGAGCGATCAGCTTTTATCAGAAGGAAGGATTTGAGCTGATCGGATTTGACAGCTGCTGTTATTCCAATCACGATCCGGAAAGAAAAGAGGTCCGTCTTGATATGGGATATTTTCCGGAGGGGAGAAAGAAAACAGCAAAAGGAACTGTAGTGATCCGAAAAGAAGAAGAACCGGATTTTTACAGGACCGAAGAAATGACACTGAGGGCGTTCTGGAACAAACATCATCCAGGCTGCAATGAACATCTGCTGGTTCATAAATTAAGAGACAGCAGGGATTATTTGCCTGAGCTGTCCAGAGTCGCGGTTGTCGGAGATGAAATTGTTGGAGCCATTTTTTATTCGAAGGCATTGCTGAAAAAGGACGATAAAGTTAAAGAAATACTGACGTTTGGTCCGCTGTGTGTCGCGCCAAAATGGCAGGGCTGCGGGATCGGAGGAATGCTGCTGGATGAAACGCTGAAAGCTGCAAAAGAAGCCGGATATGAAGGGGTTGTGATTTTCGGGGAACCGGATTATTATCCGCTGCATGGATTTGTGACATGCGATCATTTTGGAATTACTACGGCTGACGGAAAGAATTTTGATGCTTTTCTGGGAATGGAACTTGTGGAAGGTGCCCTGAAAGCGTTTGGCGGCAGGTTTTATGAGTCAGATGTTTTTGAAAATTTATCGGAAGAAGAAAATGAGCGATTCACAGAGTTATTTGATGCACCGCCAAAACAGAAGTTTCCGGAGCAGTGGGACTGATGCGCATCTGTTTGGAAGAACAAGGAGAGTATTATGAACTGTTGGGACTTGATCGGTGAGTTTACCAGGAGAACCAGAGAGATTCTGGGTGAAAATCTGACAGGTGTCTATTTACATGGATCTCTGGCAATGGGATGTTTTAATCCGAAAAAGAGCGATATCGATCTGCTGACCGTGGTAAAGCACGAAATTCCGGGAGAGGTCAAACGGCAGTATATGGATCTGGTGGTCGAAATGAATGGTCAGGCGCCTGAAAAGGGAATTGAACTGAGTGTGGTACAAGAGAGTGTATGCAGACCGTTTGTCTATCCGACTCCTTTTGAACTCCATTTCTCGATAACACATCTTCTCTGGTACCAGACGGACCCCGGGGATTATATTGAGAGAATGAAAGGAACAGATAAGGATCTGGCTGCTCATTTTACGATACTGCTTCACAGGGGAAAAACGCTTTACGGAAAAGAAATCCGGGAAGTTTTTTCCGAGGTTGAGAAGTCTAGTTATTTTGACAGTATCTGGTGCGATATCGAGAATGCAGAAACAGAGATTATGGATCATCCCATGTATCTGACACTGAACCTGTGCCGTGTGCTGGCATATGGAAAAGAGGAACGGATCCTTTCGAAGGAAGAAGGGGGCAAGTGGGGGCTTAAAAACCTCCCGGAGAAGTATCGGAATCTGGTGATGTCTGCCCTGAACGAGTATCGGACGGGCAATCCAATGAATCCGGATGGCCAGTTGGCAGAAGAATATGCCAGGTACATGGTGCAGCAGATTCAAAAATCCGCTGCATTTTAAGGGAACCGGTCATCATTTCTGAATAATGTACATGATCGGTTGACAAAAAATCTGCGTAGAGATACAATTACATTAGTTCATGCTTGCATGAAGATGAAAGGGAAAAAAACGAAAGAGTGGGTAGAGAGATGAGTTTTAATTCTGCAGGATTGACAGGAAAAGCGAGTATTGATAAACCATGGCTTCAGTTCTATCCGGAGTCATTGCGAAATATGGAGATTCCAAAGATTACTCTGGAATCGTTTTTAAGAATGAAAAATCCTGATGAAAGCAAAGATGCGATCGAGTACTATGGGAAAAGATTTACATGGAAGGAATTCTGGCAGGAAGTAGAGATCGCAGCGAAAGCCCTCAAAGTACTTGGATTTGATGAAGGAGACAGGATTCCTGTGTTTGTACAGGCTGTTCCGGCACATTACATATTGCTTCTGGCTGCTGAGAAGATTGGTGCGGCAATGATTTGCCGTGATGATACGCCGGAAGAGCTTTGCTTTGCAATCCGTAAATCAAAGGCATCCACAGCTTTTGTTCATGATTATGTTTCAAAAGAGGATGAGAAATTATTCCGTGCCACGACTCCCATGACCCGTATGATTAAAGTGTCCCCATACGATTATGCGGATCGGAATTGTATCCCGGACTATATTGAAAAAGAAATTGAATCTCGTTATCCGGCTGAAACAGAGCCAACGGAAGGAGATCTTACCTGGGATGAATTCATGAATCTGGGCAGAAATTATAATGGTGATTTTGCCGCACCGGTGAATCCCAACAGACCGCTGTTTGGAGCTTACACCAGCGGTTCCACAGGTATCTCAAAATTGGTGATCCATTCCGGAGCGAATATTGTAGCGGTTGCGTATCAGATGTCCGTTTTTGTGCCTGCATCAGAAGAGCAGGAAACGTGGTGGCTTCCGATTCTGACGCCGGCACTGGTTGCAGCAACCATCTCCATGACGATTTTCCCGATGTCAGCAGGGCTTCGGGTGATTCTTGACCCATTTTGCCCGATCAATGACATTGATGTGCGTTTCATGGAATTAAAGCCGAATTACTGGGCGCTGATTCCGATGATGTGCGAGATCCTGATGAAGAGTGACAGAATACCGGAAGATTACGATATGTCACATTTGCGGAGCATCGGACCGGGTGCGGAACCGATGAACGAAAGGAAATATCGTGAGACGGAAGAATTTTTCCATAAACATAACTGTATGCATACGTTAAGCGCCGGATATGGTCAGAGCGAGGGCGGCTCCTGTTTCACCCTGCCAAATCCGATGTTCCCACTAAAGGACGGATGCGTGGGTATGCCTATGCCTGCAACGGTACTTTCTGTATTTGATTCCGAGACACTCGAGGAGATGAGCTACGGAGAAATCGGTGAAGTGTGTATGAATGGCCCGGCAAAGATGCTGGGTTACAGCGGATACATGGGTGAGGAAATGACGGAGCGGACTCTGGTTGTTCATCCTGACGGTGAGATCTGGTTACATACAGGAGATATCGGATATATCACGGAGCAGGGTATTGTTCATATCCTTGGACGCGGATTTACAGAGCGCTTTGGCGGCGGGTATTTGTTCATGATGAGAATGGAGAGCCGTGTGGTGGAGGCTGAAGGCGTAAAAGATGGTTTCTTCTGCTTTGTACCGGATCAGGATCATGAAGGGTTCTTTGTACCATATCTGTTTGTGATTCTGGATGAGGGAAAGAGTCTGGAGGAGGTCAGACCAGCCATTCTCGCTGCACTGGAGGAACATGAATATCCCGCGGAGATTACGGTGATTAAAGAGAGACCGTACTTCCATTTCAAGACAAACAGAAAAGAATTGACAGCTGCCATTGTTGCACGACTGGCGGAAAAGGGCACCGGAAAGATGAAAGTAACCTGGACGCAGAATGAGATGGCATCCGGATATCAGATTTGTTACAGTACAAACAGCTCTTTCTATGGGAGCAAATCGATTGATGTTCCTTCTACTCAGAAACTGCAGGAAGTGATCGGTGGTCTGAAAAAAGGAGAGCGCTACTACGTTCGTGTGCGTGCCTTTAATTCTTCCGGTTCCAATACATACTACTCTGCATGGTCTGAGACAGAATCGATGATTCATACATCGATTACCCTTGGCAATGTGGCAAACGGTATTGAAATCACATGGACCAAAGTGAAGGAAGCAAGTGAATACAGAGTTTACCGCAAGAAATTTGGAGAGAGCAACTGCACCAGGATCGCAGTCATAAGAGATGATACCACTTATGTAGATACTGCAGTGGAAAACGGAATCCGGTACTGTTATTATGTAGTACCGCAAGTTGCGGGCGTTAAGGCTATGACGAATATTGCAGCACAGATGTATCTGGAAGCTCCAAAGATTGAAAAACTGTGGAATAATTGAAGAGCTCTCTTTGGCATGATGGATAAAGAGGCCCTGTAAGAAAAGAGAAAGAACAGACGGTGGTTGGGTCTGTTCTTTCTCTTTTCTTGTCGTATACGCTTGACAGAAGAACTCTAACGTGTTAGAGTATATTTACTCTAATGCATTAGAGAAAGGAGGGGACGCATGGATACACCGAAAGTTTTTGAAAGTGAATACCGCTTCTGCCTGATTTTGTGGGAACGGGAACCCATCAAGAGCGGTGAACTTGTAAAACTGTGTCAGGAACAGCTTGGCTGGAAGCCGACCACAACCTATACGGTAATGAAGCGGCTTACGGAGCGTGGAATTCTGAAAAATGAAAACACGATTGTGTCTTCACTGGTCACAAAAGAGGAAGTGCAGGCTGCAGAGATTGATGAGCTGGTAGAAAAAAAGTTTGATGGATCGCTTCCGGCGTTTATTGCTGCTTTTACAAGACATCAGAAGCTTTCCAGAGAGGAGATTGATGAAGTGCAGCAGATGATCGACCGATTCCGGGAAGGAGGCTGACCATGAACGAATTGTTTCTGACCGTAGTTGACAGAAGTATGTTGGCCGGATGGATCATTCTCATTGTCGCAGTATTGCGGTTGGTACTCAAAAAAGCGCCGAAGTGGATCCGCATGCTGTTGTGGGGAATTGTTGCATTCCGGCTGATCTGTCCGTTTTCGATACAAAGCATGCTCTCTTTGGTTCCGGCTGGTGAAACGTTTCCGTTGCAGATACCGTCCGGTTTGGAGCTTCAGGTACAGGCGGGAACAGCAGCGGCAGAAGAACAGGTCCCGGAGTCTTTGGGTGAGAATGCGTTCATAAATGTTTCAGCTTCGTCCGGTCACAGAGAACGTATAGTTACGATTCTGCGTAGTCTTTGGTGTTTCGGTGCAATGCTGTTTCTGGGATATGCTTTTCTTGGGTATCGGAAACTGCAAAGAAAAGTTTGCACTGCAGTGCGTCTTCGGGATAATCTCTTTCAGAGTGAGTATGTGACTTCGCCGTTTGTATTTGGAATTCTGCATCCGAAGATTTATCTTCCGTTTGGAATGGAGGAACCGCATCTGAGGTATGTATGCGCACATGAGGAGGCACATATCAGACGCGGAGATCACTGGTGGAAACTGCTTGGCTTTATGCTGCTTGCAGTTTACTGGTTTCATCCGCTGATTCACCTGGGATACGCTTTGTTTTGCCGTGACATGGAACTCTCCTGCGATGAAAAGGTACTAAAAGAGCTTGGAACCGGGTGTAAGGCGGAGTATTCCAGAGCACTTCTTTTGTGCAGTGTCGGCAGCAGAATTGCCGGCTGTCCGGTGGCGTTTGGTGAGATCGGAGTGAAAAAAAGAGTGAAAAATATACTGAATTACAAAAAGCCTGCGTTTTGGGTTATTGTTGTTTCTGTATTGGTCTGCATCCTGGCGGCAGTCTGCCTGCTTACCGATCCGGTTTCAGAAAATACGGGATCCCCATCCGGTGAGATGATACCTACTAATGCAAAACTGGAAGGGATTTTCGATACATACCTGTACCTTTCCATTGACGGAGAAAACTACCGCTTTGAACGGACAGAAGCGGATACGAATGAGATAAAGAGAGACAGGCTGCTGGAACGCTTCACGGAAGAGGCGGATCCAAAGGATGTTCACTGGGAAATATACTCGGTCAAAGGGTGTTCGGACTGTTCTGTTGTGCTGGGAGTGACGGATACCGATTATGAGTGTCTGTATGAGTACAGTCCTCCCAGGCGTGTGGAATTGGAGGAACTTCAGAGGGTAAAAGAAGAAGGATACGTGACCATGGAAGACGGCACAGTGACATCCGGGAAAGAAATCTGGGAGGCTTTTGCTGCCAAGGCAAGACAGGGGAACGATGCTTCCGTTAAGATTGCCGAATTCTATACGCTGGATCCGGAAAGCTGCAGTGAAGCGTATTATGAAGCAAATAAGGAAGATTATCCGTCACTTTATCTCTTTGAACTGACCGGTTCGGATGGAAATGGCTATACCATTTGCTGGAAGGAAGGGGAACGGAGCTATCGGGAGGAATATCAGTATCTGATGTATTACACCGGAGATGCCCCGACATCAGATGCAGTTTATGATTCCTATGTCAGGTATGTACTGACAGACGATGACACTGTCACATGGGACGATCTGGTGTGGGGATTGTTAAGCTCCAGGTCAGGTGATGGAATCCGTCACTTTACGGTTTATACAGAACTCTTCTGAACTGCATTCCGATATTCCAGCGGTGTACTGCCGATCAGACGTTTGAACAGAGTGGAAAAATAGCTGGGGCTGGAAAACCCATATTCCAGGGCGATCTGGGTGACCTGGGTCATCTGCTTTTTCCTTATTGCAGCAGCGTCTTTTGGTATACTTTCATCCAATGGAAAGAAATTTGGGGATTGAGTTTGACTTGATTCATGGTATAATCAACTTGGGTGTAAGGGCTTACACTTTGAGCAGGAATGAAAAGGAAGTGGGAATTGTGAATATTTACGATATTGCAAAACTTGCAGATGTTTCCATCGCGACGGTATCCCGAGTGGTAAATGACAGTCCGAAAGTCAGTGAGAAGACCAAGGAAAAAGTACTTGCTGTTATGGAGGAAAATCATTATACACCGAATGTGTTTGCCAGAGGACTTGGTCTGAATTCTATGAAGACGGTGGGACTTGTATGTCCGGATGTGGCAGATGCCTATATGGCGAATGCAGTTGCGTATCTGGAAAAGAATCTGAGAGGATACGGGTATGACTGTATCCTGTACTGCAGTGGATATGAGGAAGAAGACAAACGTCAGGCGGTGGAATTAATTTTAAACAAACGCATTGATGCACTGGTGCTGGTTGGCTCAAATTATGCCGGAGAGGGTGACGAGGATGTTACGTATATCAAGGATGTGGCAAAGCAGATCCCGGTATTTATGATCAATGGTTACATTGAAGATGACAATATCTATTGTACGATTGCGGATGACTACCAGGCAGTCTACGATGCGACAGAAGAGCTGATCTTTTCCGGCAGACAGAGGATTCTGTTTCTGAGTAATTCTCATTCCTTCAGTGCCAGACAGAAATTAAAAGGCTATGAAGATGCGCTGACGACTTATAAGATACCTGTTCGTGAAGAACTGAAGCTTTACATGGAAAATTCCATTCACACGACCAGAGATGAGCTGTTTTTACACAGAAATCTGGAATTTGACAGTGTGATAGCCACGGAAGATGGTCTTGCAGTAGGGGTTTTGAAATATGCCCGCGCACGCGGGATTGATGTTCCGGGTGAAATCAGTGTCGTAGGATATAATAATTCTGAGCTTTCGATCAGCTGTGAACCGGAGCTCACCACGGTAGATGCCAGAGGAGAGATCCTGTGCAGGACAGCAATCGATTCCATGATGGCATTGCTTGGCGGAGAGACGATCAAAAAAAAGACAACCATCAAATGCCATCTGATTAAGCGGAATACCACGGATTTTTAGATAAACAGCCATTTTTCGGAGAGAAATGTGCGATGATGAAATGATAAATGAGGAATCGAAAATGAAAGCCGAGAAAGCCTTTTACAGAAATTTTTTCTCTGTTTATGCAGCGCTTGTTCTGCAGAATGTGATAACAATCAGTGTCAATCTGGCGGATAATATCATGCTTGGAGCCTACCGGGAAACAGCACTTTCCGGTGTGACAACGGTCAATCAGATACAGTTTATTTACCAGCAGCTTTTGTTTGCAGCAGGGGAAGGGCTGGTGATTTTCTGCAGTCAATACTGGGGAAAGCGTCAGCTTGCACCGATAAAAAAGATCGCTGCTGCGGCAATGCATACAGGACTCGTGATTGGAATTCTTTTATTCCTGGCGGTGAGTCTTTTCCCTTATCAGGTACTTGGAAGTTTTACAACAGATGAACAGATTATTGCAGAAGGGGTACGGTACGTGAAGATTGTCCGTTTTACTTATCTGTTCTTTGCGGTAACGCAGATACTTCTGGCAACGCTGCGCAGTATCGGAACGGTAAGGATCGCGTTTTATCTGTCTGTGATGACCTTTTGCGTCAACTGCGGCATCAATTCCATCCTGATTTTCGGCCGCTTTGGAGCTCCGGAACTTGGAGCGGCAGGAGCAGCAATCGGGACGCTGACAGCCAGAATCCTGGAGACGGCAGTCCTTGTGGTTTATATGGTGAAGAAAGAGAAGGTTCTCAGACTGCGTCTGAGAGATTACCTTTCGTTTGACCGGGTGCTTGACAGGGATTACATTAGAATAACGGCTCCCATGATGCTGACACAGGGGCTGTGGGGTGTGAACACTGCTTTGCAGACGGCGATTCTCGGGCATATGACATCGGCAGCGATTGCAGCCAACAGTGCGGCATCGAACCTGTTTCTGATGGTAAAATCCATGGCGATCGGCGCGGCTTCCACCGCTTCTGTTATGATCGGAAAAACAGTGGGAAGCGGAGATATGGAAAAAGTGAAATGTTATGCCGTTCGGCTGCAGAAGATGTTTCTGGTGATCGGACTGATTTCCGGAACCGTATTATATTTCCTGCGGATTCCGGTATTGAGCCTTTATGATCTGAGGCCGGAGACAAAGGAGATGGCAAACACATTTCTGAAGATTCTGAGTGTGGTATGTGTGGGAATGTCTTATCAGATGGCGACCAATACCGGTATTATCCGAGGCGGCGGAAATGCCATGTATGTAGTGAAGCTGGATCTGATCAGCATCTGGCTGATTGTATTGCCGTTGTCTTTCTTTATGGCCTTTGTCGTGAAAGCATCGCCGGCAGTTGTTGTCTGCTGCCTGAATGCGGACCAGATCTTTAAATGCATTCCCGCTTTTCTCGTGGCAAACTACGGAAAATGGGTACGAAAACTGACAAGAGACGAACTATAGTTAAGAAGAATTTAAAAAGGAAAAGCAGACTTTTTGGAAGAAAAGCGCTTTTCCTTTTTAAGGTTCCCGGGTCCTGATGGAAATAGCAGGACCCGGAAAAGAGGTGTGGTATTTATTCGGAGGCTATTTTGCGTGCGACATAAACACCGCTTGCGGAGGCATGGGAAAGAGAATGGGTGACACCACTGCCGTCACCGATGACATAAAGACCTTTGTATTTTGTTTCCAGGTTTTCATCAATGTCCACTTCCATATTATAGAATTTCACTTCTACGCCGTAAAGCAGTGTATCATCATTGGCAGTTCCCGGTGCGATTTTGTCCAGAGCGTAAATCATCTCAATAATTCCATCCAGAATTCGTTTCGGAAGCACCAGGCTCAGATCGCCAGGCGTTGCAGCGAGTGTGGGACGAACCATTCCCTCTTCAATACGGTTTACCGTACTGCGCCGTCCGCGCACCAGGTCACCAAAGCGCTGAACAATGACGCCGCCGCCGAGCATATTGGACAGTCTTGCAATGCTTTCGCCGTAACCGTTGCTATCCTTAAAAGGTTCCGAAAAATGTTTTGCTACCAGTAAGGCAAAATTAGTGTTTTCCGTCTGTTTGGAGGGATCTTCGTAGCTGTGACCGTTGACAGTCACAATTCCCTTGGTGTTTTCATTTACGACAATTCCGTAGGGATTCATACAGAAGGTACGCACATTATCTTCGAATTTTTCTGTCCGGTATACAATTTTACTTTCATACAGTTCGTCCGTCAGGTGCGAGAAAATCACTGCGGGCAGTTCGACACGGACACCAAGATCCACACGGTTGGATTTGGTTGGAATTTTCAGTTCATTGCAGACAGATTCCATCCACTTGCTTCCACTGCGTCCAACGGAGATGATACATTTGGAACAGTCGTCATAAGTATCGCCATGGTAGACGCGATAACCATCTTCGATCACTTCCAGGGTTTTTACCGGAGTCTGGAAGAAAAAAGTCACCTGATCTTTCAACTCTGCATAGAGGTTTTCCAGGACGACATAATTAATATCTGTCCCGAGATGTCTGACGGAAGCGTCCAGAAGACGCAGTTTGTTTTGCATACAAAGCTTCTTAAATTTTGTCTGAGCGGTGGAATACATTCTGGTATCCTGTCCGCCGTGGGAAACATTGATCTCATCCACATACTGCATCAGCTCGATGGCCTGTTTCTTCCCCACATGTTCGTAAAGCGTGCCGCCGAAATCATTTGTAATATTGTATTTTCCGTCCGAGAATGCTCCGGCTCCTCCAAAACCACTCATGATCGCACAGGTCTTGCACTTGATGCAGCTTTTCACCTTATCCCCATCAATCGGACAATGCCTTTTCTCCAGAGGATAGCCCTCCTCGAAAACGGCAATATTCAGTTCCGGTTTTTTCTGAACCAGTTCGTAAGCGGAAAAAATACCGCCGGGACCTGCACCAACAATGATTACATCATATTTCATAGAAATCAACTCCTTCTCCATCAGCTTTTCGTGAGACATCTATACCTGAACCCATTATACCGTTCCCCCAAAAAACATGTCAAGGCAATCAGTCCCTATCCCCAAAAGTATCTGAGCAGTAACAACAGTAATAAACATTGAGAAATGCCGGCGATGGAATCTATTTGAGGCTTGACGTCCGTTTCCACCTGAATGGTATCACACAGGCAGCAACGATAGCTTCATTCGCTTCGCAAGGAGTTTATCGTCCATCAGGGATAAGGAGTCGATCAGGCCGATATGATATGTGCCAAGGCCATGGCTGTCATCCGTGATTTCGCCTGCAATTCCAAGAGTGACTGCAGCAAGCAGTGATGCCGTAAGCGGGTCGGAGACAGACAGATAAACACCGGTGATACAGGTCAGCATACAGCCGGTACCGGTGACTTTGGACAGAGCAGAGGTACCATTTTGCACAGCATAGAGAGTTTGCCCATCGGGAGCAGCAATCAGATCCACTTCACCGCTGGCCAGAATGACTGCTCCGGTACGGGCGGCGTAAGGTTTCATGATTTTTGCCATACGGGACAAGGAGTCCGGATTGCTTTGCGTCACGGCATCATTCTTTCCAACATCAATGCCGCGGGCATCGAAATCGGCTCCGGCGATTGCACGGATTTCCGAAGCATTTCCTTTGATCACCGCAGGATGACATTCCCGGATAAAGGTTCTGGCCAGATTCATGCGCAGATCAGAGCAGTTAATGCCGACCAGATCAATGACACCGGCTTTTTCCCGTCCGGCGATCAGGATGGATTGTGCCCGGGCATCGGTTATATTGGCCAGGCTGACCGTCAGAGCATCTGCCATCTGAGCGATTTTTGCCACTTCCGATGGATGCTCAGCCATGATTGGTTTGGCTCCAAGCGCGAGTACGGCATTGGCACAGTCGTTGATTGCTATGGGACTGGTAATACTGTGAATGAGAGGACTTTGCCTTTGGACGGCAGCCCGTGCGTTACGAAATTGTTCCATCAAATCCTGCATCGTGTAATCTCCCTGTTATTTTCAGATGCTGCCGGATACGGCCTCTGGCTTTTTTACAAACCAGTAGATGGCGGCACCGAGGATAAAGGCGGCAAGTACCACGTATTTCAGGCTGTTTGCCACCGGCCCCGGGGATGAAATGAAGATACGTACTGCCACCAGGGTTGCCAGGTAGCCGATAAAGCCTAAAAAGGCAATTCCAAGTGCATCATTTATCACGGTGTCGCTTCCCTCATAGACTTTTGAGCCCAGGGCATCCTGGAATCTGGAGAGCAGTCTGGCTTTCTGAAGGTGTTTGAGGAAGAGGAATCCCAGACTGCCGCCGATCAGAGTACCGGCGATAAAAGAGGGTACATAGAAAAACCAGGTCAGACCGGTTCGTCCCCAGAGAAACGTCATGACGGGGTAGGATACGATCGCTCCGATGATACCGGTTCCGATCACCTCACCGATAAAGGCACAGACCAGCTTACCCTTGGAAAGACGGTAGAGCATGCCGGAGAGAAATGCGCCGAATATGGCACCGGTGAGTGCCAGAGGCGGAATTCCCATAAAAGCCATTCGGATGATACCGATCGCCAGTGCGCAGACAAAGGCATACCACGGCCCTAAGAGAACCGCGCAGGTGACATTGATAAAGTGTGCCATCGGACACATACCTTCCACGCGAAGGATCGGCGAAATAACGACGCCGAGCGCCACCATCATGGCAAGAAAAACGAGCTTCATTACATGTTTGTTCTTTTTCATTTTGACCTCCTTTTGCCGGATATACGGCAGAAAAAAAGCGTGCCGGCGGCACGCTTTCTACTGTGTCAAACAAAAATCCGGACATAGCAATGGCAGCCGCTCTGCAGCCTGATCATGCGGTCGATGCTCACTTGCATCCTCTCAATCCGAAACACGGACTCCCATCGCTATCTCTTCTGTACACCATGTTAGGGCGCTCCCCCTCCCATAAGTATTCCATCAAACGATTCAGAGGATCTCTGAACCGTTCTTCTTCCGTACAGAAGCTCTACAGATATTATAAGTTGAAAATACAAAAAGTCAAGCAGATTCTGAGCTATTTTGAAAGAGGATAAGCGCGACTGCATTGAGATTTGCTCATGCCTGGTACCCGCCATCTGCGAGAGCTTTTTTTGCTTCGGCGAATTCTTGCTTGATGGATTTCAGAAGATCCGGATCCATCAAAACGTCTGCTATGCTGTCGGCAATTATTTTGGCAGCAT
The DNA here is from genome assembly GCA_022766945.1 of Fusicatenibacter sp. GTDB lineage: Bacteria > Bacillota > Clostridia > Lachnospirales > Lachnospiraceae > Fusicatenibacter. The sequence continues at coordinate 71,847 of JALEOU010000021.1, read as the reverse complement.
AGAGAATGGCATCGTGCGCGGCCTTTGTTTTTCCTGCTCTGAGGTACTCTTCGGAGTGAGCAGAGGCATTTTTTCCGACAAAGGCAATCCGGATACAGGATCCGGGGATTTCATACAATACATTTCCAAAATCCGAGGAACCGGTTTTCGGACGGGGAGGTGCGATACACGGAGCATGCTCATAAGCGGCATTTTTCATCAGCAGATCATTGACGGTATGGCTAACAATCTTGCTCTTAAACGGAAGATCTCTTTGTACTTCATAAGTCGTGGAGGTCATTAGAGAGGCGCCCCGAATGATATTGAGAAAACGGTCAACAATCTCATTCAAGGTTGCTGTGTTGTAAGAACGAAGAGTATATTCCGCGACGGCGGTATCCGGGACAACATTTGGAGGACCGCCGGCATTTCTTATGGTATAGTGCATTCTGGTATCTTCCGGTACATGTTCCCGCAGCATTTCGAGCGCATGAAAAGAGAGCAGGGCGGCATCAAAAGCGCTGCGTCCTTTTTCCGGTGCAATGGCGGCGTGACTTTTTACACCGTGAAAGGTAATCACAAAGTTTTCCAGTGCCATGCATTTTTCATCCACGCCTGTAGTGGGGGAACCATGGGACATGAAAACCAGGTCCAGCTCTTTCATATATCCGGCATCCAGCATCACAATTTTTCCGCCCAGCGTTTCTTCTGCAGGGGTCCCGTAGAGGACAAGGCGGTAGGGAAGATCCCGGATACATTCCTTGACGGCAATGGCGGCACCGATTCCGGAAGGCCCCTGCAGATGATGACTGCAGGCGTGTCCGATGCCTTCCAGGGCATCATATTCTACCAGAATTCCGATTGTGGGACCTCCTTCCAGGTTTTGATAGGTTGCACGAAAAGCGGTTTCCAGTCCCGTGCCCTGCTCTACAGAAAATCCTTCTTTTCGGAGATAGTCCATAAGAAGCGCGCTGGATTGATATTCTTTTCCGCTGATTTCGGCCCAGTCAAAAATCTGATCCGCCATCGCGGTCAGATCTTTCTTTCTGGCATCAATCGCGCTGCTGAGTAATTCTTTCATCACTGCAATTCCTCCAGGGTATGTTTTAGTGTTTTGTTGATTTCGGTTAATGTGTCGATACATCTGTTTTTCTGTCGTATAAAGGTTGTTTCCGCAAAAAGATACCAGTCTTTGGGACAGTTCTCCCTCTTCTGCGCACCGGCGCGAAGAAGAGGAAACGTACCCCAGGAAAAAGCAAGATCCTGTGCATGCGCTGCGCCGTAACTCTGGCGCAGCTGATGAATTCGCCCGGCGGTCTCTTTCAGAATCTCTTTCTTCAGACGGTTTTGACGGAGAAGCGCTTCCATCTGTATATGAATTGCGGCCAGAAGCTCCCGGATTTCTCTGGTTGATTCGGTTCCGCTTTGTTCGATCTCAGAAAGCTCCTGATCCATCAGGTCAAAATAGAAGTCAGGATCTGCGGGTAATTCCGGGTACATCAGGAAAGCACGCAAAAGTCCATACAGATACCGGTATTCCAGAAACATGGCTTCAGGATCTACTTTGTCAATGGTATCATAGCGGGTGTGCCACCACCAGTCTCCGGAACCTGGCGCTGCAGATTCCTTCCGTTCCGGAAGCCGTTCTCGGCGCAGGGCAATATGATAGGGAATGCGTTCTCCCCAGAAGGACTGGTCAGCGCCCCGTCCGATCTTTCCAAAGATGGCCGGCGGATCGACATGAAGTCTGTCGCATAATTCCTGATAGAAGGCACTACCTTCCAATCCGGTAGTTCTGACCGTCAGGATGTCGGAGGTGACAGAACCGGTCAGATCACTGTTGATATGAGCGATGCAGTTTGCAGACAGATCCTGATGAAAATAGTCTGCATACCAGGTGGAACCCATGTATCTTCCGTTGGAATGGCCCGGCCACCATGCGATGCGAAGGCTTCTTGCAAGCGGCGTCTGCCGGTTCATTCTGTAAAATTCTGATGCAAGTTCCAGCATAATGGAATTGGAAGAGCCGTTATCCATGGCACCCTCATACCAGGTATCATAATGACCGGAGAGAAGCACAAAATCATCGGATGTCCCTTTGATTTCCGCCACGGGAAGTATCACTTCCTGGACATGAGTATCTACGGTTACCTGCAGGCCGGCAGTGAGCTTTTCTCCATTCTGAAGGCGGGCGATCAGACGTTTTCCGTCGGGACCACTGATTGCTGCTACGGGAAGATGAAGCGTGGACCAGACGGATTCCAGATCCGGGGTACCCCAGATGGTTCCCACGGTATCCTCATGGATTTCATCTTCATCGGATGTCCAGATCTGGATCCATCCGGCAGCCCCGTACTGTTCCAGCAGCTTTGCGTATTTCTCATCATAGCCAAAGGCAAGAATCAGTTTCCCCCTGACTGATTTTAAGAATTCCTGCTCTTCCATAAGATGGGAAGAACTACAGGAAAATGGATCAAAAAGCAATTCCCCACGCACCATTTGGGGACAGTTCATGGAAAAGGAGCGGGGGCGGCTTTTGATTTCCCGTTTTGTGTCAGCTTTTTCCGAGTGTTCATCAAATACCAGAAAATGACTTTCCAGAGGATTACTCAGATAAGCGGAAAAGGTATAAGTTTCAAAGGGAATCCCGTTTTGCTGCAGAAAACTGCAGAGATAGCGGACTCCTTCCCGGGCGTCCGTGCTGCCGCTGAGTTTTTCTCCCTTACATAATTTCTGTAAATGATGGAAAAGTTCCGTTTTTTTGTTTTCTTTTTCCGATAATGTCATAAGAGCGGTACCTCACTGAAATCAGAAAAAGAGCTGCATTTTGAGGATTCACGGCAGCTCTTTTTTACAGGTGTCTTAATATCCGATTGCCACTGCGATGACCATGAAGATGCATCCGGCCAGCGTCCAGAGAAGGAACAGGGGAACCATAAATTTCAACCATTTCGGATAAGGAATCTTAGATACAACCAGATAGCCCATCAGCGCGGAAGAAGTCGGCAAAATGGAGTTTGAGAATCCATCACCGAGCTGGAAAGCGAGGACGGCGGTCTGTCTGGTAATTCCCACCAGGTCAGCGACCGGTGTCATAAGTGGCATAGTTACAGCTGCCTGCCCGGTACCGGAAGTAATCAGGCAGTTGATAAAGGATTGAGCAATAAACATGCCGACTGCTTGGAACGTATGCGGAAGAGCATTCACGACATTCGCGATGGCATAGACGATGGTGTCCAGAATCTGAGCATCCGAAAGCACAAGCTCCACACCTTTTGCAACACCGACAATCAAAGCGCCGACTGTGATGCCCGCGGCACCTTTTCCGAAAGTGGATGCGATTTTATTTGGTCCATAACCGTTAATGATACCGGCCAGCACACCCATGACCAGAAACAGAGCAGACATTTCTTCAAAATACCAGTCAAGCTTGCCAAGACCATAAATCAGAACGATAAATCCGACAGCCACTTCCACAAGAACGAGAATCTGACGTTTGGAAATGGAGGCAGAGGATTCATCGAAGCGATATTCATCACTTTCGGGAAGACCATAGAGAATACTTTTTTCCGGGTGTGCTTTCACCTTTTTTTCATAGGCGATAATATAAACAGTGTCAATGACGAGAAGTACAGCCAGGATCACGGCACGATATCCGATACCGGAAAACATAGGCAGCTCTGCAATATCCTGTGCAATACCCACATTAAACGGATTCAGCAGACCGGCTGTGAATCCGGATGCTGCACCCATGGCAATCATGGCGACACCGGTAACCTTGTCCAGCCCGAGAGACAGGGCAAGCGTGATACCGATGGGTATGAAAATCATAACCTCAGAGGACATTCCCATGGTGGTACCGAAGATGGAAAACAGAACCAGAAAAACCGGAATCACAAAATATTCTTTTCCGACGAACATTTTGGAAAGTTTTCGGCAGAGGGCAGTTAAAGCGCCCGTCGAAGTAATAATCTCAAAGGCACCGCCGATCATCAAAATAAAAGTAACGGTGGAAGCTGCGGATACAATAGCGCGGTAGATGATTCCGGGAACGGAAAACAAGCTGACCGGATGAGATTCCACGGTATGATAGCTCCCTGCTTCTACCAGTGTCCTGCCCAGTGTCTCATCTTTGTAGCGGGTGTATTCTCCGGCTGGAACAAAATAGGTTGCGATTGCCGCAAGAACAATCAAAACGACCAGAATCACAAACGTATGAGGGGGCTGAAATGTTTTTTTCTTGTTTTCGTTTTTCTCTTTCATGTCTTTCTCCTTTCAAGGCCTCTTTTCGCTTGACGTAAAGAATGTTTTCTTAGTAAGATTATCTTAAATATAAAAGCCAGCGGCTAATTTGTGAAATATATACTTTTTATTCTTTCTATAAAAAATATTTATGGGTTTCGCAAAACAGGAGCAAGCAGCCATTTTTCGCAGAAAAGAGGGAAGGATCATGACAGATAAGGATATGCAGTATGTGCTCACGATTGCTACTTACGGCAATCTGACCCGCGCGGCAGAGGCATTGTATCTGAGTCAACCGGCACTCAGCATCCAGCTGAACCGGCTGGAAAAATCGCTTGGAATGAAGCTTTTTGAGCGCACAGGGAAGAAAATGGTGCTTACCTACGCGGGGGAAGAGTTTGTGACATCCGCCAGACAGATTATGATGAAAAAGTTTGAGCTGGAAGATCACATGAATGATATTCGCCAGCACAGAGCCGGAAGGCTAAAAGTCGGATACAGTGTCAAGCAGATGGCGGTTTTATTTCCGGATGTATTTATCTCCTTTCATGAATTGTATCCTCAGATCAAGGTGATTCCGATTGACGGACATGTCAATGATCTGGAGGAACTTCTTGCGAAGAATGAGCTGGATCTTCTGTTTGCACACCATGTGATGGAAAAACCGCATTTTTCCTACACACCGATTTACCGTGACCGGCTTCTTGCGATTCTTCCGGGACAGCATCCTGCCTGTGATAAGGCGGTACCCCTTCCGGGACGCAAATATCCATGGCTCGATCTGAAGGAGGTGCAGGAGGAGTGTTTCATTCTCCAGCACAGCAATCAGAATATCCGTCAGCTGGAGGAAGATGCCCTGTTGTATGCAGATGTCTCTCCGAAAATCTCCTATAAGATCAGCAGTATCGATGCCGGAATCCGTATGGCGGACGCAGGATTCGGGGTGGCATTTACGCTGGAGAGTTATCTGAAAGATACCCCGGATGCGGAGCGGATGAGGATATTTTCCGTGGGGGATCCGAACCTGACAACTGCATTTTCCGCGATCAGGAATGCCGAACAGACGGAGAGCCCGGAGATTCACAAATGGATTGATCTGACAGTTGAACTAATGAAGAAAAAAGTCGGCGAGAGGTGAAAAAGATGAGAGAATTGCTTTTTGGAGCAGCTTATTATGACGAATATATGCCCTGTGAACGCCTTGAAAAAGATGTGGCGATGATGAAAAAAGCGGGGATGAATACGGTAAGAATTGCGGAATCTACCTGGAGTACCTGTGAACCGCAGGAGGGGGTTTTTGATTTTTCTCATGTGGAGCGTGTAATGGATGCGATGGAAAAAGAAGGGGTCCATGTGATCATCGGAACGCCTACTTACGCGGTTCCCACCTGGATGGTCAAATCCTATCCGGATGTGCTTGCTACGACGGTAAAAGGGCAGGGAATTTACGGTGCCCGTCAGATCATGGATATCACACATCCGGTCTATCTGTATTATGCCGAGCGGGTGATCCGGGAGCTGATGAAACATGCGGCGCACAGAAAATGTGTCATCGGTTTCCAGATTGATAATGAGACCAAGTATTATGGCACTGCAGGAAAAAATGTACAGGAAAAATTCGTAAAATATCTTCGTAAAAAATTTGATAATGACCTGGATGCGATGAACCGGGAATTCGGTCTGGATTACTGGAGCAACCGGATCAATGCGTGGGAGGATTTTCCGGATGTGCGTGGGACGATTAACGGAAGTCTGGGTGCAGAATTTGAAAAATTTCAGAGGACGCTGGTGGATGATTTCCTTGCGTGGCAGGCGGATATTGTGAAGGAATACCGCAGAGAGGATCAGTTTATTACCCAGAATTTTGATTTTGAATGGCGTGGGTATTCCTATGGGGTACAGCCGGATGTCAATCATTATCATGTGGCCCGGTCTCTGACGATTGCAGGGGTGGATATCTATCATCCGACCCAGGATGATCTGACGGGAACGGAAATTGCGTTTGGCGGTGATATGACAAGATCATTAAAAAACGGCAATTATCTGCTTCTGGAAACAGAGGCACAGGGATTTCCGGAATGGACTCCCTATCCCGGACAGCTGCGGCTGCAGGCATACAGCCATCTGGCCAGTGGTTCCAACAGTGTAATGTACTGGCACTGGCATTCACTTCACAATTCGTTTGAGACTTACTGGAAAGGCGTGCTGAGTCATGATTTTGCGGAAAATGAAGTATACCGTGAGGCCTGTGTCATAGGAGCGGAATTCAGAAAAATCGGAGGCCATCTGGTGAATCTGAAAAAGAAAAATCATGCGGCGATTCTGGTCAGCAATGAGGCACTGACTGCACTGAAATGGTTTCCCATTCGCCAGGGGAAAGGCGGTTCGATCGTTTATAATGATGTTGTTCGGTGGATTTACGATGCCTTGTATCGAATGAATATTGAGTGCGACTTTCTCTGGCCGGAGTCGGAGAATTTTAATCAGTATCGGGTGATCTTTGTACCAGCCTTGTATGCGGCACCGGAGGGACTTCTGGAAAAGCTGGAAAACTATACGAAAAACGGAGGAACTCTGTTTGCCACCTTTAAAACTGCCTTTGCCGATGAGAATGTGAAGGTACATGATCAGCAGCAGCCATACCTTCTGCGTTCCTGCTTTGGCGTGACCTATCATCAGTTCACGTATCCCCAAAATGTCGGGCTGTCCGGGAAACTGTTTGACGGACAAAGCAGGGGAAAGGCAGAAGGGTTTATGGAGCTTTTAATCCCGGAAGGTGCACAGGTGCTGTCTTCCTATGAACATGAAAGCTGGAAAGCATATGCGGCAGTTACGAAAAATCACTATGGGGATGGAACTGCATTTTATACAGGCTGCATGATGGATGAAATGTCGCTGAAGACGGTTCTGATGGAAGTGTTAAGAGAAGCAAAGATTGCGGTTCCAAAGTGCCATTATCCGTTGATTGTAAGAAAAGGAAGAAATGATTACGGAAAGATCATTTGGTATTATCTGAACTATTCTTCGGCAGAACAAACCGTATCTGGCTGTGAGCCGGGTGGGACAGAACTGCTGACGGGATGCCACATAAAGCCGGGGACGGAATGGAAAATTCCGGCATGGGATCTGAGAATTGTGGAAGAATCTGAATAAACCGATGACAGAAAGGGTAAAGTTTCCGGGATGGCAAGAGAGAAAAAAAGGAGGGATCCATATGGAAAATGCAAAAGAAGCAACTTATAAAAAACTCAATTTTTCTGACTGTATGGGACTTGCGATCGGTCAGATCATTGGTTCGGGAATTATGGTATTGACAGGAATTGTCATAGGGCTGACAGGTCATGGGATTCCACTGGCGTTTATTCTGGGTGCGGTGCTTGCGATTGCCACGTGTATTCCTTTTATTATACTGACAGCAGCCATTCCGGCTTCCGGAGCAGGTTATACCTATGTGAACCGTCTGCTGGGAGAAAAGGCAGGTTTTCTTTATATTGCCATGTTTGTGCTCAGCCAGGTGTTGATCGCTACGTTTGCCAAGGGATTTGCCAGTTATTTTTGTTCGATTTTTCCGCGGTTTCATGAGTCTGTTGTGGCTATGGCGGCACTTGTTATATGCACCGGAGTCAATCTGATCGGCCTCAAATCCAGTGCACTTGTGCAAAAAGGGATGGTTGCATTGCTGCTTGTGAGTCTTCTCCTTTTTATTGTATTTGGACTTCCAAAAGTGAGCTGGCAGGAGCTGACACCTGGGATTTCAAATTATATGCCTAATGGACCGAAGAATTTTTTTACCGGTGTTGCACTTCTTAGCTTTGCCTGCGGAGGCGCAAAATTTATAGCAGAAAACAGTGATGATATTGTGGAACCCTCAAGAACTATTCCAAAAGTGATCGCGCTCTCCACAGGAATTGTTGCGGTATTTTATGTGCTGATTGGCATTGTGGCAGCAGGTGTGCTTCCGGTGGAAGAGGTTGCCTTTCAGAATCTGACTTTGGTTGCAAAAGAAATCTTCCCAACCTGGCTGTATTTGTTTTTTGTGTTCGGAGGTGCTATGTTTGCGCTTCTCACGACCTTAAATGGTACACTGAGCTGGGTGACCAGAGGACTTCAGGCTGCAGCAAAAGAGGGATGGCTGCCAAAGGCAGCGGCAAAGGAAAACAAAAACGGAGTCCCTGTGGTGATTCTTGGTGTATTTTTTGTCATGGGAGCGGTTCCGATTCTTACCGGTATGGATCTGACACTCATTTCCAACATGGGTGTTGGAACCGATATGATAACGGAATTTATGATTTTGCTGGCCTGCTGGCGTCTGCCGAAGAAGTGCCATGAAGAGTACTGCAGATCAGCTTTCTGTATGAAAGAGCGAACACTTCATATTCTGCTGATCTTTGTTGGAATCCTGATGCTGGGAACCTCTTATGTTAATCTCTCGGATTTGACATTCCCCGCAGCAGTTGCCTGCGGCATTTACATACTGGCAGTACTCGTCTATACCTGGCTTCGCTATCCACATGTTGCTGCAGGAAAACAGAAATGATACTGTAAAATCCTATTGACAGAGTAGGAATTAAGGGATATTATGAAATCATCATAGGAGCAAGGGAGCCATACAAAGGGGCTCTCTTTTGCTTATTACAGTCTGGAGGGGGAAAGCACCATGAAGAAAAAGAAGATGAATACAAAACACCTGACGCTGGCAATTTTTATCGGCCTGCTCTTTGGAATTATCTATGGGTTTCTGATGCAGAAATGGTTTGCCGGAACACTTCCGGCCATTTCACTGATATCAAAGCTTTATATGAATGCACTCTGTATGATGATTTATCCGCTGGTCTTCTGCTCGCTGATCGTGGGAATCCAGGGAATCGGAAGTGTATCGGCAACCGGAAAAATCGGTGGCCAGACGATTTTATACTATATTACAACGACATTGGTTGCCAGCCTGATCGGACTTTTTCTTCCCAGGGCACTTGGACTTGGCGAAGGAGTTGCGATTCAGATGGTAGAGGCAGATGTGGATGCCACGAAGTTTACGAGTATCCTTGACACAGTGGCAAATCTGATCCCGGGCAATCCGGTGGCTTCGTTTGCCGATGGAGATATGCTTCAGGTACTGGTATTTGCTATTATCGTAGGTGTCACCTGTCTGTCTCTGAAGGAAAAAGCAGAACCCTTCGTAAAACTTGCAGAAGCCATCAATGAGATTTCGGTAAAAATCATTTCTGTGGTGATGTATTTTACCCCGGTGGGTGTTTTCTGCTCGATCTCTTCTGTAATTTACGCAAACGGCAGGGAAACGGTGGCAGCGATTGCGGCAGTACTCGTGGCGCTGTATGTGACGATGATCCTGTATGTTCTGATTTTTTATGGCGCGATTGTGAAAATTCTGGGGAAATGTAGTCTCAAAGAGTTTTTTACAAAAGTAATGCCGGCTGCATTAAATGCTTTTGGCACGTGCTCAAGCTCCGCAACATTGCCCATCAGCAAACGCTGTGCAGATGATCTGGAAGTACCAAATGAGATTTCCTCTCTGGCACTGCCGCTGGGAGCAACAATCAATATGGATGCAGTTTCGATTGTGATGTCATTTATGATTGTGTTTTTTGCCAATGCATGTAATATTGAGGTGAGCTTTGGTACGCTGGTGATCGTTCTGCTCAGTAATACGCTGCTGAGCATCGGTACTCCCGGTGTTCCCGGAGGTGCGATCGCTTCCTTCGCCGCATTGTCTGCGATCGCAGGGCTTCCGTCGGGAATTATGGGAGTGTATATCAGTGTGAATACGCTCTGCGATATGGGCGCGACCTGTTGTAACGTACTTGGCGACCTGGCATGTTCGGTTGCGATGAAAGAGACAACAAAAGGAGTGTCTGAAAAATAGAGATTATCACGGAGCCGAATAAAAATCGATTCTATTTGGCGCCCTGAGGGAAAGGAAAGAACCATAGCAATGAAAAAGTTACGTGTGGAAAAAGTTTTGCAGGGGATGGAGCGAAAGGGATTATCCCAGATGATCGTCTCAGATCCCTACAGTGTTTATTATCTGACGGGACGATGGATTTTTCCGGGTGAGCGCCTGCTGGCGCTGCTGCTTGGAACAGATGGAAAACACCATCTGGTATTGAGTAATCTGTATCCGCAGCCAGAGGATTCGGATCTGGAGGTTACGTATGTGGATGATATCCAGGATTGTATCGAGGCGCTTGCTGTCTATGTGAAGAAAGGTACCGTGATCGGTGTGGATAAGAACTGGCAGGCAAAATTTCTCCTGCGCATGCTGGAACTGAATCCCACAAATACGTTTGTCAATGCTTCTGCCATTGTGGACGATGTCCGGATGATCAAGGATGAGGAGGAGCAGGAGCTGATGCGCAGCTCTTCGCTGCTCAATGATAAAGCGGTTGAGAGATTAACGGCTATTGCAGCCAGAGGATATGATGAGCAGCAGCTTTCCGATGAGCTTCTGAAGATCTATAAAGAGCTGGGAGCGGAGGGATTTTCCTTTGAACCGATTATTGCATTTGGCAGAAATACTGCGGATCCCCATTATATGCCGCAGCACGCGAAAGCGGTCCGGGGGGATTGTATGACGTTTGATATCGGCGGAAAGAAGGCGGACTACTGCTCGGACATGACAAGAGATGTCTTCCTTGGAACCGTCTCAGACCGGCAACGTGAGATTTACGAGATCGTGCTCGAGGCAAATCTTCGCGGAATTACAGCGGCAAAGCCGGGGAACCGGATGTGCGATGTGGATCTGGCAGCCCGCCGCTACATTGAATCCAAAGGCTTTGGGGAGTATTTTCCGCACAGAACCGGTCACTCCATCGGTCTGGAGGTGCATGAATTCGGCAATGTAGCTTACAATAATGAAAGTATCATCCGTCCAGGCCAGTGTTTCTCTGTAGAGCCGGGTATCTACCTTCCGGAGGAAGGGTTTGGTATCCGTATAGAGGATCTGGTTCTGATTACAGAGCATGGGTGTGAAGTGCTGAATCACTATACCAAAGATCTGATTGTTATTCCTTTTGAATAGGGAAATGAAAGAAAAGCATGCAGTTTCACAAGTTGCAGATGAAACCGCATGCTTTTTTAGTTGTCGTGCATGCGGGAAAAGGTCCGGTGGACCTTTTTTTGAGCGGCAGGAATGAGATATTCAGAAACTGCCAAAAAAGAAGATTAAGGAATTGGAAAGTATTGGTAAAAAATATATTTTGTGACTTTTCACAAAAAAATATATGTATATTTTGCACAAAGACCATGTTGTTTTTAGAGAAAGTGTGTTATACTGTCTTCATAGTAGCAGATATCTCCGGTAAAACAGAGATATCCGTGAATGAAAATCCGGTATTGGCCAGGATTTTCATAGTAATTATTTGAAACAGGGGGAAACATTATGGCAAAAGAAATGATTGCTATGCTTCTTGCCGGAGGCCAGGGCTCACGTCTCTATGCACTGACCGAGAAGCTTGCAAAACCGGCAGTTCCGTTTGGCGGAAAATATCGTATTATCGACTTTCCGCTTTCGAACTGTGTGAATTCCGGCATTGATACGGTAGGTATTCTTACCCAGTATCAGCCCATGGTATTGAATGAGTACATAGGAAATGGTCAGCCATGGGATCTTGACCGCCTTCACGGAGGGGTTCATGTACTGCCTCCATATCAGAAGGCATCCGGTTCTGACTGGTACAAAGGCACAGCCAATGCAATCTATCAGAACATTCCTTTTATTGAACGTTATAACCCCGAGTATGTCATTATTCTGTCCGGTGACCAGATCTGCAAGCAGGACTACAGCGATTTCCTTCGTTTCCACAAGGAAAAAGGTGCTGAGTTCAGCGTTGCTGTCATGGAGGTTCCGTGGGAGGAGGCTTCCCGCTTCGGTCTGATGGTAGCGGATGAAAATGACAAGATTACAGAGTTCCAGGAAAAACCAAAGAATCCGAAGTCAAATCTGGCTTCCATGGGTATTTATATTTTCAACTGGGATATTCTGAAAAAGTATCTGGTAGAGGATGAAGCAGATCCGAATTCCTCGAACGATTTCGGTAACAACATTATCCCGAATCTGCTTCGCGATGGCCGCAATATGTATGCTTACCATTTCAGCGGATACTGGAAAGATGTCGGAACGATTTCCTCACTTTGGGAAGCAAACATGGAAGTGCTGGATCCGGAACACAGTGGTATCAATCTGTTTGATGACAACTGGAAGATTTACAGCCGGAACAGCGGTATGACTGGTCACAGAATCACAGAAACAGCTGTTGTTGAGAATTCCATGATCACAGATGGTTGCCGTATTGCCGGCCATGTGAAACATTCCGTTCTTTTCGCCGGTGTCAAGGTGGAAGAGGGCGCAGAAGTGGAAGATGCAGTTGTTATGGGCGGCACTGTCATTAAGGCAGGAGCAGTTGTGAAACACTGTATCATTGCAGAAAACGTAGTAATTGGAGAGAATGCCGTAGTTGGAGCAATGCCTACTGAGACTGAGAAGGGCGTTGCAACAGTAGGATCCGGTATTTATATTGGCGACGAAGCAAAAGTCGGCCCGAATGCTATGGTAAAGAATAATGTAAAAGGTGGTGAAGAACAATGGTAAATTCTAACGCAGATGCACTGGGCATCATTTTCCCAAACAGCTACGATGATCAGGTACCGGATCTTGTCAGCGAGCGTCTGATGGCATCCATCCCTTTTGCAAGCCGTTACCGCATGGTGGACTTTATCCTGTCCAGTATGGTAAATTGCGGAATCGGTAATGTTTCGATCGTTGTTCGTAAGAATTATCACTCCCTGATGGATCATCTGGGATCCGGCCGTGAATGGGATCTGGCGCGTAAAAAAGGCGGCCTGAACATTGTTCCTCCGTATTCCGAAAAGATGATCACCGTTTATAACGGAAGAGTGGAAGCTCTCGCAAGCCTTCTGGATTTCCTGAAATGGCAGAAAGAGAAATATGTGGTGCTTTCCGATGCGAATATCGCAGTGAACTTTGATTTTAAAGATATGCTGAATGCACATATTGCAAACGGTGCGGATGTAACTGTGGCATATGCAAAACAGGAGATTCCGGACGGTGTCCGCAATTCCTATCACAAGACAAAAGATCTTTATTATACACTCAGCATTGAAGACGGACGTGTGACCAAGATTTATATTAATCCGGAAGATGAAGGCGTTCAGAATATGTCTATGAACATCTACATCCTGGAGAGAGAACTTCTGATGGATCTGATCAATACAGCATTTGTCCGCGGCTATGCATATTTCGAAAGAGATATCCTTGCTCCGCAGTTGGATAAACTGAATGTACAGGCTTATGAATTCGGCGGATATTTTGCAAGAGTCTGCGACATGAAGAGCTATTTTGATGAGAACATGAAACTGCTGGAAGAAGAGAATCTGGATGCACTGTTTTCCGGAAATCCGATTTATACCAAGATTCGTGATGACAATCCGACACGCTATATCAACGGTTCCAGGGCAAAGAACGCGATGGTTGCGGATGGTTGTGTGATCGAAGGCGAGATCGAGAACAGCGTCCTGTTCCGTGGCGTTAAAGTAGCAAAAGGTGCAAAAGTGAAAAACTGTGTCCTGATGCAGGATACCGTGATTGAAGCCGGAGCACAGATTGAATATGTGATCTCTGATAAATATGTGACTGTAACGGAAGGCAAAGAGGTGAAAGGAACCGATACCTTCCCGGTATTTATCGCAAAGGATCAGACTGTATAAGCCCCTGTTTGATACCACAACAGATTCCCCGAAAGGGAAATCTGTTGTGGTATTTTTTTGCCCATACAGTGACACAGGATTATCTTTACACTGCAATCAATCGGAGTTATAATGAGGGAAATGTGCAGTAACGACAAAACTGTATCAAAGGAAAAGCGGGAGGAAGGAGAATTATGGAAAGTGGAAAAGTGATTCAGGTTGACGAGAAGGTGCCGTTTAAGCTGCTGGTACCGCTCAGTATTCAGCATTTGTTTGCGATGTTCGGAGCATCCGTACTGGTACCGTTTTTGTTTGGAATTAATCCGGCGATTGTATTGTTCATGAACGGAGTGGGAACACTTCTGTATATTTTGATAACAAAGGGAAAGGCTCCGGCCTATCTGGGCTCGAGTTTCGCATTTCTTGCTCCGGCAGGAATTGTCATCAGTCAGATGGGATATCCTTACGCGCTGGGTGGATTTGTCGTGGTCGGATTCCTGGGCTGTATTCTTGCGGGACTGATCTATAAGTTTGGAACAGACTGGATCGATGTGGTGCTCCCGCCTGCAGCTATGGGACCGGTAGTGGCACTGATCGGACTGGAATTATCCAGCTCTGCAGCTTCCAATGCGGGATTGCTCGAGGAACAGGTGGTTCCGGAAAATGTGATTGTTTTTTTGATTACTTTGGGCGTAGCGGTATTCGGATCGGTGGTATTTCGCGGATTTTTATCGGTAATTCCGATTCTGATCGCTGTGATTGCGGGATATATTGCGTCGGTGTTCTGCGGCATGGTCGATTTTTCTGTGATTGCATCTGCACCGGTTTTTGAGCTTCCCAATTTTCAGACTCCGAAGTTTAACGCTCAGGCGATTCTGATCATTCTCCCGGTTCTTCTGGTAATCACATCAGAACACATCGGCCATCAGGTGGTAACAAGCAAGATCATTGGCAGAGACATTATCAAGGATCCGGGGCTGCACAGAACGCTGCTGGGGGATAACTTCTCCACGATGATTTCCGGTCTGATCGGTTCTGTCCCGACGACGACTTATGGTGAGAACATCGGCGTGATGGCAATCACCAAGGTATACAGTGTCCGTGTCATTGCAGGCGCAGCCGTTATTTCGATCGTATGCTCTTTCATCGGAAAGCTGTCAGCTGTTATTCAGACGATTCCGGGACCGGTGATTGGTGGAATTTCTTTCCTGCTGTACGGTATGATCGGAGCATCCGGTATACGGATTCTGGTAGATTCTCATGTAGATTACGGCAAATCCCAGAATCTGATTCTGACATCCGTTACTTTTGTGGCGGGACTTTCCGGAATTGCCGTGAAAATCGGAAACATTCAGCTGACAGGCATGGTGCTCGCATGTGTGGTAGGCATGCTGCTGAGTCTTGCATTCTATCTGCTGGATAAATTCCATTTGACGAATGACGCAGAGTAACAAAAAACAGGGGTATCCGCCCGGCAGTTTTTGCAACTGTCCGGCGAATGCCCCTGTTTTTTATGACGGAAGCCGGTATTTTTCTGTCAATGCCTGATATTCTTTCTCAAACTGAATATCCGTTCCGCTTTTCATTGTCCGCAGGTATTCATGAGTATCAAAACCGCCGTTCTGTACCTGGCTGACACAGGCTGCGATATTGGAACAATGATCCGAGACACGCTCAAAATCAGTCATGACATCTGAAAGGATAAAGCCAAGCTCAATGGTACATTTACCATTCTGAAGACGCTGAATGTGATTGTTCTTAATCTGCGCGTTCAGTCCGTCGATGACCTGTTCGAGAGGTTCCACCTGTTTGGATTTTGGCAGGTCTTCATCTTTAAACACCTGAAAAGACATCGTTACGATATCTTCCACAGCCTTTCCATAGATGGAAAGTTCCTCAGCCGCGTCATCAGAAAAATGCAGGGATTTTTCGTGCATTTCTTTTGCTGCCTGCATGACATTTACTGTGTGATCGGAAATTCGTTCAAAATCACCGATACAGTGAAGAATCATGGAAAGTGTCTGGCTGTCCTTGCGGGAAAGCTTTTTGCTGCTGAGCTGTACGAGGTAAGTACCGAGCGCATCTTCATAGTGATCCACCCGCGATTCAAGGGTTTCTACCTCTTCGGCTGTCTGGGAACTGTAGCTGTTCAGGAGGCTGATACATTTGTAAAGTCCCTGTTCGGTAAGGTCTGCCATCGCAGCAGCCGCATGTTTGCATTGCGTGAGCGCAAAAGCAGGACTGTCCAGAAAACGACGGTCCAGCATCTGACAGGCTTCGTCTGCTTTTTCCTCCGGTCCGTCCGGAATCGTAAGTTTTGCCAGACTGACAAGCCCATTGCCGAAAGGCAGGAGAACAAGGGTGGCAAAAATATTGAAACCGGAATGGATGATGGCAATGCCCGCTGCGTTTGCCGCCTCAGAAAGAAACGGCAGATGTACAAAAGAAGTAATTCCGTAGAACAGTACCAGGAAAACAAGAGTTCCGATCACATTAAAATACAGATGAACCATGGCAGTTCTCTTTGCATTGCGTGTCGTTCCGATGGAGGAGAGCAAAGCGGTGATACAGGTACCAATGTTCTGTCCCATGATAATCGGAATCGCAACGGCATAGCTGACAGAGCCGGTCGCACAGAGGGCCTGCAGGATACCGATAGAAGCCGAAGAACTCTGAATAACAGCAGTCAAAAAAGCGCCGGCCAGTACGCCGAGCAGAGGCATGGAAAATTTTGTCAGAATTCCGGTAAATTCCGGAACATCAGCCAGAGGCGATACGGCGCTGCTCATCGTGCTCATTCCAAACATCAGGATGGAAAATCCGGTCAGCAGTGTACCAATGTTCTTCGTTTTGTCGTTTTTGGACATCATCAGTAAAAATACACCGATGATTGCAAGGATAGGGGAAAAGGAAGAAGGATTCAGCATTTTGATGAAAACATTGCTGCTTTCAATTCCCGTAAGGCTTAAGATCCAGGAGGTAATCGTGGTACCGATATTGGCGCCCATAATAATGCCCACTGCCTGCGACAGTTTCATGATCCCTGAATTGACAAAACCAACGACCATGACAGTGGTGGCAGATGAAGATTGAATGACAGCAGTAACTCCTGCACCGAGAAGTACAGCCATGAGACGATTGGAGGTCAGCTTTTCCAGTAAATGCTCCAGTTTTCCGCCGGATAGTTTCGTCAGCCCGTCTCCCATAGAACTCATACCATACAGGAACATAGCCAGACCGCCGATAAAAGTCAATATTCCGAAAATGTCCATAAATTCTCCCTCTTTTGATCACTTTCTTATTATTTTCTGCAGCTTGGATAATTATTCAAAATAACAGTAATGTAAATTTTGAATCATTACCAATGAAATACTTACAGATAAAAAATAACACACATCAAAACAAAATAGTGTTAAATCTATGTAAAATGGTAAAGTTTGGGCAAAAAGACAAAAAGAGTATGTATAAAGTTTGTAAAATCAGTCATACTTGAAGATAGAACAAAAGAAAAAAGGAGCAGTTATATGAACGAAAACGCAGTACTTCTGAACTTTATTTATCAGAATTCTCAGATGGGAGTCAATACCATCCGTCAGCTTATGGAAATTGTGAAAGACGAAAAAATGAGAGAACATCTGAAAATACAGCTTCAGGGCTATGAAGAATTTCACATGACGGCAGAAAAAATGTTGCATGAGAAGGGACACGATGAAAAAGGCATCAGCGCCATGGAAAAGCTTCGGACGTATCTGGCAATTCAGGTGCAGACAATGACTGACCAGTCGGTATCCCACATCGCGGAAATGATGATCAGGGGAAGCAGTATGGGTGTGATCGATGCAATCAAAAAACGAAAAGAATGCAATCAGGCAGAGAAGGAAATCAAAGATATGATGGAACAGCTGCAGAAATTTGAAGAACACAATATCGAAAAACTGAAAAGTTTTCTGTAGAAAAAGGAAGTACAGCACAAATTCATAAAAGAGAAAAGGTCCGGTATCGACACAAAACAGCGTCGCGCCGGACTTTTGCTGCTGTGAAGAGGGAAACCAAGGTCAAGAGTTTGACTTGCAGAATTTCAGGAGTGTGGTAAAGTATAAAGTGAAGAACTTTTTCACAGAGAACAGGAGATAATATAAATGCAGAAAAAAATCGGCAGAAATGATCCCTGCTGGTGTGGCAGCGGGAAAAAATATAAGGAATGTCACATGGAACTGGATGAGAAGATTCGTTGTTTCCAGATGAAAGGATGGAAGATTCCGCCCAGAAAAATAATCAAGCGCCCGGATCAGATTGATGGAATCCGGGAAAGCGGTAAGGTAAACATTGCGGTGCTGGATTATGTGGCGGAGAATATACGTGCAGGTATGAGCACAGAAGAGATCGACCGTCTGGTAGCGGAGAAGACGAAAGAGCTCGGCGGAATTGCTGCTCCGTTAAATTATGAGGGATTTCCAAAGAGTGTCTGCACTTCCATCAACGATGCGGTCTGCCATGGAATTCCCAGTGAGGAAGAGATTCTGCAGGACGGGGACATTATTAATGTAGATGTTTCTACTATCTATAAAGGATACTATTCGGACTCCTCCCGCATGTTCTGTATAGGAAATGTGGATGAAGTGACAAAGAAACTGGTGGAGGATACCCTGAAGGCTGTTCAGCTTGGACTTTCGGAAGTACGTCCTTTCAACCGCCTTGGAAATGTGGGTGCCGTGATCAATGAATTTGCCCGGAGTCAGGGATATCGCGTGGTGCGGGATATCGGAGGTCATGGGGTAGGTCTGGAATTCCACGAAGATCCTTTTGTCAGCTATGTGACGCGCCGTGACACCGGAATGCTGCTTGTACCGGGAATGGTATTTACCATTGAACCGATGATTAATCTGGGAACGGATGAAATCTTTATCGATGAAGACAATGACTGGACGGTTTATACGGATGATGGAGCACCCTCTGCGCAGTGGGAAGTTACGGTGGCAGTGACAGATGACGGCTATGAAATCCTTGCTTACTAAAGAGCAGACAGACATGGAGGCGTGCAGCATCTGCCCGAGAAACTGCAGGGCGAACCGGGCAGAAGGAAAAACAGGATACTGCGGGGTTTCTTCAAAGATTCTGGCCGCTAGGGCTGCGCTGCATTACTGGGAAGAACCCTGTATCTCCGGCAGAGAAGGGTCCGGAACGGTTTTCTTTTCCGGATGTAATCTGAGATGCATCTACTGTCAGAATTTTCAGATTGCAAAAAATGAAACCGGCCGGGAAATAACCGTGGAACGTCTGGCAGAGATTTTTCTGGAGCTGCAGGAAAAGGGAGCAAACAATATCAATCTGGTGACGCCAAGCCATTATGTCCCGCAGATCCGGGAAGCAATCCAACAGGCGAAAAACGGGGGACTTAGTCTTCCAATCGTGTATAACTGCGGAGGCTATGAGGGCGTGGAGGCATTACAGTCTCTGGAAGGATTTGTTGACATCTATCTGACCGATTTCAAATACATGGATGTTGATCTTGCACAAAACTATTCAAAGGCCGGTGATTATCCCCAAATAGCCATGGCTGCTTTAAAAGAGATGGTACGGCAGCAGCCCCGGCCTGTCATAGAAGAGAACGGACTGATGAAGCGGGGAGTGATTGTAAGGCATCTTCTGCTGCCGGGTGCCGTCAAAAATGCAAAAGCGGTTGTGAAATATGTCTACGAAACATACGGAAACCAGGTTTATCTGAGTCTGATGAGTCAGTATACACCGCTTGCACAGGTATCCGGAATTTCGCCTCTGAACCGTAAGGTGACCAGAAGAGAATATGAGCGGCTGATCGATTATACGCTGGAGATGGGTGTCATAAATGCCTATATCCAGGAAGGGGAAACAGCCAGGGAAAGCTTTATTCCGGAATTTGACTATGAAGGATTATAGAGAATGTACAATTATAGAGAATGTACGATGGGAGGATGAGAGATTGAGCAATGCAATAGTTACTCTGAAAAAAGGAGAAGGACGCGCATTGAAAGCCGGAGGAGCCTGGATCTACGACAATGAAATCGCGGCGATTACGGGAAGTTTTGAGAACGGAGAGATTGTTCTGGTACGTGATTTTGACGGATATCCGCTGGGCAGAGGATTTATCAATGAGAATTCCAAAATCCGGATCCGTATGATGACGAGAAACATGGATCAGGAAATTGATGAGGAATTCCTGAGAATGAGAGTAAAAGATGCCTGGGAATACCGAAAGAAGGTGACAGATACGGCAAGCTGCCGGCTGATTTTCGGGGAAGCAGATTTCCTGCCGGGACTTGTGGTGGATAAGTTTTCAGATGTGCTGGTGGTTCAGTCCCTGGCACTTGGAATTGACCGAATGAAGGATACCATTCTTCGCCTTCTCTGCGAGGTTCTGAAAGAAGACGGAGTCCGGATCCGGGGAATCTATGAGCGCAGTGATGCAAAGGTAAGAGAACAGGAAGGAATGGAAAGAACCAAGGGATTTCTTTCTGAGCCGTTTGATACGCAGGTAGAAATCACAGAAAATCAGGTGCGTTATCTGGTGGATGTAAAGGAAGGACAGAAGACAGGTTTTTTCCTGGATCAGAAATATAACAGGCTGGCGGTTCAGAAGCTTTGTCAGGGTGCCAGGGTGCTGGATTGCTTTACTCATACCGGATCCTTTGCTCTCAATGCAGCCCTTGGCGGAGCGAGAGAAGTGATCGGTGTGGATGCCTCAGAGACCGGTGTGGAGCAGGCGAGAATCAATGCAAAACGAAACGGTGTGGAGGATCGGGTCACTTTTCTGTGTGAGGATGTGTTTGAACTGCTTCCAAGGCTGGAAAAACAGCAGGAGAAATTTGATGTGCTGATTCTGGATCCGCCGGCTTTTACGAAATCCAGAAATTCCGTCAAAAATGCCATCAAGGGATACCGGGAAATCAATCTGAGAGGTATGAAGCTGGTCAGAGACGGAGGATATCTTGCGACTTGTTCCTGCTCTCATTTTATCGATTATGAACTCTTCACAAAAACAATCAATCAGGCAGCACATAACGTTCACAAGAGATTGCGGCAGGTGGAATACCGCACCCAGGCACCGGATCATCCGATTCTCTGGGCGGCAGATGAGTCTTATTATCTGAAATTTTATATCTTCCAGGTTTGCGATGAGAAATAAGTGCGGGGAGGAAGTGCGATGAGCAAAAACAAGACATCAAAACACCAAAGCGGAAACTGTGAGTCCTGTGGAAATTATGTGTATGATGAAGAATATGAGTGCTATACCTGCGAGGTCGATCTGGATGAGGATGAGATGGCACACTTTATGACCAATACGTTTGTGAACTGCCCGTATTATCAATTGGGGGATGAATACCGGATTGTAAGAAAACAAATGTAGCAGATCGAAGGCATTTTGCAGCATAAAAAATGGATTGGGAGGAAGCTGCAGTATGAAAAAAGAGGAGAAGGTATGGGAATGGAAACGACATCTGGTGTTTGGACTCCGGCTGATGGTGAGCAGCGTAGCGGCTATTTTGATTGCGGATCTTTTGCATCTGCAGTTTGAAAGTTCCGCTGGTATTATCGCACTGCTGACCATTTTTGGAACAAAATGGGCAACGGTCAAGCTGGCGGTAAGCCGTCTGCTTTCCTATGGAGTGACGGTGATTCTCTGCTGGCTGACGTTTGGGAAGATGGAGAATCGTCTGGTGGCTTATGCCGTTTTTCTGCTGCTGCTGGTAGTAATCAGTTCTGCGGCAGACTGGAAAAGTACGATTTCGGTCAATGCGGTGATCGGGACACATTTCATGACAACCCATAATTTCGAGCCGGGCGCGGTGCTCAATGAGTTTTTGCTGGTGGTGATCGGTATTACAGTGGCGATGACGATTAATCAGTTTCACAATTACCGCGGAAACCGGGAACAGCTGGACCGGGATCTGCGTGAGATTGAGAAAAGTCTGCAGAAAATTCTGCTGGAGCTGGCCGATTATCTGATGCAAAAGGAAAGCAATGGGACTGTCTGGGCGGAAATTGCTGCGCTGGAGCACCATCTGGCGCTGTCCAGACTGCGGGCGGATGAGTATCAGGAGAACACGTATGCTTCTCACCCGGGATACTATATCGCCTATATTGAGATGAGAAGCCGTCAGGCAAGCATTCTGCACAATCTGCATCACGAAATGAGAAAAATCCGTACCATGCCGGTACAGGCGGGAAAAATTGCGGATTTCCTGAAAAACACCAGCAATTATATTACAGAACGAAATATTCCAAAGCTTCAGCTGGAGCAGCTGGAACAGATGCTTTCGGATTATCGGAAAGAACCGCTTCCGGTGACAAGGCCGGAGTTTGAGAGCAGAGCACTTTTGTATCATACCCTTCTGGAACTGGGGGATTTTCTGGAGCAGAAGCGGCGTTTTCTTACCGGGTTAACAGAGGAACAAAAAAAGATATACCAAAAACAGACTTAAGGAGGAAGTAACCATGGAAGACAGAAGACAAGAAGAAGTATTGCAGGCGATCAAATCCAGAAGGAGCATCCGCAAGTACAGGAAAGAACAGATAACAGAAGAACAGCTGAATGCGATCCTGGAGGCAGGAACCTATGCACCTACCGGGATGGGAATGCAGTCTCCGGTGATCGTGGCAATTCAGAAACCGGAGCTCATTGAAAAATTATCAAAGATGAATGCTGCTGTGATGGGCAGCAGCTCGGATCCGTTTTACGGTGCGCCAACGGTGCTGGTGGTTCTGGCGGATCCGGAAAGAAGAACTTATGTAGAGGATGGATCCCTTGTGATGGGAGCGCTTCTTTTGGCTGCTCATGCGGTCGGTGTGGATTCCTGCTGGATTCACCGTGCGAAAGAAGAATTTGAAAGTGAGGAAGGAAAAGCGCTGCTGCGCGAGTGGGGAATTCCGGAAAACTATGTAGGCATTGGCCATTGCATTCTGGGATATCGGGACTGTGAGTATCCGGATCCGAAGCCGAGAAAAGAAAATTACATTGTCAGGGTATAACCGATGTACCAGATCATGATTGTAGAAGACGATTACCGGATTGTGGAAAAGTGAAAAAGAACCCGGCAGGAAATCATGGGGCGAAGTGTGGGTACACACGACTGGCTTGTGATTTCCTGCCGGGTTTTTCCTTTAATAAATTCCGTTGATGGTTACCTTGAACAGAGCATCTTTTCCGCCAAGATCGTGGCCATAGTCATCCGGAAAAGTGACATTGACTTCCACGGTATCTCCCGGGTGAGCACCGATCAGCTGCTCTTCAAAGTCATCAATATAGGAATGAGAACCGATCACCAGGTCAGTACCGGCACCGTTGGTATTTCCGCCGTCAAAGGCTTCATCGTCCACATAACCGATATAATCAATATTAACTGTGTCTCCATCCTGAACGGTAAGAGCAGTATCCGTGGAATAGAAAGTGCCGTCGGATGAAGCATCTTCGTTCTCTGATTCCTGTACAGAGGAGGCAGATGTCGTCTGGGAACCATCGGTGGTACTTTTGGCATCCAGAACGCTCCAGATGATCAGAATCACAATAACTGCCACGAAGAGAATCGGTACCGCATAACTTAGCATTTTCCGAAATCGGGCTTTCTGTTCCTGTTTTTTTCGCTCCATGGCTCTTTTTTCCTGAGCGGCTTTTCTGTTTTCTTTTTTCATAATTCTGGACAAACTCCTGTTTTATTTTCTTTTGCGGATGCAGTGAATTCTTCAGGCAGAAAACCAAAGATCTTTTTGGAAAAAAGTGTGTTTCGGAAGAAGCCTGCTATCGGCAAAGCATACAATGATTATACAACAGAATTGTGGAGAAAGTGTGATTTTTTTACTGAAATCTCGTTATTATTCAGACCGCACAGCGTCCGTTGCCGCCTGAACCGTAATGAAATCCAAAAGATGTACACATCTGATCCGGTACTGTCGATGTCAAACAGCCCGGTTTTATGATATAATGCCTGCAGTAAGAGAAATAACCATTCAGAAAAGAGGAAAATCATATGAATTATAAAATGACAATACAATATGATGGTACCCGTTATAATGGTTGGCAGAAGCAGGGAAATACAGAGAATACCATACAGGGCAGGCTGGAGGCGCTGCTTTTGCGGATTACGGGTGAGAAGGTGGAAATCCACGGTGCAGGGCGCACGGATGCGGGAGTTCATGCACTTGGACAGGTGGCAAATGCTCATTTCCATACAGAACTTTCCGACGAGGAACTTCGGATGGCGATGAACCGTTATTTGCCGGAGGATATCGAGGTGATGGAGCTTTGTCGGGTGCCGGAGCGTTTTCACAGCCGGCTTAATGCGGTGGAAAAAACGTATGAATACCGGATTGCCGTTGACGAAGGAAAGCATGCGTTCGAGAGAAAGTATCTGTATTTTCCCGGGGAATCTCTGGATCAGGAGGCGATGAGAAGAGCGGCGGAGTACTTTGTTGGCAGCCATGACTTCAAAAGCTTCTGTGCCAATAAGAGAATGAAAAAATCAACGGTTCGCAGTATTTCAAAGATTTCGTTTCGTGAGGAAAACGGAATCCTTACGGTTTCCTATACCGGGGACGGTTTTCTTTACCACATGGTTCGCATTCTTACAGGAACACTGATCGAAGTCGGTCTGCATCGCAGAGAGGCGGATTCCATGCGGCAGATTTTAAAAGCGCAGGATCGGGAACAGGCAGGTTTTTGCGCTCCGGCCTGTGGATTGATCCTGATATCGGTAAATTATGATAAAAATGAGACAAGGTTTTCGCCCGAAATGGAAGAATCCTGAAAAAGTACAGTTTCTGGAAAATGGGGGTTATTTTTGGACATTCGAGAGGACTTTGTTGAAAAAAAAGACGAAACCGAAAAAACAGGTAAAAAATCAGAATGATTTTTTGGTAGAAATAGCCAAAGAAAGCCAGGAATTTTGCAGAGGATGAGAGAGAAAAACGGTCGATCTTCGTGAAAATGCATGGGAAATTGGTCTAATTTTGATACAATATTATCAACTGTGGATTATTTCGGGAACGTGTGTTATAATGTATACAATCCTGTGATAAAACAGGGAAAACTTAATGTATTGAGGTGAGGCTATGTTCAAAAAAGACATCAGTACTTTCCGGGGAGGCGTACACCCTTATGAAGGAAAGGAACTGACAAAAGACAAGGCGATTGTGCCGGTTATGCCGAGAAAGATCTTGTATTTTTCGCTTTCCCAGCATATAGGCGCACCGGCGAAGCCAATCGTGGAGAAGGGTGCCCATGTGCTTGTGGGTCAGAAAATTGCCGAGGCCGGTGGATTTGTTTCTGCACCGGTCTATTCTTCCGTTTCCGGAGTGGTGAAAGGAATTGAGAAGAAGGTGGCTGCAGGCGGGTCAAAAGTGGATTGTATTGTGGTGGAAAACGATGGAACTTTTGAGAGTGTTGGCTTTTCCGAGCGGCCCGACTGGCAGAAACTGTCCAAAAAGGAGATTATTTCCATTATTCAGGATGCCGGAGTTGTTGGTATGGGGGGCGCCGGTTTCCCGACACATGTGAAACTCTCTCCGAAGGATCCGGAGAGTATTGATCATATTCTGGTCAATGGTTCTGAGTGTGAGCCGTATCTGACCAGCGATTATCGGAGAATGCTTGAAGAGCCGGAGAAGGTGCTCGGTGGGCTGCGGATCATGCTCAGTCTGTTTGACAAGGCAAAAGGCGTGATCTGCATTGAAGACAACAAAAAAGACTGTATCCGGAAATTCCGTCAGCTGATTATGCCCGGCGACAGAATTGAGGTGCTTGAGTTAAAGACAAAGTATCCACAGGGTGCAGAACGTATGCTCATTTATGCTGCGACGGGAAGACAGATTAATTCTTCCATGCTGCCTGCGGATGCCGGATGTATCGTGGATAATATCGATACGGTAGTCGCAGTTTACAAGGCAGTGCGCCTCGGAGAGCCTTTGATGCACCGGATTGTCACGGTGACCGGAGATGCTGTGGCAGATCCGAAGAACTTTTACACACCGATTGGAATGCTGATGTCAGAGCTTCTTGAAGAAGCAGGAGGCTTAAAAGGTGACGCAGCCAAGATCATAGCAGGAGGTCCGATGATGGGGAATGCGCTCTATACGCTGGATGTACCTGTCATGAAGACAACATCAGCGCTCACCTGTCTGACCCATGACGAAGTTTCTGCGATGGAGCCGTCAGCCTGCATTAACTGCGGACGCTGTGCCAGCGTCTGTCCGGGCCGTGTCATTCCGGCAAAACTGTCTGTATTTTCTGAGCATGGCGATGAGGAAAGCTTCCTGAAATATAACGGTATGGAGTGCTGTGAGTGCGGCTGCTGTTCTTTCATCTGCCCGGCAAGAAGACCGCTGACCCAGTCGATCAAATCCATGCGTAAAGTATTGCTTGCCAAGAAGAAAAAAGGCGCATAAGGAAAGGAAAAATAAATGAACGGACTATTACAGGTATCTTCTTCTCCTCATGCCCGGGGGAAGGTTACAACAGGCAATATTATGGGCATGGTGCTGCTGGCGCTTACACCTGCAGCCTGCATGGGCATCTGGAATTTTGGTATCAGAGCCCTTCTGATTATCGCAATTACGATGGTCAGCAGTGTATTGACAGAGTATCTCTATGAAAAAGCGATGCACAGAACGATCACGATTTCCGATGGAAGTGCCATGGTGACAGGTCTTCTGATTGCCATGAATTTACCGGTGAACGTACCGCTGTGGATGCCCGTGATCGGTGCTGTGTTTGCGATTCTGGTTGTAAAACAGCTGTTTGGCGGTCTGGGACAGAATATTATGAATCCGGCGCTGGCTGCAAGATGTTTTCTTCTGATTTCATTCCCGGCTCATATGACAGATTTTTCCGTCTCTGAGAGAGCAGCGTCTCACATTGTGGATACGGTATCCGGCGCAACGCCGCTGGCTGCCATGAAGGCCGGAGAACAGGTGAATCTTCTCTCTATGTTCCTTGGAAATACGAGAGGAACGATCGGAGAAACTTCGGCACTGGCACTGCTGATCGGCGGAATTTTCCTGGTTTGCGTTCACGTGATTGATCTTCGGATTCCGGCTACCTACATAGTGACAGAGCTTTTGTTTGCGCTGATTTTCGGCGGACACGGTTTTGACCTGGCATACCTTGGAGGACATCTTCTGGGCGGTGGTCTGATGCTCGGTGCATGGTTCATGGCTACCGATTATGTGACCCGTCCGATCACAAAGAAAGGCCAGTATCTCTATGCGGTTATTCTTGGCCTTTTAACCGGCGTATTCCGGATTATGGGAAAATCAGCGGAGGGTGTATCCTATGCGATTATCTTTACCAATCTACTGGTACCGCTGATTGAGCGCGTGACTGTTCCGACGGCATTTGGCAAAGGAGGTAAGAAGAAAGCATGAAAAAGATTATCAAAAATGCACTGATCCTCACTGCCATTACCCTGGTGGCAGGACTGCTTCTTGGCGCGGTTCATGCGGTTACATTAAAACCGATCCAGGAACAGCAGGAAAAATCAAAACAGAAGGCTTTCGAGGAAGTGTTTTCGGAAGCAGCCAGCTTTGAAACGGTGGATATCACAGCAGAATCTGACGCGATCAGGGAGCACATGAGCGGTGCCGGATTTACAGCGCAGACGATCGATGAAGTATGGCTGCCGCTGGATGAAAGCGGCAATGTTATGGGTCTTGTGATTGTTCTTTCCACCACGGAAGGCTATGATGGCGGAATGCAATTTTCCATCGGTGTGACAGAAGACGGAACGATGACAGGTATTTCTTTCCTCTCCTTAAGTGAGACTGCAGGACTTGGTATGAAAGCAAATACGGATGAGTTCAAATCACAGTTCAAAGGCAAAGCGGTGGAAGCATTTGAATACACAAAAACAGGCGCCGTATCCGAAGACCAGATTGATGCTTTGAGCGGTGCGACTCTGACCACCGGTGCAGTGACCAACGGTGTCAATGCAGGACTTGAGTTTTTCCGGTATTGCAGTGAAACGGGACTTGTGGAGAAAGGAGGCAGCGCGTCATGAAAAAAGACACGCCGGTAGAACGGCTTTATAATGGTATTATAAAAGAAAATCCTACATTCGTCATGATGCTGGGAATGTGTCCTACGCTGGCAGTCACCACCTCCGCGATGAACGGAATCGGCATGGGACTGGCAACGACGATCATTCTGATTGCATCCAACGTGATGATTTCTCTTCTTCGGAAGATCATTCCCGATGGTGTCCGTATGCCAGCCTATATTGTCGTGGTGGCATCTTTTGTAACGATTGTGGAATTCTTACTGGAAGGATATGTTCCGTCTCTGTATTCCGCGCTCGGCATTTATATTCCTCTGATCGTGGTAAACTGTATTATCCTTGGCCGTGCGGAAGCTTATGCAGGCAAGAATAAGGTGATTCCTTCTCTGTTTGACGGTCTTGGAATGGGAATCGGATTTACCATCGGCCTTACCTGCATTGGTATGGTACGTGAGCTGATCGGAGCAGGTACTCTGTTTGACATGAAGGTGATGCCTTCTGCCTATGAACCTCTGACGATTTTCATCATGGCTCCCGGTGCGTTCCTTGTACTGGCGATGCTTGTGGCACTCCAGAACAGAGTGCGCCGCGGAAAAGCAAAGAAAGAAGGAAAAATGGTACCGAACTGTGAGGAGATCGGATGTGCCTCCTGTACAAATCATGCCTGCGGTGCAAAAGCTGCGAAAGGGGAGGGAACGAGATGAAAGAACTTTTGATTATTGCGATCGGTGCTGCATTGGTGAACAATGTGGTATTGAGCCAGTTCCTCGGTATCTGTGCTTTTCTTGGCGTGTCCAAGAAGATGGATACAGCAGCTGGTATGGGCGGAGCCGTTATCTTTGTTCTGACGGTATCCTCCTTTGTAGCAAGTGTGATTTATAAATTTTTGCTGGCTCCCGCGGGACTGGATTACCTGAAAACCATCGTATTTATTCTGGTAATTGCGGCACTGGTTCAGCTGGTTGAAATGCTTCTGAAGAAAATGATTCCGTCACTGTATCGCGCTCTGGGTGTCTATCTGCCCCTGATCACAACCAACTGTGCAGTTCTCGGTGTGGCACTGACCAATGTACAGAAGGATTATGGGATCCTGGAAGGAACCATCAATGGATTTGCGACAGCTATTGGCTTTACCATTGCCATGGTATTGATGGCCGGACTTCGGGAAAAGATGGAATACAATGATGTGCCGGAATCATTTAAGGGAATGCCGATAGTGCTGCTGACTGCTATGCTGATGTCTATGGCGTTTATGGGATTTTCCGGAATTATCTAGGAGGAATGAGGTATGAATGGTATTTTAATGGCCACACTGATGGTAGGAGGAACCGGACTGCTCATTGGAATACTCCTGGGGATTGCCGGGAAAAAATTCTACGTGGAAGTGGATGAAAAAGAAGTACAGATCAGAGATGCACTTCCGGGCAATAACTGCGGCGGATGCGGCTTTCCGGGATGTGATGGAGCAGCAGCAGCAGTTGCCAAAGGGCAGGCTCCGGTCAACGTCTGTCCGGTAGGCGGTGCACCGGTCGCTGCAGCCATCGGTGCGATTATGGGACAGAGCGTTGGGGATTCTGTTCGTAAGACTGCTTATGTCCGCTGTGTGGGAGAATGTGAAAAAGCAAAGAAAGATTATATTTATACAGGCGTGGAGGACTGCCAGTATGCGGCTTTCGTGCCCGGCGGCGGTCCAAAGAGCTGTAATTTTGGATGTCTGGGATTCGGAAGCTGTGTAAAAGCCTGCAAGTTTGATGCCATCCATGTGGAAAAGGGAATTGCAGTGGTAGACCCGGAACAGTGTAAAGCATGCGGAGCCTGTGTAAAAGCATGTCCGAAAAATCTGATTGAACTGATTCCGTATGAGCAGAGTATTGTTGTTGGCTGCCGCTCAACGGACAAAGGAAAAGCGGTTATGGCAGCCTGCGAAGTGGGATGTATCGGCTGTAAGAAGTGTGAGAAGAATTGCCCGGCAGGTGCAATTACTGTGAAAGATCAGAGAGCGGAGATTGATTATTCCAAGTGTACCAACTGCGGTCTCTGTGCGGAGAACTGTCCGCGTCACTGCATTATCAGAAAATAAAACAGAGAAATCACTGGTTTGCGGTATTGTCATACGTATGGTCTGGAGCAGGATGGCGTCGGTTGCGTTTATCCTGCTCCTTTCATTTAACGGTGATAAAACATGATGGAGGAAGCCATGAAGTTTCAGAAAAAGAGAAATGATATCTTATTGATTTTTGCGGTCCTTATCACTGCAGGAATTCTGATGCTTGTCGGAAACATTCAAAAAAAACCGGGCAATCAGGTACAGATAAAGGTTGACGGTGAGGTTTTTGGGGTGTATTCTCTATCCGTAAATCAGGAGATTAAAATCGGAAACGGAAATGTGTGCAGAATCTCAGACGGCCAAGTCTCCATGGAACGTGCCGATTGTCCCGATCAGATCTGTGTGAAAACAGGCGCAATTTCCCACACGGGTGAGAGTATCGTCTGCCTGCCGCACCGGGTGGTGATTGAGGTAATCAGGGAAAATCCGGATGACAGTGTGGATGACTCCCTGCCGGATGTAATTGCCAGATGAGTGCTGTTCCGGCATCCTGCTGTGACAGAAAAGCGGTGATTCGAATAAGAGTATATCTTTTTGGAGAGGTGAAAGATGAAAACAGGAAAAATCACAAATCTTGGACTTTTTACCGCATTTGCGGTGATTCTGGGATATGTGGAATCGCTGATTCCTTTTACGCCCGGTATTCCAGGGATGAAACTTGGCATTGCAAATCTGGCTGTGGTACTGGTTTTGTATCGCTACGGATGGAGGGAAGCACTGATCGTTTCCGGACTGCGTGTGGCGATTATCGGTTTGCTGTTTGGAAATCTGTTTTCCACACTCTTCTCTCTGGCGGGCGCCATTTTCAGCTTATGCGTGATGGCAGCGGCAAAATATCAGGAAAGATTTGGGATTCCCGGCGTTTCCGTCGCAGGAGGTGTGGCGCATAATATGGCGCAGATTGCGGTGGCCTCTGTTCTTGTGGAAAACGTGCAGATTATGGCCTGGCTTCCGTTTCTGATGATCTGTGGTGTGATCACCGGACTTTTGATTGGAATCTGCGTCGCAGAAGTGGACCGAAGAATTCCGAAAAAAGACGGGGAAAAACGCAGGAAAAAAGAAATCAGAAAAGATGAATAAAGATATGGGAACGAATATGAGAAAAGACAGAAAACGAACACTTCAAATGACGCAGGCAGCCATGATTGCCGCAGTCTATGTGATTTTGACCTTCCTTGCCAACAGTCTGGGACTGGCAAATTATGCAATACAGGTACGATTTTCGGAAGCACTGACAGTCCTTCCGTATTTTACTCCGGCTGCGATTCCCGGACTTTTTGCGGGATGCCTGCTGTCCAACCTTTTGACAGGATGTATGCCTCTGGATGTCATCTTTGGCAGTATTGCCACCCTGATTGGTGCCGCAGGAACTTATATGCTCCGAAAGAACCGGTATCTGGCGCCGGTTCCGCCGATCCTGGCGAATACACTGATCATTCCTTTTATCCTGGCCTATGTATATCAGTTTGAAGGATCAATCCCCTATTTTATGGTCACCGTGGGAATCGGGGAAGTGATTTCCTGCGGAGTTCTTGGCATGACGTTACTATTGGTTCTTTGCAGATATCAGAATCATGGCAGCCATGAGGGCTGGTGGCTGGCTTGACGAATCTTTTGGGGAATGCTAAACTATACTCTGGAAATAGTTCGTAAAGACAGTTACAGATCTCTAATACAAACG
This sequence comes from Fusicatenibacter sp., assembly GCA_022766945.1. Lineage (GTDB taxonomy): Bacteria > Bacillota > Clostridia > Lachnospirales > Lachnospiraceae > Fusicatenibacter. Next base: position 40,097 of record JALEOU010000021.1, on the reverse strand, counting down.
TGTTATTTGCAAAACAGCCATTGGGCGGAAAGGCAGGAGGAGAAATATGACGATGACAATGGATGAGTTGATGAAAGTGCTGGATATGCAGGAAGAGATTCTGCAGTTTACGCATTTTACCAATGCAGATGCATGGGAACTGGGAACGATGATTGTGATGGAAGGAAGACGCCGCGGCGCGAATGTAGGTGTGATGATCAGAAGAAACAACGGCCAGGTAGTATTCCAGTACTGTGACAATCAGATTACACCTTATAATGAGGAACTGATGAAGCGCAAAAGCAATACGGTACGCGTAACAGAGCGCAGCTCGCTGAAACTGTATATGGCGGGGACAAGAAATCCGGAGAGTATCAAGCAGATGACGCTGGATCCGAAAGAATACGTAGCTCTTGGCGGAGGTTTCCCGATACGGGTGGAGGAGACAGGAGTTGTGGCTACAGTGGCTGTGTCGGGGCTTGGACAGGTTTCGGATCATGATATCATTGTCAAATGTATCAGCAAATATCTCCATGTGGATGAAGTGCCGCGGATTCATGCTATGTAAAAGAAGGTAAGAAAGACAGTTTTCCGGAGAAAAGGGGAACTGTCTTTTTATTGTTGTCTATATGAGAAAACAGTTCGATAGGCCTCTTTTTTGAGCAATTTATCCTCTGATTTCGAGCAGATGTTTCATATCATCCGGAAGTTCGCAGTGAAATTTCATGGGTTCCCCTGTGATGGGATGAGAAAAGGAAAGCGCTGCGGAGTGCAGAGCCTGGCGGGCGATCAGCGTCTGATCAGCGGGACCGTACATAGTATCGCCCACAAGTGGATGGCCGATATGAGACATATGAACACGGATCTGATGAGTGCGTCCGGTTTCCAGATGAAGTTCGAGAAACGAAAAACCATTCTGACGTGCGAGCGTCGTATAATGGGTGACGGATCGTTCGCCGCGCTCATAATCTACCGTTCGCATAATGACAGATCCATCCAGCCTTGCGATCGGCGCATCGATCGTTCCTTTGGCCGGCAGATCACCATAGGTAATCGCCTGATAGGTTCTGTGGATTTCCCTGCGGGTCATGGCGCCTGAGAGAATGGCACCGCTGAGCGCGTGCTTGGCAAGCAGAACCAGCCCTGTGGTGTCCCGGTCCAGACGATTGATACAGCGGAATACGAAAGGCTTTCCCTGTTGGGAGAAGTACCAGGAGACGCCGTTTGCCAGTGTGTTTTCATAATTGCCGATGGAAGGATGTACCGGGGTGTCCGATGGTTTGTTGACAACCAGGATATGTTCATCTTCATAGACGATGGTAAAGGGAACCGGGCGCGGCAGTATCTGATCAGACGTATCCGTTTCCCGAAGGTGAACGGTGAGAAGATCCCCGGTCTGAAGTCGCCATGTCGTGTAAGTGCGGACTCCATTTAGACAGATGCCGTCTTCGGTCTGTTTCAGACCAGTCAGAATATGATGAGAGTATCCGCGCTTGCGGAGAAACGATTCCACGGTAGTCTGATTTTCTGATGCACTGACCGGATAGGTGAAAACAGGGTCCATAAACAATACCTCCCGAATATTCGTCTGCAGGATAAACTCTATTCGAAGTATAGAGGAAAACAAAGAAGAGATCAAGGGAAATGTGAAATGTGCCTCTATGGGACAGCCGGCATTTTTCAAGGGCCCGATTTCGAGATGCTATTTTTGCACAGTTGTTTCGTGTCATCTCTGAACAGCAGTGCCGGATTTATAAAAGTTTCATGAATTGTCAGAAATCGATTGATTTTGCGGTGGGAAACGTATAAACTAAGAATGATTTCATATACCATAATGATACGAAGGAGGGATGAAGATGAAGGAAGTTAAAAAGCCCAAAAAACCAATGATTTTTTACTATACGATAGCGTTAGTTATAATACTGCTGTTGAATCTGCTGCTGTTTCCGAAGCTGATGGAACCGAAGGTGACGGAAGTAGATTACGGACAGTTTTTGAAAATGGTCGACAATGGAGAAATCGATCAGGTACAGATTTCGAGTAATGAAATTATCTTCAGTGATAAGTCAACACCCCAGAACTATTATAAGACGGGAATCATGAACGACTACCGACTGGTGGATCGTCTCTATGAGGCGGGAATCACAGAGTTCGGAACACCGATTGTGGAACAGATGTCTCCGCTTCTGGAAATTCTGCTGACCTGGGTATTGCCGTTTGTGGTTGTGATTCTCCTGGGACAGTGGCTGATGAATAAAATGACCGCCAAGATGACCGGCGGTATGGGAAATGCGATGAGTTTTGGCAAGAGCAATGCCAAGGTGTATGTGCAGTCCGAGACGGGAATCAAATTCTCTGATGTAGCAGGAGAGGATGAGGCGAAGGAGATCCTTCAGGAGATTGTGGATTTTCTCCACAATCCGGGAAAATATGAAGAGATTGGAGCCAAAATGCCAAAAGGAGCATTGCTTGTGGGACCTCCCGGAACCGGTAAGACGCTTCTGGCAAAAGCAGTTGCCGGTGAGGCCAATGTACCGTTCTTTTCTATTTCCGGATCTGAATTTGTGGAAATGTTTGTCGGTATGGGTGCAGCCAAGGTGCGTGACCTGTTCCAGCAGGCAAATGAGAAAGCCCCCTGTATTGTCTTTATCGATGAGATTGATACGGTAGGAAAAAAGCGTGACGGAAGCGGTTTTTCGGGAAATGATGAACGGGAGCAGACTTTGAATCAGCTGCTTGCTGAGATGGACGGATTTGACGGAAGAAAAGGTGTCGTGATTCTGGCAGCAACCAACCGTCCGGATTCTCTGGATCCTGCACTGCTGCGTCCGGGACGTTTTGACCGACGTGTACCGGTAGAACTGCCGGATCTGAAAGGACGTGAGGCAATCCTGCGGGTTCATGCCAAAAATATCCGTATCGGTGACAACGTTGATTACAATGCGATTGCACGAATGGCATCCGGTGCATCCGGAGCAGAACTGGCAAATATGATCAACGAGGCAGCGCTTCGTGCGGTTCGTGACGGCAGAAAATTTGTCACCCAGGCAGACCTGGAGGAAAGCGTTGAGGTAGTCATTGCCGGATACCAGAAGAAGAACAAGATTATGACGGACAAGGAAAAACTGATTGTTTCCTACCACGAGATCGGACATGCACTGGTGGCAGCGCTTCAGAGTCATTCCGCTCCGGTGACAAAGATCACCATTATTCCGAGAACATCCGGTGCGCTTGGCTATACGATGCAGGTGGATGAGGATGAGCACAATCTGATGAGCAAGGAAGAACTGGAAAATAAGATTGCAACGCTGACCGGCGGCCGTGTGGCTGAGGATCTGGTATTCCATTCAATTACCACCGGAGCTTCCAATGACATTGAGCAGGCAACCAAGGTAGCACGCGCGATGATCACACGCTTTGGTATGAACGAGGAATTTGGCATGGTTGCCTTTGAGACCATCACGAATCAGTATCTGGGTGGTGACACTTCTCTGGCATGCTCCGATACGACATCGGCATCCATCGATGCGAAGGTTGTAGCTGCGGTCAAGAAACAGTATGCCAAAGCAGAAACACTTCTGAAAGAGAATATGCCAAAACTGCATGAACTGGCAAAATACCTCTATGAAAAAGAAACCATTACCGGAGAAGAATTTATGGAGATTCTGAATCTGGCACCGGAACAGCTCACTACTACGAAAATGACGGAATTGTGATAAAATACCATAGAACAGTAACCTGGATTAGGATAGAAATCATTGGGATCTCATTTTGGGGGTTTCCCAATGATTTCTTTTATGTTACAATAGAGTGATACAAGGGTCAAAAGATCAGAGATCTGATGGAAGCTTGCTTGCAAGAGGATTTTTGACCCTGGGAACTGCAATAACAGGAGATGGCTGTGATTTTCTGCGAAAGAATTGACGGGTTTCGAATGTTTTTGGGCAAAGAAGAATGAGATCCATATCAAAAAACGGTTTTATATCAGGGAGTATTACGGAGTAAGGAGCAGATACTTATGAAGAGAAAACAGGCCTGGAAAGTTCTGGGCGCGGTGCTGGCAGGTGCCATTGTGTTATCGGATACCACACCATCCATGGCCAGCGCATCGGTTCAGGCTGAAAAAAACCAGGAGGAAAACGGACAGGCAAAAGAACAGGAAGAGATAAGCAGGATCACTGTTTATATAGATCTTGAAGGGGGCAGCGATCAGTCTGATGGCAGCGCTGCAGATCAGGCAGTAAAAACAGCTGCCAGGGCAAAAGAACTATTTGATCAGAAAAAGCAGGAGCTGGAAAGTGAAGAAGACGAAAAAGCAGACGGAGCTGATCAGAAGTCAGAGAACACAAAGACGGGAATTATGGCAGCTGCCGCAAAAACCGCAGCTGATCTTATGAAAAAAGTCGGATCGAAAGAGGAAGAACCGACCGATTTGCAGTATCTTGTCTTTGTGGGTGAGAAGGAACAGGATCTGGAAAAATACATAGAGTCAGTGCGGACAGAGAAGGAGAAGAAAAAAGGAACCGATCTTTCCTGGCTTTTGGATATCGAATGTATGACGGAATCTGCTTATGAAAATATGCTTGAGCAGGAAAAGGAAGCCATGGAGAAAGAAATATCTTCCACATTGCCGGAATCCGGGCTGAATCCGTCTGTGCCTCCGATAACAACCCCATCTCCGGATCCGTCAGAGATGGAAAATAAACCGGAAGAGAAGCCGGAGAGTACGCCGAAACCGGAGAGTACCCCGGAACCGACGACTGTACCGGAGGAGAAGAAACCGGAGAATACACCAGCACCGACGAGCGCGCCGGAAGAGGAGAAACCAGAGAGTACGCCGGAGCCGACAAAGACACCGGAAGAGAAACCGGAGAGTACGCCGGAGCCAACAAAGACGCCAGAGGGGAAGCCGGAGAGTACGCCGGAGCCGACAAAGACGCCAGAGGAGAAGCCGGAGAGTACGCCGGAGCCGACGAGTACACCGGAGGAGAAACCGGAGAGTACGCCGGAACCGACAAAGACGCCGGAAGAGGAGAAACCGGAGAGCACACCGATCCCTGTGACACCTTCTGATACGGAAGATGCAGAGCAGAAAGAAAATCTCGGAGACATCAAGTGGGATTCTTCTGAGGATGATACATCGGATGTGGCTGATGTGTTTCATGACAGTGCTGTGATTGAGAAGGAGGAAGATCTTCTGAACTGGAAAGATCTGCTTCGGAATCCGGACAGATCCGATTCGGAGAAGACATCTATTCAGGCGGAAGATGAGAAAAATCTGATCGCTGCAGCAAACGAGAATGCAAAAGATAAGGATGATGAGATGGTGGATTTGCCGCTTGGGACGATGGAGTATACTGCGGCGGTTACCAAAGCGGGAGGAAATGTGATTGTAGGGCCGGATAACTATGGCGACAACAAAAAGGAACCATCCACACCGACTCCTACACCGACGACGACACCAAAGGTGACGGCCACACCGAAAGCGACGGCAACGCCAAAGGCAACAGCCACACCGAAAGCAGCATCTACCGGAACGGGCAAAACCAGTACAACAAAACCCAAGAGTACTACGAAAACGACAACGAGTGTAAAGAATCAGCCGGTCAAAACCGGAGATGAAGCCATGATCCTGCCGTTTTCTATCAGTTCAGTTCTTTCCGCAGCAATGTTGTTTCTCCTTGCATTTCTGAGAATGCAGGAAAAACGTGCCAGAAGTGCAGCTGCATGGCTGGAATTTAAGAAAGCACATCCACTCAGCGAGGAGGAAAACGAGTGATAAATGAAAAAGCCTTTCCATATATATGTATATGGGAGGGCTTTTTATATGGATGGTATGAAAAAACACTCACAGAAGATAACAGGAATGGTTCGTGCACTGTCAGGGGCTTACATTGTATCCGCTTTTTTGCTGCTCCTTCTTTCTCTGCTCCTCTGGAAGCTGCATCTGAAGGAAGGACAGGTGACAGTCGGGATTATCGTGACATATCTTCTCTCCTGTTTTCTTGGAGGAAGAATCATCGGAAAAGCAGTTCCGGTGCGAAAATTCCTTTGGGGCCTTCTGATGGGCAGCTGCTATTTTCTTCTGCTGATGTGCATTTCTGCCATTTTTCTGCCCGGGATTCACAAAGGAGCGGCAGCGATTCTGACGACATTTGCGATCTGTGCGGGCAGCGGAATGGCGGGTGGGATGTTTTCGTGAATGGACTTTAGAGGGTCAGACCCGTGCGTCGCGGAGCCGCTGATTGCCAACTTTCAGCAGGGGGAAGCTCTTCCAGGCAAGTGTATGGGATTTTATCATTGCGAAGTCGAGGATACATCCGCTCTGAAAAATGCTGATTTTATCATTTCAGAGCTCTTGATCTGGCCGGTGGAAGGGGATTTTAAAGAGCGATGGAAGATGACCGCAAGACGACCGGATACTTTTCGATTCTATGAGTAAGACGACGGTGTGTTCTGAGCGGCCGTAAAAACAGTAACCTGATCGTGGGAACACCGGAATCGTGTGAAAAAATACTTTAAAAATTGAAAAGGGTATGATATAATATCGTCAGCCAATTACTATGAAGGAGGTATAAGCGATGAAACACATCAAAACTTTAAATACAAAAAGTTTACAGAATACAGTGAAAAAAGGCGGCTGCGGCGAGTGCCAGACATCCTGCCAGTCTGCATGTAAGACATCCTGCACTGTAGGAAATCAGAGCTGCGAACATAAATAATCGATTGCCTGCAGACGAAGAATGAGGTGTTCCCAATACCGGTTTCGCCGGTTTTGGGAACTTTCTTATGTGAAAGCTATTTTGATCAGCAGTAAGATAAGAAAACAGAAAGGAACGATAGTTGTGATACATCTGTATAAGAGCAACGGCTATAATATGGTACTGGATGTGAACAGCGGCTCGGTTCACGTGGTCGATGATGTGACTTACGATGTACTCTCCTGTATGCAGGAGGGAAAGGGAACTGAAGAGACCAGATCTGCTCTCACAGAACATTATTCAGAGGAAGAGATACAGGAAGCAATCGGGGAATGTCAGGAACTGAAGGAAAACGGCATGCTGTTTACGGAAGATATCTATGAGAATGCCATTGAACAGTTTTCCAACCGCCCGACGGTAGTGAAAGCACTCTGTCTTCACATTGCCCATGACTGCAATCTGGCCTGCCGCTATTGTTTTGCGGAAGAAGGGGAATACCACGGCAGAAGAGCACTGATGTCCTTCGATGTCGGAAAAAAAGCACTGGATTTTCTGATCGCCAATTCCGGCAGCAGAAGAAACCTGGAAGTAGACTTTTTTGGCGGGGAGCCTCTGCTGAACTGGCAGGTAGTGAAGGATCTGGTTGCATATGGAAGAGAGCAGGAAAAGATTCATAATAAGAATTTTCGCTTTACTCTGACGACGAACGGTGTATTGCTGAATGATGAGATTATGGAGTTCTGCAACAAAGAGATGGGGAATGTGGTTCTGAGCATTGACGGAAGACAAGAAGTGCATGACCGCATGCGGCCGTTCCGGAAAGGAAATGGCAGCTACGACCTGATCGTGCCGAAATTCCAGAAATTTGCAGAGAGCCGCAATCAGGACAAATATTACGTCCGCGGGACATTTACCCATTATAATCTGGATTTTGCCAGCGATGTTCTGCACCTGGCAGATCTGGGATTCAAACAGATCTCTGTAGAGCCGGTGGTAGCACCGCCGACGGAAGATTATGCTTTGCGCAAAGAGGATCTTCCAATTATTTTTGAGCAGTATGATATTCTGGCAAAAGAGATGATTAAGCGTCAGAAAGAGGGAAGAGGATTTAATTTCTTCCATTTTATGATTGATCTGACCGGAGGTCCATGCGTATACAAGCGCCTGTCCGGATGTGGCTCCGGAACGGAATATCTTGCGGTAACTCCGTGGGGAGATTTTTATCCCTGCCATCAGTTCGTGGGAGAAGAAAAATTCCTCCTTGGCAATGTGGAAGATGGAGTTTGGAATACGGAACTTGTCAACGAGTTCAAAAAATGCAATGTCTATTCGAAGAAGGAATGCAGTCAGTGCTTTGCGCGTTTTTACTGCAGCGGAGGCTGTGCAGCGAATTCCTACAATTTCACAGGCAATATCAATGATGTCTATGAGATTGGCTGTAAGATGCAGCAGAAACGAATTGAATGTGCATTGATGATCAAAGCTGCTTTGGCAGAAGAAACAGAAGTTTAAGCAAAAGAGAGGAATTAGCGGCATGAAAAAGAAGAATCAAAGCATCGCTGTACTCATCCTGGCGTTTCTCGTAACAGTACTCCTTGGATGGACGATGCTTGTTGGATGGGGACCGACAGGAACCGGTGCCATGGAACATATTAAGCTCGGCCTGGATCTGTCAGGAGGGGTCAGCATTACGTACCGTGCAGTAAAGGACAATCCCACGGAAGAAGAAATGTCAGATACCAGATTCAAACTGGAACAGCGTGCCCAGCAGTACAGTGAAGAGGCACAGGTATATCAGCAGGGAGATGACCGGATCACGATCGAGATTCCGGGTGCTACCGATGCGACAGTGATTCTGGAAGAACTGGGAAAGCCGGGAAGTCTGTATTTTATCAAAGAGAAGGATGCGAACGGCAATTACAACTACACCTATACCAGCACGGGCGAATATGTGCTGTATAACAAGACCCTGGAAGAACTGGAAGAGGACGGCTCGATTGTGCTGACCGGTAAGGATGTCAAAGGCGCAGAGGCTGTTCATCAGACAAACCAGACAACACAGGCAACGGAAAGCGTGGTACAGCTGACGCTGACCGATGAGGGAAAAGAAAAGTTTGCCAACGCGACACAGGAAGCTTATGCAAACAGCCAGAGCATCGGTATCTATTATGATGAAACCTTTGTGAGTGTTCCGAGGGTCAATGCGGTTATTGATGACGGCGTTGCGATTATCTCAGGCGGGGATATGGACTGGGACAAGGCGTCCAAGCTGGCAGCGACACTTCGAATCGGTTCTCTTTCTCTGGAACTGGAAGAACTGAATTCCAGCGTGGTAGGAGCGCAGCTGGGCTCTGAGGCAGTTTCCACCAGTCTGAAGGCAGGTGCCATTGGTCTTTTACTGATCATCCTTTTCCTGATCGCGGTTTACCGTGTGCCGGGTCTTGCAGCAGGATGGGCACTTCTGATCTATGTGGAACTGGAGCTGATTGCTTTAAATGCATTTGATCTGACATTGACCCTTCCGGGTATCGCGGGTGTCATTCTGTCCATCGGTATGGCAGTGGATGCAAACGTAATTATCTATGCCCGTATGCAGGAGGAGATCGCATCCGGAAAGAGCATCTCATCTGCGGTCCGTGCAGGTTTCCAGAAAGCAACCTCAGCAATTCTGGATGGAAATATCACAACCCTGATTGCTGCAGCGGTTCTGTATGCTTTCGGAAGCGGAAGTGTCCGTGGCTTTGCCATGACACTGGCACTTGGTATTGTTCTGTCCATGTTTACAGCCCTGGCCGTTTCCAGACTTCTGATCAACAGTCTGTATAGCGCAGGGATCAAAGATGAAAAATTCTACGGAAAGCAGAAAGAGAGAAAGAAACTTGCGTTTGTCGAGCACAGAAAGATTTATTTTACCATTTCTGTGATTCTGATGCTGATCGTACCGGCAGGTATGCTGGTGATGAATGCAGTAAAGGGAAGCCCTCTGAATTTCGGTCTGGATTTCAAGGGTGGTACTTCTGTTACCGTGCCGTTTAATGAAGATTATACTATCGCAGAACTGGAAAGCGAGGTTCAGCCGCTGGTACAAAATGTGACAAAGGATTCTGATATTCAGATGACGAAAGTGGTTGACAGCAACAGCGTAATCATCAAGACAAGATCCCTTACGCTGGAGGAAAGAGAAACACTTTACAATGATCTGGAAAGTGAATTCGGTGTGGATGTCTCCAACATTACGTTTGACAACATCTCATCTACAATCAGTAAAGAGATGAGTACCAATGCCATGAAAGCGGTGATCATTTCCGTTATCTGTATGCTGCTGTATATCTGGCTGCGGTTCCGCGATATCCGTTTTGCATCCAGTGCGATCCTTGCACTGATCCACGATATCGCAGTGGTCTTCGGTTTTTATGTGCTTTCCAAAATCTCTGTCGGAAATACATTCATCGCATGTATGCTGACGATTCTGGGCTACTCCATTAACAGTACGATTGTCATTTTCGACCGTATTCGTGAGAATATGCCGAATCTGAAGAGAGAATCTATTGAGGAACTGGTGGATCGAAGCATCACGGATACGCTGACCAGAAGTATCTACAGTTCACTGACAACGTTTGTCATGATTTTCATGTTGTTCCTGCTGGGAGTATCCTCGATTCGTGATTTTGCCGCTCCGTTGATGGTAGGTATTATCAGCGGCGCCTATACTTCTGTGTGTCTGACCGGCTCTCTGTGGTATGTCATGAAACATTACGGAAAGAAAAAATATGTTCCGGCTTCCGTAAAAGCAGACAAAAAAATCTCTGCAAAGACGAAAAAGAAATAATTGCAGCAACTATGCTGTGTAGGAAGAGAAACGCCTGGGGATTCCAAAACTCCGGCGTTTCTTGCCGTTTGAAAAAAACTGTGATATGATGCTCTACAGATATTGGGGAAAACGGCAGCTTTGCAGGAATACCGGGAGAAGGAAGAAGAAAGGAAGAATCGCTTATGAATGAGGAACGGTGGGTCGTAGCCGCAAAGCGCGCGGATTTTAACGGGATCGCGAGAAAATACGGTATTGATCCTGTGATCGCCAGACTGATCCGTAACCGGGATGTAGTTGGGGATGATGCGATTGGAGAATATTTGTATGGAACTCTTGACAGTCTCCATAATCCGCTTCTTATGAAAGATATGGAACGTGCGACAGAGATTCTGGCAAATAAGATTCAGGAAAAAAAGCCGATCCGGATTATCGGTGACTATGATATCGACGGTGTGATGTCCACTTATCTTCTGCTCACCGGTTTAAGGGAACTGGGAGCGGATGTGGATGTGAAGATTCCGGACCGGATTGTGGACGGCTATGGGATGAATGAGCATCTGGTAAAGCAGGCGGCGGAGGATGGAAGAGATACGATTCTGACCTGTGACAACGGGATTGCCGCCGCCAGTCAGATTGCTCTGGCAAAGCAGCTCGGGATGACAGTTGTTGTCACCGATCACCATGAAGTTCCCTATGAGGAACTGCCGGATGGGGAGCGGCGTTATCTGCTGCCACAGGCGGATGCGGTCGTCAACCCGAAACAAAAAGACTGTCCGTATCCGTTCAAAGGGCTTTGCGGAGCAGCAGTTGCCTGGAAACTGATTCAGTCTCTGGAGGCATACTGCGGCTATGACAGATCACGCAGTTATCGTTTCCTGGAGTTTGTGGCAATCGCAACGATCGGGGATGTGATGGATTTGCAGGGAGAAAACCGGATTCTGGTGAAGGAAGGGCTCAAAGCGCTGCATCATACCCCTAATTATGGTCTGTCAGAACTGATCCGCATTCAGGGAATTGAAAAGGAGGCGGTGACGCCATACCATATCGGATTTGTGATCGGGCCGTGCCTGAATGCTTCAGGCCGCTTGGACACTGCGGAGCGCTCTTTGCAGCTTCTGCTTTCACAGGATCAGGCCGGGGCAGCGAAATTGGCCGGGGATCTGAAAAACCTCAATGAAAGCCGGAAAGAACTGACGCGCCAGGGGGAGGAACAAGCCATTGCCCTGGTGGAGTCCTCTCGTCTGAAGGAAGACGATGTGCTTGTGGTGTATCTTCCGGAATGTCACGAAAGTCTTGCCGGAATTATCGCAGGACGGCTGCGGGAACATTTTCATAAGCCGTCGTTTGTAATTACAAGGTGTGAGGAAGGAGTCAAAGGATCGGGACGTTCTATTGAAGCTTATTCTATGTATGAGGAATTATGTAAATGCCGTGAACTCTTTACCAGATTCGGAGGACATCCGATGGCGGCAGGTCTTTCTATGGAAAATGAGGGGATGATCGATCGGCTGCGGGTGGAACTGAACAGGAATTCCACACTCACCAAAGAGGATTTTCTTGAGAAGGTTACCATTGACGTCGCCATGCCGATTTCGTATATATCCAAAAACCTGATCCGGCAGATGGAGCTTCTGGCACCTTTTGGAAAGGGGAATACAAGACCCTTGTTTGCACAGAAGGGACTTACCGTACTAAACTGCAGAATCTTTGGGAAGAATAAGAATGTAGTGAAAATGCAGGTCAAAGATGCGGGAGGGTATCTGATGAATGGTATATATTTTGGAGACGGTCAGAAGTTCGTATCTTATGCGGACTCCCATCCGTTTCTGTCCCTGGCTTATTATCCCTCTGTTGATACCTGGCATGGAAGAGAAAATCTTCAGATCACGATTCAGAGTTATCAGTAGCGTTTGACTCCAAACGGGATTAATGCTATACTATAGAATGGATTGTCAGTTTTTGTCAACTCAGACAGAGAAGAAATGATGTATGGGACTTTCAGGATGATATTGGAAAGGGGTAGATCTTATGAAGAAAATAGAAGAATATGTGAGAAGCATTCCGGATTTTCCGGAACCTGGTATTATTTTCAGGGATGTTACATCAGTACTGCAGGATGCAGACGGATTAAAGCTTGCCATTGATTCCATGCAGAAATATGTGGAAGAAGTGGATTGTGATGTAATCTGCGGCACGGAGTCCAGAGGATTTATTTTTGGTATGCCGATTGCATATAATTTGCATAAACCCTTTGTTCTGATCCGTAAGAAAGGAAAACTCCCCATGAAGACGGTGGAAGAGAGTTATGATCTGGAATATGGCAGTGCCACGATCGAGATGCATGCGGATGCGATTAAGCCGGGTCAGAAAGTGGTGATTATCGATGATCTGATCGCCACAGGCGGGACGGTAGAAGCATGTGCCAAGCTGGTAGAGCGCCTTGGCGGCACTGTGTCAAGAATTGTGTTTTTGATGGAACTGGAAGGTCTAAAAGGCCGTGAGAAGCTGAAAAACTATGATGTAAAATCTGTAATTCATTATGAAGGAAAGTAGAGCATCCGCACAGTGACGCGGTGCGGCGGTGTCCAATCAATCATGTCAGGCAGGGGATACATATGGAAGAAGAGAAGAGAATCAGCGAAGAAGAATTAAAAGAAGACGTGGCGAAGATGGAGGCTGGCGTTAAGAAGATGGAGGATTTTACAAGTCCTGAAGATCTTTACAGAGAACTGATTGCCAGCGTGAAGAAATATCATCCTTCCGGTGATATCACATTGATTGATAAGGCGTACCGCATTGCGTACAAAGCGCACGAAGGGCAGACAAGAAAAAGCGGAGAGCCCTATATTATTCATCCGTTATGCGTAGCGATTATTCTGGCAGATCTGGAGCTGGATAAAGAATCCATCGTGTCAGGACTTTTGCATGATGTGGTGGAAGATACGGTCATGACAGAAGAACAGCTGACGGAGGAATTCGGTCCCGAGGTTTCCCTGATCGTAAGTGGTGTCACGAAACTGGGACAGCTGAATTATTCTGCCGATAAAGTTGAGGAGCAGGCAGAGAATCTTCGAAAGATGTTTCTGGCTATGGCGAAGGATATCAGGGTAATCCTGGTCAAGCTGGCAGACCGCCTTCACAATATGCGGACCGCCAAATACTGGTCTCCCGCAAAACAGAAGGAAAAAGCAAGAGAGACCATGGATATCTATGCGCCGATTGCCCAGCGTCTTGGTATCTCAAAAATCAAGGTGGAACTGGACGATCTCTCATTGAAGTATCTTGACCCGGATGCATACTATGATCTGGTTCACAAAGTGAACATGAAGCGGGAAGAGCGGCAGCAGTTTGTGGATGAGCGGGTTGCCGAAGTTGCAAAGCATATCGAGGAGGCGGGAATCCAGGCTGAGGTTAACGGACGAATCAAACATTTCTTCAGTATTTACAAGAAAATGGTCAACCAGCATAAGACGTTGGACCAGATCTATGACCTTTTTGCAGTGCGTATTATTGTTGAGACAGTCAAAGACTGTTATGCGGCTCTGGGCGTGATTCATGAGATGTATACACCGATTCCGGGCAGATTCAAGGATTATATCGCCATGCCGAAGCCGAACCGTTATCAGTCACTGCATACTTCACTGATGGGCCCGAACGGACAGCCTTTTGAGATTCAGATTCGTACCTATGAGATGCACCGGATTGCAGAATACGGAATTGCTGCCCACTGGAAATACAAAGAAGCTTCCGATGGAAAAAAGACGGGACCGGAGCAGGAGGAGGAAAAATTAAGCTGGCTGCGCCAGATTCTGGAATGGCAGCAGGATATGGCGGATAATCATGAATTTATGAGTCTGCTGAAAAGTGATCTGGATCTTTTTGCGGATAATGTATACTGTTTCAGTCCGGCAGGAGATGTCAAGACACTTCCGTGCGGATCCTGCACCATTGACTTTGCCTATTCCGTTCACAGTGCGGTAGGAAATAAAATGGTCGGGGCGAGAGTGAACGGAAAACTGGTTCCGATCGAGACGGAGCTTCACAATGGTGACCGTGTGGAGATCATCACCTCCCAGAATTCCAAAGGGCCGAGCCGTGACTGGCTGAAGATTGTAAAGAGTTCCCAGGCGAAGAACCGGATCAACCAGTGGTTCCGCCAGGAAAACAAGACAGAGAATATTTTAAAAGGCAAGGAAATGCTGACCGCTTACGCGAAGCTCAAGGGAAAAAATCTTGGCATTTATGCGAAACCGTCTTACGAGGAAGCGGTGATGCGTAAATACGGATTCCGTGACTGGGATTCTGTGCTGGCGGCCATCGGACACGGAGGGCTCAAGGAAGGACAGGTGCTCAATAAGCTGATTGAGGCTTATGAGAAGGAGCACAAAAAAGAGATCACCGATGAGCAGGTACTCGAAGCTGCTGCGGAATCCAAAGTGCTTCCGGTCAGCAAATCCAAAGGCGGCATTGTGGTGCGTGGGATCCATGATGTTGCAGTGCGTTTTTCCAAGTGCTGCAGCCCGATTCCGGGAGATGAAATCGTTGGATTTGTAACCAGGGGGCGTGGCGTCACGATTCACAGGACTGACTGTGTCAACATCTTAAGCCTTCCGGAATCAGAGCGGGCACGCCTGATTGATGCTGAGTGGCAGAATGAAGAGAACGGCGGGATGCTTTATACTGTGGAAATCAGTGTCTATGCCAACAACCGGACCGGGCTTCTTGTGGATATCTCAAAGATTTTCACTGAGCGAAAAATTGACCTTGCTGCCATGAATGTGAGAACAAGCAAGCAGGGAACCGCCAGCATTGACATGACGTTTGATGTCCACAACAATGAGGAACTGAATTCTCTGATTGAGAAGGTACGCCAGGTGGAGAGCGTAATCGACATAGAACGTTCCAAAGGATGATAGGGAGGAGAGAAAGCAGCGATGATTACAGTTAAGAATCTGGTGTTGGGTATGCTGTCAGCGAATTGCTATTTTGTACAAAATCCGGATACCAAAGAGATGTTTCTTGTGGATCCGGCGGCTTCTCCGGAACGGATCGAGGCACAGATTGCGGTCATGGATGGAAAACCGAAGGCAATTCTTCTGACTCATGGACATTATGATCACATGCTTGCAGCAGATGAAATCAGAAAAAAATATGGGATTCCTGTATATGTCCATGAAAAGGAGCAGGCATTGCTCGGAAATGGCGAACAGAACCTCTCGGCCATCTGGAGCGTTTGCTATACCATGCAGGCGGACCGCACGGTAAAGGAAGGAGACATGCTTTCCATTGCCGGATATCAGATTCAGGTCATTGCCACACCGGGCCATACATCCGGAAGCGTCTGCTATTATCTGAAAGAGGAACAGATCCTTTTCTCCGGAGACACGCTTTTCTGCGAATCCTATGGGAGGTATGATTTCCCGACATCATCGGGGAGAGCGCTGATCGCATCTGTGAAGAGACTGCTCCAGCTGCCGGATGGTGTAAAGGTATATCCCGGACATAACGAATCTACCGACATCGAACACGAAAAGAGGTATAATCCCCTTGCTTAAGATCAGCCTTTGTTTTAACCGAAAAGATTTTGAATACGACGTGTATTCCCTGATCAAGGCCTTCTATCCGGGATGTGAAATTACATCCTGGTACAGCTTCGAAGAGGCGCCGGACGGGGAATTTGCATATTATGATACTGTAAGATATGAAGACCAGAGTATTACCTATACAGTCGAAAATCATGATAAAGAACAGCTGGCCTGCAAGAAAGCCGAGGTGACTTATGACAGAGACCGTCAGGAAACCAAAAATGTGCTGAAACGTCTTGTCTACCGGACGATGACGGAAGTGACGGGCCAAAAGCTTCCCTGGGGAAATCTCACCGGTATTCGTCCCACGAAGATTCCGATGAAGCTGTTGGAAGAGGGATGGAAGAATGCAGATATTGCGGAATACATGCGAAGGACTTACGATACCAGTAACGAAAAAACTGCGCTGGCCATAACAATTGCCAACCGGGAGAGAGAGATCCTAAAGACGATTGATTATGAACATGGTTACAGCCTCTATGTGGGAATCCCGTTTTGCCCGAGCATCTGTCTGTACTGTTCCTTCGGTTCGCACGTATTGGGGAAATGGTCCCACATGGTGGAGCCGTATCTGGATGCTCTGATCCGTGAGCTTACCTTTATCAGCGAACGGATGAAAGACTATACACTGGATACCATCTATATCGGGGGCGGTACGCCAACGACATTGAATGCAGATCAGATGAATCGCCTTCTGACGGAGATTACCGGACTGTTTCCCATGGAACAGGTACAGGAATTTACCGTGGAAGCGGGCAGACCTGACACCATCACGGAGGAAGTGCTCTCGGTGATCCGCAGATTTCCTGTGACGCGAATCTCGATCAATCCCCAGACCATGAACCAGGAGACACTGGATATCATCGGACGGCGCCATACGGTGGAGGAAACGATCGGGAAGTTTCTGCTTGCCCGTTCTCTTGGTTTTGATAATATCAACATGGATCTGATTGTCGGACTTCCGGGGGAAGATGGGGAGAAAGTGGCACACACATTAAAAGAGATCGAAAAACTGAATCCGGATTCCCTGACGGTACATTCGCTTGCTTTGAAACGTGCCACTAGGCTGAATCTGTTCAGGGATCAGTACCAGGAGATTTCTTTTGAAAATTCTGCTCAGATCATGCAGATGGCGATGGATACAGCGCACCGCATGGAGATGGGGCCATATTATATGTACCGGCAGAAGAACATTGCCGGAAATTTTGAAAATGTCGGCTATGCCCGTGACGGAAAAGCGGGAATTTACAATATATTGATCATGGAAGAAAAGCAGTCGATCATGGCTGCCGGTGCGGGTGCCTCCACAAAATTTGTCTTTGAGCATGGAAATCGGATTGAGCGCGTGGAAAATGTGAAAGATCTGAAGAATTATGTGGAGCGGATCGACGAGATGATTGAGAGAAAACGCATCGGAATGGAAAAGTATCTGCAATGAACAGGAGTTGGGATGTCATGGAAAAAGGTTCAGACAGAAAATTTCACATGCTGCATTATTCCCTGACGGAACAGCTGGTTCATGGTATGGAAGTCAGCAATCTGGCATGGGATGTGGCCGGCGAACTTGGACTGCCGGATGACGTGCGCCGTGAACTTGCCATCGCAGGTGTTTTGCATGATATCGGCAAAATTCCACTGAGTGATTACGTGGAAGAGCAGAATACACTGGTTGTGGAAGAGATGAGATTTGTCCGGATGCATTCAGAGCTTGGGTATGAGCTGCTCAAAGGAAAGGGGTTTTCTGATTTTATCCTGGACTGCATCCACTATCATCATGAGAATTATGACGGTACAGGCTACCCTTCCAATATTTCAGGGGAGAGTATTCCTTATGGGGCAAGGATTTTGCGCATTTGTGATGTGTATTGCGCATTGACCTCAGACCGTCCCTATCGCAAAGCGTTTGAGAGGGATGTTGCGATGGAACTGATGGTTGAAGAAATCAAAAATTTTGACATCAGAATGTTTCTGGCATTCCAGAGAGCTGTCCATAACAGGCCACAGAAAACTGTGGCGTTGGGAAATATAGATGAACTGATACGCGAAATCGTTATGGAGCGTAACTGAAAGGAGAAAAAAATGGCATTGAAAAAGAAGCCGGTTACCGGCATGAAAGATATTCTGCCAAAGGAGATGGCGATTCGCGATTATGTGATTCGTCTGATCAAGGAAACTTACGGAACATTTGGATTTACTTCTATGGAAACACCCTGTGTGGAGCACATTGAAAATCTGAACAGCAAACAGGGCGGAGAGAATGAAAAACTGATCTTTAAGATTCTCAAAAGAGGAGAAAAGCTGAAGCTGGAAACTGCGCAGACAGAAAACGATCTGGTAGACGGCGGACTGCGTTATGACCTGACGGTTCCGCTTTGCCGTTATTATTCCAATAATGCAAATGATCTGCCCTCCCCTTTTAAGGCTCTTCAGATGGGAAACGTATGGAGAGCAGACCGTCCGCAAAGAGGACGTTTCCGTCAGTTTATGCAGTGTGATATTGATATTCTTGGAGAGCCGACGAATCTTGCGGAGATTGAACTGATTCTTGCAACGACAACACTGCTCGGCAAACTGGATTTCAAAAACTTTACTATACGGATCAATGACCGGAGAATTTTAAAAGCGATGGCAGCATACAGTGGGTTCCCGGAAGAGTCCTATGATACTGTCTTTATTATCCTGGATAAGATGGACAAGATTGGTCTGGAAGGCGTGGCAAAAGAGCTGGAAGAGGAAGGATTTGCAAAAGAATCTATCGAAAAATATCTGACGATGTTCCAGGAGATTACTCCGGATGTTGAGGGTGTTGCGTATTGCAGCAGGAAACTGGAAGGATTTCTGGATCCGGCGTATGCCGACGGGCTGAAAACTATCATTGAGAGCGTCAATGCGGTAAAAACCGCAGAGTTTCAGATTGCCTTCGATCCGACGCTGGTACGCGGTATGTCCTATTACACCGGCCCGATTTTTGAGATTGCGATGGACGAGTATGGCGGATCTGTGGGAGGCGGCGGACGTTACGATGAGATGATCGGTAAGTTCACGGGAAACCAGACCTGCGCCTGCGGCTTCTCCATCGGTTTTGAACGGATTGTCATGCTGCTGCTGGAGCGTGATTACCAGATTCCGGGGATCAGCAAAAAGAAGGCGTATCTCATTGAGAAAAATATGCCGGCAAAGGGAATGCAGAAGATCATTGAAAAGGCTACAAAAGAGAGAAGCGAAGGTGTGACGGTCAATATTGCTGTGATGAAGAAGAATAAGAAATTCCAGAAAGACCAGCTGGCCGCAGAAGGCTATGAGGAGATTGAAGAATTCTTCATTGACAAGATCTGACTTTTGGTAAATAATGTTCGTAGCTATTTTCCGGAATATATTTGGCAAATAGAAAAGAATTGCTCGAGTTGAGTAAATGAGGAGGAACAAAACAATGGCTGAATCAATGAAAGGCCTGAAACGTACCTGCCGCTGTGCGGAGGTGACACGGGCAGAGATCGGCAAAAAAGTGACTCTGATGGGTTGGGTACAGAAGAGCCGCAACAAAGGCGGTATTATCTTTGTGGATTTGCGTGACCGCAGCGGTATCATGCAGCTGATTTTCGAGAATGGTCCCATCAGTGAAGAGGGATTCGAAAAGGCTGCAAAGCTTCGCAGTGAGTATGTGATTGCAGTTACAGGAGAGGTACAGGCACGTTCCGGTGCAGTGAATGAGAATCTTTCCACCGGAGATCTGGAAATCAAAGCAGAGGATCTTCGCATTCTCTCAGAAGCGGAGACGCCGCCGTTTCCGATTGAGGAGGACTCCAGGACAAGAGAAGAACTTCGTCTGAAGTACCGTTATCTGGATCTGCGCCGCCCGGACCTTCAGAGAAATCTGATGATGCGCTCGAAAGTTGCTATGTTGACAAGAGAATTTATGTCAAGAGAGGGATTTCTGGAGATTGAGACTCCCATGCTGACGAAGTCAACACCGGAGGGAGCCAGAGATTACCTGGTACCGAGCCGTGTACATCCCGGCAGTTTTTATGCTTTGCCGCAGTCACCGCAGCTTTTCAAGCAGCTGCTGATGTGTTCCGGCTATGACCGGTATATTCAGATTGTAAAGTGCTTCCGTGATGAGGACCTCCGCGCAGATCGTCAGCCGGAGTTTACCCAGATCGATATGGAGCTTGCGTTTGTGGACGTAGACGATGTCATTGATGTCAACGAACGTCTGCTTGCCTATCTGTTCCGTGAAGTTCTGAATGTGGAAGTGAAGCTTCCGATTCAGAGAATGACCTGGCAGGAAGCGATGAATCGCTATGGTTCCGACAAGCCGGATCTGCGTTTCGGCATGGAACTGGTAGATGTCTCTGAGACGGTAAAAGACTGTGAATTTGCAGTGTTCCAGGGAGCACTCTCAAAGGGAGGATCCGTCCGCGGTATCAATGCCAAAGGACAGGGACACATGCCCAGAAAGAAAATTGATAAGCTGGTAGAATTTGCAAAGGGTTATGGTGCAAAAGGACTGGCATATATTTCCATTCAGGAAGACGGCAGCTGCAAATCTTCCTTCTCCAAGTTTATGACGGAGGAGCAGATGGAAGCTTTGATCAAGGCTATGGATGGAGAAAAAGGGGATCTGCTGCTCTTTGCGGCGGACAGCAACAAGATTGTATGGAGTGTGCTTGGTGCACTTCGTCTGGAATTGGCAGAGCAGATGGGGCTGATGGACAAAAACGAGTATCGTTTTGTTTGGATTACAGAGTACCCGCTTCTTGAGTGGTCGGACGAGGAAAACCGGTTTACCGCGATGCATCATCCGTTTACTATGCCTATGGATGAGGATCTTCCGCTTCTGGATACAGATCCGGGTGCAGTTCGCGCAAAAGCGTATGATATCGTGCTCAATGGTACCGAAATCGGAGGAGGAAGTGTCCGTATTCATCAGAATGATGTACAGGAAAAGATGTTTGAGATGCTTGGCTTTACCAAAGAACAGGCGTATGAGCGTTTCGGATTTCTACTGGAGGCATTCAAATACGGAGTACCGCCTCATGCAGGACTGGCTTATGGTCTGGATCGTCTGGTGATGCTGATGGCAAAAGAAGACAGTATCCGTGACGTGATTGCATTCCCGAAGGTAAAAGATGCATCCTGTCTGATGACGGATGCTCCTTCAACGGTAGATCAGGCGCAGCTGGATGAGCTGGGACTTGAGCTGGAAAAAACAGAGGATGTCCCGAAAACAGAATAAAGAAAAATGAAATCAGAAAAAGGGTCTTTTGCGGACACGAAGTAGGTCAGCAAAAGATCCTTTTTTGTAAGAAAAGCAGTCCGATCGCAAGCTGCACAAGAAGAATCGCAGGCATCCCAAGAACGAACCGGGGGTGCTTTGTTTTGTGGCGGAAAAGGTACATTCCGGCAAGACAGCCTGCGGAACCGCCGGACAGAGCGACGAGGAAAAGCGTTCGTTCCGGAATTCGAAAGGCATGGATTTTTGCGAGATGTTTATCCCGTCCAAACAGGAACAGACCAATCAGATTGACAAGAATCAGATAGAAACAGATTGCTTTCATGGGATACTCCTTTTGTCTTGTGTCATTTTTCTGCGAAAAATGGCTTCTTGCTCATGGTTTGCGGGTCTCATAGGCTTATAGTATACCAGAAAAGCATGGATTCTGCCATGTGTGAAGCAAAAAATTTCCTACATTTCTCAAAGAAAGAGTAAGGAAAAAGTAAGAAAACGACAATTCAAATATGATAGGATGAATATATGCGAAATGGTATGCCCATGGAAACGGGGATCTAAGAAGATCAGAGCAGGATGGAGGGAATATATGAAGAAAAAAACGATAGCAGCGATCTGTGCAGTGGCGGTTCTTGCTGCAGCAGGAGGCGGAGCAGCGTGGTATTTTCTGGGAAACGGTGCAGGCGGTGACGATGAGAATGTGGTGTATGTCAATACTGTAGAAAGCCTGATGAATATTGGGGTCGGCAACGGGATGGAAAACCGGTATGCAGGTGTTGTGGAGGCCCAGAATGCCTGGAAAGTCGAAAAAAATATGGAAAAGACAGTCAAAGAGATCCTGGTGGAAGTAGGACAGGAAGTTCAGGTTGGAACCCCTCTTTTTATCTATGATACGGAGAAATTTACCAGTGATCTGGAACAGGCGCAGCTGGATCTGGAGCGCATCAACAATGAGATCTCCAGTATGAATACCAATATTAACCAGCTGTATAAAGACAAAAAATCAGCGGCCAAGGATCAGCAGGCTTCTCTGACTTTGCAGATTCAGGAGGCAGAACTGGAACTGAAAAGGAAGGAATACGAGGGAAAATCAAAACAGTCAGAGATTGATAAACTGAAAGAGAATATTACGAATTCTACGGTAATCAGTGAAATTGCTGGTGTCGTAAAATCCATCAATACAGACGACAGTTCGTCCGGAGGTTACTACAATGACAATTCGGACAACTCTTTTATCACGGTGCTTGCTACAGGCGATTTCCAGGTGAAAGGAAAAATCAATGAGCAGAATCTCTATGACGGTTCCATCATGGAAGGCAGCCGTGTCATCATTCATTCCAGAGTCGATGAAAATCAGACCTGGACAGGAACTGTCACGAAAGTTGATCTGGATAATGCAGAGTCAAACAATAATAACTATTATTACTCCAGCGATTCCATGAGCCAGAGCAGTTCTTATCCTTTCTATGTGGAACTGGATTACACTTCCGGATTGATACTGGGACAGCATGTATACATAGAACCGGATGTAGGGCAGCAGGAGGAAAAGACAGGTGTCTGGCTGGCGGAATATTTCATCAATGATCCGGATTCCAATCCTTATGTATGGACTGATAACGGGAAAGGAAAACTGGAAAAGCGTTCGGTTACACTTGGCGAATATGATGAAAACATGATGGAATATCAGATTACAGACGGTCTTGCGCCGGAAGATGCCATCACGTTCCCGGAAGAAGGTCTGGAGCCTGGTATGATGACTGTGGTAAGTACAGACGGCATGATGGGACAGAGCAATCCTGCGATGCCGGATGAGATGATGGAAGACGGCATGATGGAAGACGGTATGATGGAAGACGGCATGATGGACGATGGTATGATAGAGGATGGTATGACGGAAGATGCGGGAAGTGAGGTGGCCGAACCGTGATACTGGAATTGAGAGAGATCTGTAAGGATTACATGCAGGGTAAGCTGCCGGTTCCGGTCCTGAAAAATATCAATTTCACTATGGAAGAAGGCGAGTATGTGGCGATTATGGGACCTTCCGGTTCCGGAAAGACCACCCTGATGAATATCGTTGGATGTCTGGATCAGGCCACGAGCGGTCAGCTGATTTTAGATGGAGTGGATATCAGCAAATGCACAGATAACCAGATGTCTGATATCCGGCTGCGGAAAATCGGGTTTGTCTTCCAGAATTTCCAGCTGCTGCCAAGACAGAGTGCTCTGGAAAATGTCTGCCTGCCCCTTTCCTATGCGGGCGTTTCCAAAAAAGAGCGAAAGGAGCGGGCGGCAATCGCACTTGAGAGAGTTGGATTGGCGGATCGTATGGATTTTAAACCGACACAGCTTTCCGGAGGTCAGAAACAAAGGGTTGCGATTGCCAGAGCAATTGTCAACCACCCCAAAATTCTTCTGGCGGATGAACCGACCGGAGCATTGGACTCAAAATCAGGCGAGCAGGTTATGGAATTGTTCCAGAGCCTGAATGATGAAGGCGTCAGTGTGCTGATGATCACTCATGATGCAGAAATTGCATCCTGGGCGGAACGGATTGTGGAAATTCGTGACGGTATCTTAAAGACGAAGGAGGTGCCGGATTTATGAAAAAGAAAAAGGCAGTCATTGCGACAGTCACAGCAATTGCAGTGTGCGCTGTCGGTGTGGGAACCTGTTATGGAGTTACGATGGCTCGCAAACCGGTAGTAAAAGTATACCCGGTCAGTGATTTCACCAGCGGCTACTGGGGAGATGATATGTATATGGAGGGCCAGATCACTTCCAGTGCTGCACAGAATGTCTATCTGTCAGACAGTCAGAGTGTTCAGGAAGTACTGGTGCAGGAAGGAGATCAGGTCAGTGTCGGAGATATTCTGATGACCTATGATACGACTGCGATGCAGCTGGATTTGGAATCACAGCAGCTGGGACTTGCACAGACAAAGCTGAAGATAGAGCAGAGTGAAAAAGAACTTCAGAAATTAAAAAAGACCAAACCGGTATCGGATAATGGCGGAACGGAACCGCTGGATCCGGGAATCATTGATCCAGGGTTTGATTTTCCGGAGGATCCGATTTTTCCGGATAACCCGGACGAACCGGACAATCCGGATCATCCGGTGCTTCCGGATGCGGTTCTCTACAGTGAAGAAAACAAACTGGATGATCAGGCTGTTCCTTATCAGGGATCGGGTACAATGGAGGAACCCTATACATTTCTTTGTGCGCCAGGAACGATACTGACAGGAGGCTTTCTAAATAAGATGGCCGGTTATGCCACAGAGGATGGAAGCACAGGTAAGGAAGAGGGAATCTCCGGTTACTATTTTCGTCTTGAAATTCGCGAGGGGAATCGTGTTGACGGAGCACTCCAGACTGTCTGGGAACAAAACGGTGCACTTGTGATAAAACCCTGTGACCCGACCTACACAGCTAAGCTGGAATTAAAGGAAGTGAAAACAGCGGAGGCACCGATCATTCATCTTACTACACCGCTTGTCAACCAGACGGTAACGGAAGGAGAAATACTGAAGCTGGAAGTAAAACTGAATGAGAAAACAGAAGAAGAAGAAAAGGAAGAAGAAAGCGGTTCCGAAAAGGATGATTTAACGGAGAATATTACTTATACGTATGTTTGGAAACACAACGGAGAAGTGATTGAGGGGGCGTCTTCTGAATCCGTTTATCAGAAAGAAGCTGTGACAGAGGCAGACGGAGGAATTTATACAGTCGAGGTGACAGCAAAAAATGAACACGGTACTTCGATGGCTGTCAGCACAGCAAATGTGGCAGTGCAGAAGGGAAATGCAGAACCCACGGTGACACCGACACCTCCGGTTACGGTAACTCCGTCTCCGGCACCAACGGGAGAACCGGAACCGACACCGGAGCCGACAGACATACCGACACCGGAACCGACAGACACACCGACGCCGGAACTAACACCGGAACCTACGGCAGTACCGGAACCGACAGAAACTCCGGTTCCTACCGGGGAGCCGGAAAACAGCCAGGGAACCGAGATGACCTCGGTATCCCCTAAGATTCCACTGATGACTTCTGTTCTGTCACTTCGGACACAGAGTACGGTACAGACAACCCTGACTTCCCAGTCTGAGATCGGTGATTCGGGAAACGGATCCTATGAAATGTCTTATACCAAAGAAGAACTGAAGAAAGCAATCGCTGAGAAGGAAAGCGAGATTCGTGATCTGAAACTGGATCAGCGGGAGCAGGAGCTGCAGATACGAAATGCAAAGAAAACACTGGAAGAACAGACCGTAAAGGCGACAATCAATGGTGTTGTGAAGAAAGTCGGAAATCCGGAAAATCCATCTGTTGATGGCTCTGCTTTTATTCAGGTTGCCGGTACGGAAGGGCTGTATGTCCAGGGATATATCAGTGAGCTCTATCTGGATCAGATTCATGTTGGTGATCAGGTAAATGTGAGCTCCTGGTCGTCCGGCGGTTTTGCGGAGGCAACAATTACGGAAATTTCTCCGTATCCTGCTTCCAACTATTACGGCTACAGCGAGGCAACTGCATCTTTCTATCCGTTCACTGCTGTGATTGCTGACGGAATCGAGGGATTCAGCAACTATGACTGGGTAGATATCTCTACTACGGTAGGAAATGACGTGGAAAACGGAAACGGTCTCTATGTGGAAAAAACGTTTATTCGCGAAGAAAACGGACAGAAGTTTGTGTATTTGCGGGATGAGGATGGAAAACTCAAGAAGCAGATTGTGGTAACCGGAAAACTGCTCTGGGGCTACTACTATGAGGTCAAGAGCGGTCTGACTGCGGAGGATTACGTAGCGTTCCCGTACGGCAAGAAAGTTGTGGAAGGTGCCAACACCCAGGAATGCAGTGCATCTGATTTCTATAACTATTAAGGAGGGAGCGGTATGATAGAGAATATTCGATTATCTTTTCAGGGCATTTGGTCTCATAAGATGCGTTCCTTCCTGACCATGCTGGGAATCATTATCGGTATTGCATCAATTATCTCCATTGTTTCCACGATCAAGGGAACCAATGAACAGATCAAACAAAACCTGATCGGTGCGGGGAACAACAATGTGACCATCTCACTGTACCAGGGAGAAGGAACTTACTGGATGGATGGCGGTTTGCCAAATGGTGTTGCACCAATGTCTGAGGATCAAAAGAAAAGAATCCGTACGCTGGAAAACGTGGAGAATGCATCTTTTTATACGGAGAGGACGTATGTCAGCGGTATCACAAGAGGCAACACTTCTCTTGACAGCGGAAAAGCGCTGGGAGTCGATCTGAACTATCTTTCTACCTGCGGTTATCAGATTTACCAGGGCAGGGGATTTGTAGAAAGTGACTTTTCGGAGATTCACAAAGTGGTATTACTTGACGACATGGCTGTACTTACCCTGTTTCCGGACGATTCTCCGGTGGGAAAGACCATTGAAATTATGGGAGAGCCGTTTACTGTAGTAGGCGTGATCAAAAAAGCGGATTCCTTTCGGCCGGTGATTAATTCCAAGGATGATTATTACACGTATTATCAGGAATCCTATGCGACAGTACTGATGCCGAATGTCTGCTGGCCAATTGTGTTCCAGTATGATGAGCCGGAAAATGCTGTTGTAATGGCAAAAACAACAGAAGATATGAGCAGTGTCGGGAAAAATGCGGCAGAGATTATGAATGAGTCCATCACCAATACCGTGGATTCCTTCGCGTACAAGGCAGAGGATCTGCTGGAGAAGGCGAAGAGCCTTCAGGATCTGAGCCAGAGCACAAATCAGCAGCTGATCTGGATTGCAAGCATTTCTCTGTTGGTTGGCGGAATCGGTGTCATGAATATTATGCTGGTTTCCGTAACGGAGCGAACCAGCGAGATAGGTTTAAAGAAAGCAGTCGGAGCAAGGAAACGGAGAATTCTGTTCCAGTTCCTTACAGAGGCTGCGGTTCTTACCAGCATCGGAGGCCTTCTGGGAGTGGGGGCCGGAATTGTTATGGCGCAGGTAATCTCCAGGATTTCCCAGACGCCAGTGGCAATCAGTATACCGGCAATTCTGCTGTCCGTTGCATTTTCTATGATCATTGGAATCGTGTTCGGACTGCTGCCGTCAGTAAAAGCGGCAAATCTGAATCCGATTGATGCACTCAGAAGAGAGTAGGAGTGTTTAGAGGAAAAACCAAAAGCGGTAAAATGCTTTTGGTTTTTCTTTACATTCCGGGGAAAGTCGGGTATACTACAATGCGACGGGCTTCCGGGAGTGTTTACGAAAAAATAAGAATTCTAAAGGGGCTTTTTACCTGCAGGTATGGTATAATGTTTCCAGATCTATGAAAAAATCGGGACAAAAAGCCCGGAGAAGTATTGGGAAACAGGAGTACAGCATGAATATTTTATTTTTTATTACACCGAAGAGTGAAACAGCCTATATTTATGATGATTTTACTTTGCGGCAGGCAATCGAGAAGATTGAATACCACAAGTATACGGCAATTCCGATGCTGAACCGAAGAGGAAATTACATTGGAACAGTGACCGAAGGGGATCTTCTTCGCATAGTAAAGGAACAGTATTCGCTGAATCTTCGGGATGCCGAAGAGATTCCGATCTGGCAGGTACCGCGGCGCTGGAATTATGAACCGGTAAATATCAATTGCAACATCGAGGATCTGATCGATATGTCTATGAGACAGAACTTTGTTCCGGTGGTAGATGATGAGGGCGTATTTATCGGCCTGATCCGGAGAAGAGATATCATCCAGTACTGCTACAGGAAAAGCGGAATCCGCGAGGAAGAACAGAGCAAACGGGAAGCCAGGGATAAATCACAGGATGCAGAATAAGAAAGTTTAAGAATGAGGGAAGATTATGAAAAAACTGATTGAAGTGATTCAGGATGAAATGGTAAAGGCATTTACCGCGGCAGGAATGGATGCTTCCTTTGCCCGCGTTTCCGTTTCCAATCGTCCTGATCTCTGTGAATACCAGTGCAATGGTGCCATGGCTGCTGCAAAGACGTATCACAAGGCACCGATCCAGATTGCGGAGACGGTTGTAAGTGCAGTAGAAGATCACAGTGTGATCGGAGAGATCAAGGCAGTGAAACCTGGATTTATTAACATGAAAATTAATCCGGCATTTCTGGCGGAATATCTGTCCGATATGCAGAAAGATCCGGATCTCTCTGTTGAAAAGACAACGAATCCCAAAACAATCCTTGTGGATTACGGCGGAGCAAATGTGGCAAAGCCGCTTCATGTGGGACATCTGCGCTCAGCGATTATCGGTGAGAGCATAAAGCGTATGGGCCGGTTTATGGGACATCATATGATCGGCGATGTCCATCTTGGAGACTGGGGACTTCAGATGGGGCTGATCATCACAGAGCTTCGGGAGCGCAGGCCGGATCTGGTTTATTTTGATGAGAACTATGAAGGCGAATATCCGAAGGAAGCTCCTTTTACGATCAGCGAGCTGGAGGAAATCTATCCGTGTGCCAGCGGAAAATCAAAGGAAGATGAAGCCTACAAAGAGCGGGCATTAAACGCAACACTGGAGCTGCAGCAGGGAAGAAGGGGATACCGTGCACTCTGGAATCACATTATGCATGTATCGGTGACAGATCTGAAGAAAAATTATGATAATCTGGATGTCCATTTTGATCTCTGGAAAGGAGAATCGGACGTACAGGAGTATATTCCGGGAATGGTGGATTATCTCAGAGACAATGGATATGCCCATTATGATCAGGGGGCACTTGTGGTGGATGTAAAGGAAGAGAGTGACACCAAAGAGATTCCGCCCTGTATGATCCTGAAATCCGATGGTGCAGCGCTGTATGACACGACAGACCTGGCAACCATCATTGAGCGTATGAAACTGTATCATCCGGATGAGATCTGCTATGTAGTGGACAAACGTCAGGAACTGCACTTTATTCAGTGCTTCCGCTGTGCGAGAAAAACAAGGCTGGTGGATGAGGATACGGTTCTGACCTTTATCGGCTTTGGTACGATGAACGGCAAAGACGGCAAGCCTTTCAAAACCCGCGAGGGCGGCGTGATGCGTCTGGAGCGCCTTATTGGAGAGATCAATGAGGAAATGTATCAGAAGATCGTGGAAAACCGCAGTGTCAAGGATACAGATGCCCGCGGTACCGCAGCGATTGTGGGACTTTCCGCGATCAAGTATGGGGATTTGTCCAATCAGGCATCCAAGGATTATGTATTTGATGTGGATCGTTTTACTTCCTTTGAAGGAAACACAGGACCTTATATTCTCTATACGATCGTTCGAACCAAGTCGATTCTGGAGCGCTATGCGAAAGAGGGCGGAAAGCTGAAAAAGGGTGAGATTCTTGCTCCGGCAGGTGAGAGTGAGAAATCACTGATGCTTTCGGTTTCCCGTTTCAACGGCGTGGTGGAAAATGCGTTTGAAGAGAAAGCGCCGCACAAGATCTGTGCTTACATCTACGAACTGGCAAATGAGTTCAATCATTTCTATCATGAGACCAAGATTCTTTCCGAGGAGGACCAGGCGAGAAAAGATTCTTATCTTGCTCTTTTGGATCTGGTAAGAGAGGTGCTGGAAACCTGCATTGATCTTCTCGGTTTTTCCGCACCGGAGAGAATGTAAATCCAGTGCAGCACATAGTCTTGCTTTGCGGGTCACATAGACATAAAAATATATAAAAAAACAAGCGAAATTTTGGCAGCCGGTTTTTCCTGTGATTCTTGCGGGAAACCGGCTGTTGTGCTATACTTTCCATACGATTTCATTTCCGTCGGGACGTTCGTCCCGAAATCGTATATGATCTGCAGCGATTCGGTCGTTTGTCGGATGGTAGCTGTATTTTTCTGCAGACTGGGTCGGTCTGAATATTCCAGAGAGTGTGTAATTGTTGAGAAAAGTGAATTGTGCTGTTGAGGAAGGAGGTGTCTTCCATTCGGGAGAGAATGCTGCCCGGCGGTAAATATCGCCTGATACGCGTGATCGGAAGAGGTGGAACTGCAGTGGTTTATCTTGCAAAGGATGTACACCTGGGGAAACAATGGGCAGTCAAAGAGGTTGAGGATCATACAAACATGATCAAAAGAGAAGCGGAGCTGTTAAAGGACCTGGATCATCCCGGGCTTCCACGGGTAGTGGATCTGATATGGGATGGCACCAAATACTATCTGATTATGGATTATCTTCAGGGAAAGTCTCTCGGACAGATGGTGCGGAAGGGCTACTGCTTTTCCGGGGATGAGATTTTGAGCATTGGGATTGCACTCTGTGACATTCTTGGTTATCTCCATACCAGGAAGCCTGCGATTCTCTACCGGGATCTGAAGCCGGATAATGTGATGATTACCAAAGATGGACAGGTGAAACTGGTGGATTTTGGTATCGCAAGAACCTATTTCGAAGGCTGTGAATCAGAGGAAGAGCGCTATGGAACCAAGGGATATGCCGCTCCGGAGCAGTACCTGGGAAAAAGTGATGTTCGTACGGATGTGTACGGACTTGCCGCATTGCTGCAGGTACTGGTGTGTCATTCTTCTGTAAAAAAGCACGGAAAACTGCAGAGAATTCTTCGGAAATGTATGCGAAAGGATCCGGAACGGAGATATCAGTCCGTGTGGAAACTGCAAAGCGCATTGGAACAGCTGAGCACGTCAAAAGAGCGCGAAAGACAGATCCGCTTTCTTCCTGCGCTGGTGCTGGTTCCGGTTCTTCTGTTTTGCATCAACGGAATCATCCGTGAGGCAGAAGGACAGATCTATGTCCGTTCTGTGGAGCAGGTCTGCCGGTATGCGGTCACGGATTTCGCAGCACAGCATCACGAAGAAGTACTTGACCTTTGCAGGAATGCGATTTGTATGTTTCCGGAACGCGAGGAAGCTTATCTGGCGTTGCTTCGTTATGAGTCTGCTGCCGGGTATACGGAGGAAGGAATCTCGAGTGTTGCGTATTATCAGAAGCTATATGAAAAAGAGACAAAAGAACATGTGAGGGCAGCAGAAGAAATCGGAGAACTCTATTTTGTGGGAAACGTTCTTGACCGGAAGTTTTCTGTGAACTACCGAAAAGCACTGGAAGCCTGGGAAAAACTGGGAGAAGGGATCTCAGAGGAAATAAAGACACAGAAGAGCATTGCACAGCTTCTAAGTGAAAAGGGGCAGGAAACAAACTGGCAGGAGATTGCCGGAAAGCTGAAAGATCTGGAAGCTTGTACGCAAAGCGTGGAGGAAACAGAACGCCGGTACGAACTGTATCTGGCAGCAGCGGGAATTTATCTGACTTATGAAAGAGAACTGAAAGCAGTCATTGACGATCAGCCGCTTCTTTGCGGAATCCGGCTGCTGGAATGTGCAGAGGAATTGCTGGATGAGATGGATGACGACAGCCATGCCAGGGAGATGACTGTCTGGATCCGACTTGGAGATGCCTGCTTTCTATCTGGTATGACAGGCCTTAACAGGGAAGAATCTCTGCAAAAGGCGATATGGTACTATGGTCTGGCGAATACAGAAGAATTGTCTGTCAGCGGAAAACGGCGTGTTGTACTCAATACAGCAGATGCATATCTGGAACTTGGAGATCTGGCGGGGACGGAGCAGTTTCTCGCCCTTGCGGAACAGATTCCGGGAATTGAGTCAGATCTGAATTATACCAGTATTCGGAAAAAATATGAGGAAACAAAAGAAAACAAACATTAAGTGGGAAAGGAGAACATGCGGATGAAGAAAAAAATGATTTGTGCGGTGCTGATTGGAAGTATGGTGATACATGGAAGCGGTATATCTGTTAATGCAGGAAGTCTGGAACCGACTGCACTGTGGAGATTCTGGAGCAGCAGTTTTCCCGTCTGGGGGAATTCGGAAAAGAATATGGAAGAAAATCCGAAGGAGAATCAGAAGGAGTGTATCCGGGATGAAGAGTTGAAAGAACTGGTTCAGAAAAAAATGAAGGAATTCTGTGAGCTGTACGAATCGGATGAAAGGATTCACAGCAATCAGGAGACAGGAAAAGAAGCTCTGGAAAAACTGTTGGAAAGCATCAGAGAACAATATCCGGACGAGGAGATTGAGTTTGAACTTCCGAAGGAAGAAGAACTCACAGAAGAACAAAGGCGAATCTGGAACTGCGCAAAAGAACTGGCCGGGAGTTGGTCAGAAAAGATGGAATCCGGTGAGAGCGCAGGGGAAGAACAGTCAGAGGAAACAGGCGGAAGCAAAACGATACAGGAAGAAGATGGAACAGAAAACAAAGAACCGGTGAAGGTTCTCGGGCTGGAAACAGAAACACCGTCAGAGGAACCATCAGAAATCAGGACAGAGACAAATCAGGATACACAGGAAGAGATTCCGTCAGAGACATGCACGGAAACACCATCAGAAATATCATCAGAAATACCGTCAGAAGATCTCCCAGTGGAAGAATCTGAATTTTTTTCTGATGAGGAGAAAACTGCGGACTATGAGACGGAGGATCAAACAGAAAATATGATGCTGTCGACCGAAGAAGAATCGGATGAGATTGTGATTCCGGTACGGAAAACTCCGGCAGAGATTATCGGGGCCGGAAAAGAACAGCTGCTTATGGAGATCGTACCTGAATTGCCAAGAGTTCGCCTAGTCTATGATAATGCGGAAAAGGTGACTTCCGAATATCAGCCTGTGATTCGAATGGAAAACAGTGACAAAGCAGAGATTGTCTCCTGCATGATCAATGGTGTGGAGGCGGATTATCATTGGGAGGAAAATGAAATCTTCGTCAGTCCGGAAGGACTCATGGAAGGAAATAACCGGATTACCGTCATGGTAAAGGATAAAACGGGAGAAATCTGTGAGATGGAACCATGGGAGTTCCAGGTGGAAGAAGAGGAG
This sequence comes from Fusicatenibacter sp., assembly GCA_022766945.1. Lineage (GTDB taxonomy): Bacteria > Bacillota > Clostridia > Lachnospirales > Lachnospiraceae > Fusicatenibacter. Next base: position 6,920 of record JALEOU010000021.1, on the reverse strand, counting down.
CTTCTTGCGGCATCGAAGGTACAGGACCAGGGAACAGAGAAACAGGAAGAGGCATCTGTAAAAAAGAGTTGGTTTGGACGGTATCTGGACATTCTCGGAAAACTGCTGATGTGTACGTTTCACAGGGGCATCTTTTTCTAAAGGAAAATGAAAGACTTTGTTGTTTGTAATTCTATATATTGTATGATACAATGAGTGAAAGGTCGGGGCCATGACAGGACTGTTTTGGACCCAAACAAATACAGCGATAGAGAAAGGGAGGCCATAAATTTATGAAAAGATGGTTCAGGATGTTTCTTATGGCCGCACTGCTTTTTGCAGGTATCTGTCTGGCACCGCAGGCTGTCATGGCAGAGCCGGGAGCATCGGCGGAAGAACCGATTATAGGCCAGAAGGATGGGTGGATCAGGCGAAGCGATGGACGATGGGAGTATCAGAAGGAAGACGGTACGCTGGCAAAGTCTGAGTGGCTGCTTTATGATGGATCTTTGTACTATTTCAAACCGGATGGAATTATGTATTCTGATGAATGGTATCAGAATCCGGAAGGAAAGAAGTATCGTTTTGCCAGCTGGGGCGGCATGCTGAGCGACCAGTGGTTTTCCCAGAATGGAAACTGGTACTATCTGAATGAAAACGGAACCATGAAAGTCAGTGAATGGTTCCTGTATGACGGGAGTAAATACTGCGTCGATGATCAGGGAGTGATGCGGACCGGCTGGTACAAAGAGAATGGCTTCTGGTACTATTTTGAGAGCTGGGGCGGCATGCGGACCGAAGGATGGCTCAAATACGATGGAAACTGGTATTATCTGAATGAAGATGGAACCATGAAAGCCAGCGAATGGTTTGAGTATGACGGCAGTACTTACTGTGTGCAGTCCTGGGGCGGTATGCGGACCGGCTGGTATACAGAAGAAGGCAAGATTTATTACTTTGAAAACTGGGGCGGTCTCTTGAAAGAGGACTGGATCCGAAAGGAAAGTGACTGGTACTATGCGGGATCAGATGGTGCCATGATCACAGAAGACTGGTTGCTTTATGATGGAAACTGGTACTGGCTGGGCGAAGACGGTATCATGTACCATGACAGCTGGCTGTACTACGATGATGTCTGGTATTATCTGAAGTCCTGGGGAGGAGCATGCGCCAGTGAATGGAAACGGATCGACGGGGAAGATTATTACTTCCGCAGCTGGGGCGGCATGGTGGCAGATACCTGGTATGAAATAGACGGAAAGTGGTACTATTTCTATTCCTGGGGAGGTCTTGCAAAGGATACGTATATTGACGGGTACTATGTGGACTCCAATGGTGTGCGCCATGACAGCAAGAGCATTTGTGTTGCAATTGATGCGGGACATCAGTTGAAGGGAAATAATGAACAGGAGCCAATCGGGCCGGGTGCCAGTGAGACAAAGGCGAAGGTATCTTCGGGTACCTGCGGGGTTTCTACGGGAATCAATGAATATGAACTGAATCTGGCGGTATCTCTGAAAGTACGGGATATTCTGAAGGAACGGGGATATGAAGTTTATATGATCCGTGAGACAAATGATGTCAATATCAGCAACAAAGAGCGGGCCGAGCTTGCCAGTGAGAACGGAGCAGATATTCTGGTGCGCATTCATGCAAACGGTGATTCAGATTCCTCCATATACGGAGCTTTGACGATGGCTCCCGGAAATGATAATCCGTATCTTACAAGTGACGTCATCGCAAAAAGCCGTACACTCTCAGAGAAGATGATCGATTCTTTCTGCGCGGCGACAGGGGCGAAAAATCGAGGGGTTCTCTATACAAACAGCATGAGCGGAATCAACTGGAGCACCATTCCGGTGACAATTGTTGAGATGGGCTTTATGAGCAATCCGTCCGAGGATGAGAAGATGGCGACAGAGGCATACCGAGATAAGATGGCAAAAGGCATCGCGGATGGAATTGATGCCTACTATGCATCCTGATGCAGAAAAACAGGCTGCAATGAATTCGATCCCGGACGTAAGAGGTGAAAGACAGATTTGGAGCAGGAGAGAAAAATGTCAGATGTAATATTATTTGACCTGGACGGAACGCTTACGGATTCCGGTCCGGGGATTACAAGATGCGTACAGTATGCATTGCAGTCTTTCGGAATAGAAGAACCGGATCTGAAAAAACTGGAATGTTTCGTGGGGCCTCCCCTGAAAGAGACTTTTATGCAATATGCGGGGCTCGACGAAATGCAGGCGGAAAAAGCGGTGGAGAAATACCGAGAGAGATATCAGGAGACAGGAATTTTTGAAAATGAGATTTATGAGGGAATACCGGAGCTTCTGCAGTTCCTCAAAGAGAGAGGAAAGATTCTTGCGGTGGCTTCCTCAAAACCGGAAGTTTATGTCGAGAGAATTCTGGAACACTTTGCGCTGGGAGAGTACTTCACTGTGGTAACCGGTGCCGAGCTGGATGGAAGACGTACGAAAAAAGCGGAAGTGATCGAGGAAGCGCTGAGAAGACTTGGATGTTCCCAAAAGCGTCAGAGTGTTGTCATGGTTGGAGACCGCCTTCATGATGTGGAAGGTGCCGGAGCCTGCGGGCTGCTCTGCGTGGGAGTGGCCTACGGGTATGGAGGAAGGGAAGAGCTTGAGAAAGCCGGGGCTGCAAGAGTCTGTGATACGGTTGAGGAATTGCGCATACTGGCAGATGATCTTGGACTGGAGAAAAAGAGAAAAGATCATATCCGGAGAATGAGACCGGATCGAACGGTATGGCTTGGAAGAAATGACAATGACCGAAACACCAGAGCGGATACGGTTGAAGCTACTGAAATGCTTCCGGATGAGTCCACAGAACCGCTGGAAGAAAACACAGAGTCAGAAAATGAAATCCGAGTTCCTTTTCGGAAGAAAGCCTGGAGGATTGTTAAACCGGTTCTGACCTATGAATGCTGCCTGATTGGTGTTTCTGTTTTCGTGGCGCTGCTTTTGATGCTGTTTGCCGGTCCCGGTGATCTGACAGAGCGTATGTATCAGACTTCAGTGCTGGTGACTGCGGTTGCCGGGGTGATTGCGATCCCGATTCTTTGGAAGCAGTATCGTGGAGATGAGGGAATGTTCCCGGAACCGGTGCGCCATTTTGGTCTGCTTCCTGCGGTTTGCAGTGTGCTTCTTGTTATGACGTTTGGGCATATCCTGAATACGCTGATGAACGTGTCCGGATTCACAGCGATCTTTTCCAGCTATGAACAGATGGCGGGTCAGATCTATGAGGGGCAGAATCCGATACTGCTGATCCTGTCAGTCGGTATCTTAAGTGCAGTGGCAGAAGAACTTGTCTTTCGCGGAATGATCTATCGCAGAGCGAAAGATTTCTGGGGATTTGGATGGGGTATGGCTGTTTCCTGCCTGTTATTTGGCATTTATCATGGAAATGTCGTCCAGTTTGTTTATGCATCTCTGGTGAGTGTTCTGCTGATTCTGATTTATGAAAAAACAGGAACGCTGCTTGGACCGATTCTGGCGCATATTGCAGAGAATATCTGGGGACTGTATCGAAGAGGTTTTCTGAATCTGCTCTCAGAGAAGAGCGGCGGAGCGGCATGGGCCTTTGTGTTTTTTGAGGCAGTTTTGTGTGCGGTAAGCTTCTGGTATCTTTTCCTTCGGAAAGAAAAGGGAAAAGGGAAGCAGGATGGAAAATAGTTCGAAAAAGTGCTTGTATTTGGAAATCCGATATGATACAATTTAAACGTTGTGAAAAAGCACCCATGTGGTACCTGGGATGGTGCCCGATGACAGGATTGGGTTCCCGGGCGAGAAAATATGGGGAAGATCAAAACCAAAAGGAGATAAGACAATGAGCGTAATTTCAATGAAACAGTTACTGGAAGCCGGTGTACATTTCGGACATCAGACAAGAAGATGGAACCCTAAAATGGCTCCGTACATCTACACAGAGCGTAACGGCATCTACATTATCGATCTGCAGAAATCAGTAGGTATGGTTGATGATGCTTACAAGGCAGTTGCTGACATCGCAGCAGACGGTGGCACAATCCTGTTTGTAGGAACGAAAAAACAGGCGCAGGATGCCATCGCTACAGAAGCAGAGCGCTGCGGTATGTTCTATGTAAATGAGAGATGGCTCGGCGGTATGCTGACCAACTTCAAGACCATTCAGAGCCGTATTGCAAGACTGAAAGCAATCGAGGCTATGGAAGAGGATGGCACTTTTGATGTGCTTCCGAAAAAAGAAGTAATTGAATTAAAGAAAGAGCTTGCAAAACTGCAGAAGAACCTTGGCGGTATCAAAGAGATGAAGAGACTGCCGGATGCAATCTTCGTAGTTGATCCGAAGAAGGAAAGAATCTGTGTACAGGAAGCTCATACATTAGGTATTCCGCTGATCGGTATCTGTGATACCAACTGTGATCCGGAAGAGCTGGATTATGTAATCCCGGGCAACGATGATGCAATCCGTGCCGTGAAACTGATTGTTTCCAAGATGGCAGATGCAGTTATCGAAGCAAAACAGGGTGAAGCAGAGGATGCTGCATACGAAGAAGCAGCTGAGGCTGAAGAAGCAGCAGAAGAATAATTGATCACGTACACGGAGGAATAAGACAATGGCTATTACAGCAGCAATGGTAAAAGAGTTAAGAGAGATGAGCGGCGCCGGTATGATGGACTGCAAGAAAGCTCTTACAGCTACTGACGGTGATATGGACAAGGCAATCGAGTTCCTGAGAGAAAAAGGTCTTGCTACTGCTCAGAAAAAAGCAAGCAGAATTGCAGCTGAAGGTATCGTTATGCTGAAGGTATCTGAGGATGGCAAGAAGGCAGTTGCAGTAGAAGTAAATGCAGAGACAGACTTTGTAGCTAAGAACGAGAAGTTCCGCGCATATGTTGCACAGGTTGCAGACCAGGCTATGGATACTACAGCAGCTGATATCACAGCATTCCTTGCAGAGCCGTGGAAATTCGATACTGCAGAGACTGTTGCAGAAGAGCTGGCTCATCAGGTTGCTACCATCGGCGAGAACATGAACATCCGTCGTTTCCAGCAGGTAGAGGAGGCAGAAGGATTTGTAGCTTCCTACACTCATATGGGCGGTAAGATCGGTGTCCTTGTTGACGTTGTTACCGATGTTGTAAATGATGAGATCAAAGAGATGGCTAAGAACGTTGCAATGCAGGTAGCAGCCCTCAGACCGCAGTACACCAATCGTTCCGAGGTAAGCGAGGAGTTCATCGCTCATGAGAAAGAAATTCTGATGGCTCAGATCCAGAACGACCCGAAGGAGTCTCAGAAACCGGAGAAGGTTATCCAGGGTATGATCCAGGGACGTATCAACAAAGAGCTGAAAGAGATCTGTCTGCTTGATCAGGTATATGTAAAGGCAGAGGATGGAAAACAGTCTGTTTCTCAGTACGTAGCTCAGGTTGCGAAAGCAAACAATGCAAAGATTACAGTAAAAGGCTTCGTCCGTTTCGAAACCGGTGAAGGAATCGAGAAGAAAGAAGAGAATTTTGCTGAGGAAGTTGCAAAACAGATGGGCATTTAAGCGAACTTTTCAAGTAAATTTAACATGAAATGATTTAAGGCTTCGGAAGCCTTATAAACACAGCATTTTCTAGTGGTTATAAGGTTTTCGGGGCCTTTTTCCTGTTCTGAGGATAAAAAGCGGAAATACCGTCAGGCACCGCCAAAAATCGTCAAAAATCACTTCAAATTGAGTATTACTCACATCATGGTTTGAGTAAAATGAGTATCCACAATATTCAGCATTGAAAAATGATTATTCTGTATTTTTTATGGCAGTTGCAGAAATGGCGGCAGATAGGATTGTGGCGGATACAGAAAGAATGAATTAGAAAAAAAGAAGAGTTCAAGAATCTGATTCACTATACTAATAACATAAGAACTAAAATATGAATGGAAGAGAGTCTGGGATGATTCCCTGTGAAAACCTATCCATATCGAAAAATAGACGATAGGGGGATTTTGCCGTTGTGTCCGGACACTGGCAGTGCTCCTCCCTTTCTGCTTTTCAAATATATTCAAGAAATGTTTAGATATTTTATTTCCTATATTTAAAGTTATTGGTTACTGCTTAAAGCCAGCCTCCAAAATGCTTCGCATTTCGTTGGTGTGGCGTATCCGCCAAGTAAAATTTCAAAAACAGTCTTTATAATGTAAGCATTTTACGTTTGTTTTATGAAATTTTGCTTGGTTCTGAACAGTTACAAAAATCATTAAATTGAGACAAGAGAATGCTCCTTATAATATTTTGTTGTGAACTTTAAAAAAGTCTGCATATCGTTACTGATATATTTTCCTTTTTTCCAAACGATACCAATGGAAACTTTGATTGGAGGATCCATAGGAATCCCAACAATTCCATCAAATTTATCTATCATGCTGGAATAGAAAAAACATCCGGTATTGTCTTTTTTTACAAATTGCAGCGTTGTGTAAATCTGGCTGCTTCGCATCAGAATCTGAGGCACATATCCCTCAGATTCAAAACGCGTCTTTAATAATTCGTTCTGAACGGAGTCTGCATTGAAAAAAATCAAAGGTTCTTTCACGATATCTTTTATTCGAATGATTTGGTGATTGGCCAGAGGATGATTCTGGCTTACGCAAAACATAATCTGGTCATCTGCCAGAACTGCATTGTTGAGTTTATCAATGTTATACCATTCCATATTTACTAAAGCAAAATCTAATGTATCGTTCTGAACAAGCTCACATGCCCTGGCAGATCCATATTCCTCTAACAAGATAGGAATATTCGGATATTTACTGTGAAACAAAACCTTCCGGTAGCCAAAAAAGCGCAAACTACCCCTATCAACCTTTAAAATGTTCATTTTGAACTTGAATGACAGACTTAGGTGGCAACTACCGGAGACTCCCAACCAAGTGATTTTAACTTTTTG
>JALEOU010000016.1 GCA_022766945.1 Fusicatenibacter sp. | reverse complement strand
AAGTCATGCAGCTCTTCTTCTAATTTTTTAAGTCCTGCATAAGTTAGTAAGTTCTTCTTTTCTTCCATATTCCTTACTCCCTTTCCTGCCCGGATCTGGATCGCCGATGTGTTTCCCACCATCCGGAAATTCCATTGCATTTCGTATCCTGTAACGTCAGGCTGCCCCTGAAAGAAACATCTTCCATCTGCAATTCCCTAAAAAAGGGTAGACTGATAGCAGGATACTCACAATTTCTGTATTATACAAAAAATACCCCTCATTGTCAAGCATGAAAAACTACTGCGTCTCGGGATTTCCATTCATAAATGCATGGAAACACCTCGCGGGATATCACCTGTGAACAGCAACACTGCATGTCCCCTAAATTACCCTTAGTAAACGGCTCAGACAGAATAAACGGTTACATCCTTAATCTGTTAAAATGATCCAAGTTTCATAAGAAGCCTCTCCAGCTCCTCATAACTTCCGATATTATTGGATTCCCTCCGAAGTCCTGCACTGTGCCGCATTCCTGCGGTATACCATGCCACATGCTTACGCATCTCCCGAATTCCGGTAAATTCCCCCTTCAAATCAATCTGCGCCCTGGCATGACGGAGAATCATTTCCCTTATTTCCTCCGCAGATGGCCTGTCAGGCAGTTCACCTGTTTTTAAATAATGATTCATTTCCCGGAAAATCCACGGATTCCCCCTGACTGCCCTTCCAATCATCACAGCATCACAGCCTGTCTCTTCCATTAATTTTTCAGCTTTCAAAGGGGAATCCACATCTCCATTTCCGATAACAGGAATAGAAACAGCCTCCTTTACTCTTCGTATCGTATCCCAGTCAGCACTTCCTGCATAATACTGCTGACGTGTTCTTCCGTGAACTGCAATTGCCGAAGCACCGGAATCCTCCACAATTTTTGCGATTTCCACCACGTCCACCGGATAACCTTCAAACCCTATGCGAACCTTCACAGTCACAGGCTTTTTTACTGCGCGAGAAACTGCTGTCACAATATCACGAATCAATGTGGGATTTTTCAGAAGAGCAGATCCCTCGCCATTATTGACGACTTTCGGAACCGGACATCCCATATTAATGTCAAGAATATCAAAAGGGCGCTCCTCAATCTCTGCCGCCACCCTTGCCATCAGCTCCGGCTCACTGCCAAAAAGCTGCATGGACACCGGATGTTCACACGGATCAATCTCCATAAGCGCCTCTGTATTTTTATTATGAAAAGAAATAGCCTTGGCACTGACCATCTCCATGCAGATCAGCCCTGCTCCCTGCTCTTTACAAAGTCTGCGAAACGGCAGATCTGTGACGCCGGCCATTGGGGCCAGTACAAAAGGATTTTCTATCTGCACATTGCCGATTTTCCACCGCATCTGCATAATTTACTCCCCGTTATCCACATAATCCACTTTTTTCTGCAGCTCTTCATCCGAAAGATCTCCAAGGAAAAATACCCGGTAATACATTTCCAGAGATTCCAGCAGTTCTCTCTTTTCTTCCCGAAGCTGTTTGATTTTTAAAACGCCTCCGATTTCATCATAAAAACCGTCACATTCCTCTGCTTCTGTTTTAAACTGAAGTTCTCCTTCCTCATCAAATTCCAGGGTCAGAATCCCTCCGATTTCCTCTGTATAGAGCACACAGAGAATCTGAAGTTCCTGCTTCACATGCTCCGGCAGAGAATCAAAATCATGATTAAAATAAAACTTCTGTTCATAAGCACTGGCTCCACAGAGCACAATATTTTCCTGATACATAAATCCTCCATTTATACATAACTGTACAATCCACGTACGGAAACTTCTCCCGCACTTACACAGACCTTCGTTCCATCCTGCTTTTCTACTATCAGTTCACCCTTCCTATTGATTCCATGAGCAATTCCCTCATATGGATTCAGAGGATCCAGAATTCGGACCGGCTGTTCATAATTCGCAAGCATATCATTATATTCTTCCTGCAGCAGACTCAAATCACAGGTCTTTACAAATCTCTCATAGTTTTTCTCAAAATGCTCCATCACGGACGCAAGCATCATATTTCTGTCGTATTTTTTACCTGTTTCCAGATAAAGAGAAGTTCCCTTATCCGCAAGCTCTTCCGGCAGTTCTTCCAGGTTCACATTAATCCCGACTCCAATCACCACATATCGGATTTTATTTTCCTCCATGCTCATCTCTGTCAGAATCCCGCAGATCTTTTTGCGGGAAACAACCACATCATTCGGCCATTTAATGGAAGTATCCACCCCCATCTCCTGTGCCGCCTGTGCCACAGAAAGTCCCATCACAATTGTAAGCATAGGCGCATACTGTGGTTCAAAATCCGGCCGTACCAAAATCGTCATCATGATGGAACTGCCCGGCGGTGCCGTCCATCTGCGTCCAAGTCTGCCTTTTCCCGCGGACTGAAATTCAGCCACTGCCAGCGTACCATGCACTGCCCCTTCTTTGCCAAGCTTTTTGGCCCATTCATTGGTAGAATCTACCTCTTTTGCAAAATGGACGGTTTTACCCGCCCATTTTGTATGTACTGCATTTGAAATTGTCGTTTGATCAAACTTCATATCTGTCATCATTTCTCCGGCTCGCCCAATGTAGCCACCATCACTGCCTTAATCGTATGCATACGGTTCTCTGCCTCATCAAAAACTTTTGACTGTGCAGATTCAAATACTTCATCCGTAACTTCCATATCAGTAAGCTGGAAACGCTCACCCATCTCTTTGCCGATCTTTGTCTTAAGATCGTGGAATGCAGGAAGACAATGCAGGAAAATAGCCTTTTCACCGGCATTTCTCATAATGTCCATCGTAACCTTATACGGTGTCAGCTCACGGATCCTTTCTTCCCAGACTTCGTCCGGTTCTCCCATGGATACCCACACATCTGTATAAATAACATCTGCATCTTTCGTTCCGGCCATGGCATCCTCTGTAAGAGTGACAGTTCCGCCGGATTCCTCCGCCCATACACGGCACTGTTCTACCAGCTCTGCATCAGGAAAATATTTCTCTGTTGTGCAGGCAACAAAATGCATACCAAGCTTGGAGCAGGCAATCATCAGGGAATTACCCATGTTGTAACGGGCATCACCCATATAAACCAGCTTAATGCCTTTCAGTTTTCCGAAATGCTCACGGATAGTCAGCATATCTGCAAGCATCTGTGTCGGGTGATATTCATTCGTCAGGCCATTCCATACGGGAACACCTGCATGCTCTGCCAGTTCTTCTACGATTTCCTGTCCAAAACCGCGATATTCAATACCGTCAAACATTCTTCCAAGAACTCTTGCTGTATCGGCAATGCTTTCTTTCTTACCGATCTGAGAACCCGACGGATCCAGATAAGTACTTCCCATCCCCAGATCATGAGCGGCCACTTCAAATGCACAGCGTGTTCTGGTACTTGTCTTCTCAAAAATCAGTGCAATGTTTTTGCCTTTATAGTATTCATGCAGTTCTCCGGCTTTTTTCTTAGCCTTCAGTTCTGCAGAAAGATCCAGAAGATATACGATCTCTTCCGGAGTATAATCTTTCAGTGTCAGGAAATTCCGTCCTTTTAAATTCATAATAATATCCTCCTCTGTATCTCACATTATGCTTCTTTTTTCACATCATCCGCAACAATCTCCTTCAGAGATGCGGCAAGTCCCGCAATTCCCTGAATATCTGACGGAATGATCAGCTTGGTTGCCTTGCCGTCTGCAGCTTTTGCAAACGCTTCCAGGCTCTTCAGTGTAAGAACCGCCTGATCTGCCCCGGCTTCCTTAATCATACGGATACCTTCTGCAGTCGCATTCTGCACCTTGAGCACTGCCTCAGCCTGACCTTCTGCTTCCTTGATCATTCTTTCCTTCTGAGCTTCTGCGCGAAGAATAGCCGCCTGTTTTTCTGCTTCTGCATCCAGAATTGCAGATTGCTTCTTACCTTCTGCCACAAGGATCGTAGAACGTTTCTCACCTTCCGCGATCAGAATTGCCTCACGACGTTCACGTTCTGCCTTCATCTGTTTCTCCATGGCATCCTGAATAGCCGCCGGAGGAATAATATTTTTCAGTTCCACACGATTTACCTTGATTCCCCACGGATCTGTAGCAACATCCAGAGAAGCCCGCATCTTGGTATTGATTACCTCACGGGAAGTCAATGTTTCATCAAGCTCCATATCACCAATGATATTACGGAGTGTCGTAGCAGAAAGATTTTCGATTGCCATGATAGGATTTTCCACACCGTAAGCATAAAGCTTCGGATCTGTAATCTGAAAAAATACAACCGTATCAATCTGCATGGTTACGTTATCTTTTGTGATTACCGGCTGCGGTGGGAAATCTACAACCTGTTCCTTTAAATTTACGCGAATGGCCACGCGCTCGATAAACGGGATTTTAAAATGAATTCCTGTCGACCAGGTTGCCTTATATTTTCCCAGACTCTCAACCACGTAGGCATTCGCCTGCGGAACAATCTTGACGCAGGATGCAGCAATAATCAGCAGCACTGCAAAAATAAGGATAATTATCAAACCAGCAACAAAACCACCACTACCCATTCTCTTTAACCTCCTTTGACTTGTCGGACACTTTCTCCTTCACAATTAACTTCACTCCCTCAACCCGAATCACCTCAACCGTCGTTCCGGCCGCAATCCGGATATCAGCTGTTTCTGAGCGGGCGGTCCATGGGTTCCCGTTCAGAGACGTTTTTCCTGTACCGAGCAGATTGTCAATATCTTCCGTGACTACTGCTTCCATTCCGACGACGCCTTCCACATTTGTTTTCAGCGTGTCCTTATTCATATACCGCACAGCGGCAGGCCGCGTGAAGATTAACAATATCAGCGAAACCAGGATGAAACATCCCATCTGTACCCAGAAATTTGCACCGACCATTGATGCAATCAGTGCAATCAATGCTCCACCGGCAAACCAGATGGTGGTAAGTCCCAGCGTCGCCGCCTCGATCACCAAAAGAATAACAAGCGCAATCAGCCAGCATACTGCATTCATTGATTCCCCCTCCTTTCTGACAGCCTGTTCTGAATAGTTACAGTCATCATACAATAAGTTTTGCAAAAAAACAAGCCGCATTCCAAAAGATTCAGAAAAAGGAAAGAATTGTAAATTTCAAAAAACGGAAGTTCAGGAACCCTTCTGACCTGAACTTCCGTTTTTGTTTTAATAGAAATGCTGATATCCGATCTGGATACCTCTTCCGTAGCCGCTGTTGAAATACAGGCAGTTGCCGATCGGATTCTCTCCGGCAAGTGCTGCGGACGCTGCTTCATAGCAGTCGCTTCTGGCTCCTCTGGAAAGGACTCTCTGGAACTTACCGCTGGATACCGGTGAAAACTGGCCTCTCTCGTATATAACTCCCGAGATACTGTTGGGGAAGGATCCGCTTCTGACACGGTTCAGAACTACCGCTCCCACGGCTACCTTACCCTGGCGGCTCTCCCCTCCGGCTTCGCACTCAATCAGTGCAGCCAGCATCGCCAGATCTCCGCTGCTTGCGGATATTCCAGCGGAAGCACTCTTTGCCACCTGCTTCTGATACTCCTCCATGCTCATCGCACCTTTCAGTGTATCATCAAGTGTTACATAATCTCCGTGAAGATATGCACTGCCTCCCGCATAACTGATCTCATACCAGTTGTCTGTTTCTCCGAGGATTTTCACCTCGCTGTTGGCGGATAGATTTCCAACCTGCTTTGCCTCTGTGGAAGGCTCCTGCCGTACCCGAAGGCTGTCCGCCTGCACGGTACCTGTAACTCCGCAGGTATTGCTGTAATGAGCTTTCGCTTCCTCTCCGAATACCAGCAGATCGTTCCTTATGTAACCTTCCAGACCATTGGATGCAATTTTGCTCCACGTTTCACCCTGTTCGAGAACATCAGCCGCATGTCCCGGAAGCAGTACCCCAACTGCTTCAGACTCTGTGCTGGCATTGGAACGAATGTTTGCATAGGTCTCAACGTTTGCTGCAGCCATATTGCTCCAGTCCTGTGTATCTAAAATACTCTCCTCTTTTGTCACTTTGCTTGTTGTGTCATTTGTTTCCGCTTTTACGGGTGCAGCCATGATTCCGGTCAGTGTCAGCACGCTCCCCACGATACCAAACACATAACTCTTTTTTAACCTCATACTTACCTCCTGAATATTTTGTTACATTTCTGTTACAATTTAT
>JALEOU010000014.1 GCA_022766945.1 Fusicatenibacter sp. | reverse complement strand
ACATTGTACCAAAAGAGACCTCATAACTCATGTTTGGGCAAAGAAGATATCCACTTTTGACCTATACAAGGCAAATGAAAATTTCAGCATGTTTTTTAGAAAAACTTATGGCAGCGTCAGCTACCTGGCTGAACTGTAACTAACAACCGGTGTTTTTTCAAAAAAAATTCCAAAAAGCTGTTGACATTTATTCAGAAAGCTGGTATAGTACTCTTTGTTGAGCGGTTCAAACGCAAAACAAAATGCAGGAGTGGCGGAATTGGCAGACGCGCAGGCTTCAGGTGCCTGTGGTCGCAAGATCGTGTGGGTTCAAGTCCCATCTCCTGCATTTTTTATTGTTCAAAAAGGGCAGGATTGGCCATGATTTCCAAACCGCAAAAAGTGCAAAAAAAGAAAAGCTTTTGACTTGTTCCGGCAAAAACGGGACATTTCAAAAGCTTTTTCTCTGCCAAAATCGACCGGAGATCGAAATCTCATCTTTCGTGTCAGCAGACCAAAAACGATCTGCGATTTGACACAAAAAAAGATGCAGGAGATGGGACTTGAACCCACACGATCTTGCGACCACAGGCACCTGAAGCCTGCGCGTCTGCCAATTCCGCCACTCCTGCATTTCTCTTATGTATCGGCGTTTCCGCCTGACAGATGTTATCATACCAGTTTTTCCTTCAAAAGTCAACCCTGTTTTTTTACTTTTTTCAGATTTTTGAAAAAATTAGGGTCTCATTCACTGGCTTGTATGACAGCCTCGCTAAAACGGAAGCGAGCCGTACCATAAAAGGATACGGCTCACCATTTTATTCCTTCGTTTTCTTTGATGTGAGGCTTCCAATCAATAAAAAAATCGTTCCTATGAAAATGAAAAAATCAGACAGGTTAAAAACAAGACGGCGTAACTTCTGATTTCCTCTGGTGAAGCTAAAATAATCTGTCACATATCCCTGGCGAAATCGATCATACCAGTTGCTGAATCCTCCGCCCAGAAGGAACGCCAGTCCTGTTTTCATCAGATGATGTCCCTTCTGAAACAGCAGAAACACTTCACAGGCCAGTAAGCTGATCAGCATCAGCAAGGTGCCTCTTTCGATCATGTGAGTGTGAGTTGGGAAATAACCCCCTGCGATCCCGGAATTATGGCACTTCCTAACCAATATCCTGTCCTTGAAAACAGGAATTTCCTCTCCGTTTCCAAGATTCTTCTCCACATATTGCTTCAGATACAAATCTCCCAGAAAGATCAGCGGAATTAACAGGATACAAATCATACCGTCTCAGTTTCCTCTGCTGGTACCTCTTCTGCCGATGCTTCCTCTGCTGGTGTCTCTTCTGCCGGTGCTTCTTCTTCCGACGCTTCTTCTGTCGTCGCTTCCTCTGCGCTTTCTTCCTCTGAGACATCCGCATCTGCAAACTCTGCCTCCTGCGGCTCCTCTTTCACAGGAATTGGTGCTCCGCAGCGCATACAGAATGCTGCTTTTTTCGGAACACATGCTCCGCATGCCGGGCAGATATTCTGTCCCTTGCGATTTGCCACCTCATCACGGCAGGCTGCGATATCTTTCTCCAGCTGAATAATGTCACGGCACAGACCTGCGACCGTCTCATCAAATGCTTCCCCATTCAGGAAACGATTATAAATAATCTGTCCGATATCCTGGTAGTTTTTTTCCTCCTGATCTTCAAGAGAATGCTGACGGCTGCGAATTTTCTGAATCTCCACAAACTCATCCGTTCTCTTTCCAACACTGCCGACCGTCTTTTTCAGGGTCTTTCCAAGACTTCCAAAAAAATCTTCTGCCATTACTTTGTTCCTCCTCTTTAATAAAAATAAGTTTTAACATAGCATCATTTGGCCTGTGCAATCCCCGGTACTTCCTGTCCTCTCAGCAGAATTCTGGGACCTCCGGTTTTCTCAATGTATTCTCTGGTGATAATCACCTCTCCGATACTGCTGTCTTTTGGTATCTCATACATAATGTCAAGCATAAACTCTTCAATAATCGCCCGAAGTGCTCTTGCGCCGGTATCCTTCTCCAATGCTTTTTTCGCGATCGCCCGTAGTGCCTCCTCCTCAAATTCCAGTTTCACCTCATCCAGTTCTAACAGGCGTTTGTACTGCTTCAGAATTGCATTTTTAGGTTCTTTTAAAATCTCAACCAGCATATCTTCCGTCAGACTCTCAAGTGTAAACACAATGGGAAGTCTGCCCAGAAACTCCGGAACCATTCCAAATGCTCTCAGATCATCCAGCGTAACTTTTGATAGAATATTCCTGTCATGATCATATTTATCCTTCAGCTCCGCCTGGAAACCGATGGACGATGTTTTATTCAGACGTTCACGGATAATATCTGATAGATCCGGGAATGCACCGCCGCAGATAAACAGGATATTTTTGGTATTTACCGTCTCAAGCGGTACCATTGCGTTTTTACTGTTCGCGCCTACCGGCACCTCCACATTACTGCCTTCCAGCAGTTTCAGCATTCCCTGCTGTACCGCCTCTCCGCTGACATCACGCTGATTTGTATTTTTCTTTTTCGCGATTTTATCAATTTCATCAATAAAGATAATACCATGCTCCGCCCGCTCCACATCATTATCGGCAGCAGCAAGAAGTTTTGATACAACGCTCTCAATATCATCACCGATATAGCCTGCCTCTGTCAGAGAAGTGGCATCGGTTATCGCGAGCGGTACATCCAGCAGACGTGCCAGAGTCTGTACCATATATGTTTTTCCAGACCCGGTCGGCCCGATCATCAGCATGTTTGATTTCTCAATTTCCACATCGCTGGTCACAGGTGCAAACACTCTCTTATAGTGATTGTAAACAGCAACCGACATTACCTTTTTCGCATGCTCCTGACCGATCACATACTCATCGAGCATTTCTTTGATTCGGTGAGGCGGTGGAATGTCTTTGATGGAAAATTCTCTGGCCGCTTTCTTCTCTTTTTTCTTAATGCGCTGTTTCTTCGGCACCTGATTGGACAGATTTGACAAGTCGATCATTCCAAAATTTGGCATTCCGCTGAGCATATCGCTCATATTTCCGTTATTCTGGTTCATCGTATCGAAGCTCTTCTGCATACACTCGGTACAGATGCTGATCCCTCCCGGAAGTGTAATCATCTTGCCCGCTTTGCTTTCCGGTCTTCTGCACATGAAGCATACCTTCTGGTACTCGTCTTCATGTGTCTCCTTTTTCTCGTCTCCGGCTGCGGTTGGATGTTCTTTGCCTCCATCGGAGATCTCGTCTATTGTTTTCTTGTCTTCTGACATCTATAGAATTTCCTTTCTCTGATATGTTCCCATTATAGCCTAAAACAAGGCCCCCTACAAGTGAATTCTTTCTTAAATCATATGAAACGTTACTATTCAGGTTACTGTTCAGACGGCAACGGACGCTGTGAAGTGACTAAGAAACTCTCCCACATAGTAAATGCGGGAGAGTTTCTTATGATTTATTGTCCTTATTTATTTCCAAATGGATTGGTGATCTGATTCTGGTTGTTCTCAGAATTTCCGTTCTGAGAAGATGTCGGCATATCTTTCGCAGAGCCCAGTGTCAATGTAATCGTCATTTCCTTATATTCCCCATTGTCTGCCCGCTGTACAGTTACCTCTACAGTTTCACCGGCCGCATAGTATGTGAGGATTTCTTTCAGGCCGGAAGCATTTGTGACAACTCTGCCGTCAAATTTGGTAATGACGTCACCTTTCTTCATACCTGCCTGTTCTGCCGGACTTCCCTCCATGACGTTCATAATGCACACACCGGAAGGAATTCCATAGCTCTTGGAAGCATCACTGCTCACATCTGCCATATTGATTCCGATATAGGAGGCATCTTCGTCTTCCACTTTATATCGGGTCGTCATGTTCATCAGATCCTGAAGAATCGGTTCCGCCTTGGAGATCGGAATTGCAAAGCCCATGCCTTCAACCTGAGTACTGCTGTATTTTGCCTCATTAATTCCAATCAGTTCACCTTTCATATTCAAAAGGGCACCGCCGCTGTTGCCGGGGTTAATCGCTGCATCCGTCTGGATCAATCCCTCAGAAGTAATAGTTTCACCGGTTGATTCATCCTGGCTGGATATGGTACGATCCTTTGCACTGACATATCCGGAAGTGACAGACTGTCCGGTTCCGAGTGCATTTCCGATCGCAACTACCTGCTCTCCGACTTCCAGCTCATCGGAGTTGCCCATAACTGCAATTTTGATCTGACTTAAGGTTTCCTCCGCAATATCGTCAAGTTTCACAGCTACCACTGCAAGGTCGTTGGTAGAGTCAGTACCTTTGATCTGGCCGGAGATTGTCTGGTCATCAATAAAAGTAACAGAGAGATTCTTCGCTCCGCTTACCACATGGTTGTTGGTAGCGATCAGAAGCTCTTCCTCGTTCTGTCCGACAATCACACCAGTACCGCTTGCCGGAACTTCCTGACTGGTTGTACCGAAGAAGGTCTGAACCTCCTCCACCGTAATGGTTGAGATCGATACCAGTGAAGGCATTGCGTTGGCTGCCACATCTTTTACCGACATACCACCGGAGCTCTCACTTGTATTGTTAACTGCAGTTGCTGTAGCGGTGGTTGGTATCGTCACACTGGTATTTTGTTCTGTATTGCCAAATATTCTCATTCCAACCGCTGAGGTACCGGTAAATACTGCACCGGCTACCAGGCCAAAGCATGCTGCCATTGCCAGTGTCATCGCCCATTTTTTCCCTGTTGACATCGGCTTTTTTTCTTTTGGAGCCTTTGCCTTTGGTACCTGCGGTTCCACCGTCTGATACGTATAATGCTCATTTTTTGTCTGCGGCTGCTGATAAGGATTCACCTCATCGTTTGATCTGCTGTTTCTTTCTCCATAATAATTCTGCTCCGGCTGTCCGGTATAGGAAGCCGAATTATCTTCCTCTGTTGTCTTTCCGCTGATTTTCGGATTCACCCAGCTATATGTGGTGGAAGTTTCTTTTCTTTCTTTCTTTGGTGATTCCCCGACAACTTCCTGATCCAATTCCCTTTTTTCATTTTCATTATTTGTAAATTCATCACTCATAGTTCTTACCTCTTTCCATCTCTTATCTAAAACCGGATCGGTTTTCCTTTTCTTATCTTACATGGATTATTTTAACGGCGAATTGTGTTTAATCTGTGATAAATTCTTAAAAAAAAGATGAAGTCTTTTTCGGGAATCTACTCGACAGTAACCGATTTGGCCAGATTTCTTGGTTTATCCACATCGAGACCTCTTCCGATGGACACATAATATCCAAACAGCTGAAGCGGAATGATCGCCAGAGAATTCGTAAAATAAGGATTCGTCTCCGGAAGATAAATCACATAATCCGCAACCTTCTCCACCTCGGTATTCCCTACCGTCGTAACCGCCATGACAAAGGCACCTCTTGTTTTTACTTCCTGAATATTGCTGATCGTTTTTTTGTACAGCTCCGGCTGCGTCAGTACAGCCACCACCAGCCTTCCATCCTCAATCAGGGAAATCGTTCCATGTTTGAGTTCTCCGGCCGCATAAGCTTCTGAATGAATGTAGGAAATTTCCTTTAGCTTCAGGGATCCCTCCATGGATATCGCATAGTCAATTCCGCGGCCTATAAAAAAGATATGCTCTGCAGCCAGATAACGGTTGGCAAATCGCTGCACATTTTCTTTATGAGACAGTAAAAGAGAGATCTGTTCCGGAAGCTGGCGAAGATCTTCCGTCATGGCTGTAAACTCTGTCTCTGAAATAGTTCCTCTTACCCTGGCAAATTTCAATGCAAGAAGATAATGTGCAATCAGCTGCGTACTGTATGCTTTCGTAGTGGCTACCGCAATCTCCGGCCCTGCCCAGGTGTACATTACATTGTCCGCTTCCCTCGCTATAGAGCTTCCCACCACATTCACGATGCCAAGGGTACGGATTCCTTTTGCTTTCGCCTCACGAAGAGCAGCCAGTGTATCTGCCGTCTCACCTGACTGACTGACAATGATCACCAGGGAATCCGATTCCAGAATCGGATTGCGGTACCGGAACTCACTGGCAAGATCTACTTCCACCGGAATTCTGGCAAGACCTTCGAAAACGTATTTTGCAGTCACCCCCGTATGATAGGCGGAACCGCAGGCTACAATAAAGATCTTGCGCACAGAACGGATTTCTTCATCCGTCATTCCAAGCTCTTCGATCACGATTTCATCACCTTTCAGGCGTGGTGTCAGAGTATCACGAACCGCTTTGGGCTGCTCATGCATCTCTTTCAGCATAAAATGCTCATAGCCGCCTTTTTCCGCAGCATTGATATCCCAATCAATGTGTGTGGATTCTTTCTCCAGCTCTTCCTCATCGATATTGTAAAAATGAAGTCCTTCCCGGGTTAACTTTACGATCTCCTCATTCTCAATAAAATAGACATCACGTGTATAGCGAAGGATCGCAGGCACATCCGAAGCGATCAGATTTCCCTCTTTTCCCGCTCCCACGATCAGAGGACTGTCCTTACGTACCGCATAGATCTCATTCGGGTGATCGCGGAACATGATTCCGAGCGCATAAGATCCCTCCATCCGGTGCATCACCTTGGTGATGGTATCCAGCGGATCTCCATTATAATATCGATCCAGCATATGCACTATCACTTCTGTATCCGTCTCTGACAGAAATTCGTATCCCTTTGCCTGCAATTTCTTTTTCAGCTTTATATAATTCTCAATAATTCCATTGTGTACCACTACGATCGAATGATCTTTATTAAAATGCGGATGTGCATTCAGATCGGAGGGAGAACCGTGGGTTGCCCAGCGGGTATGACCAATTCCTGCCGTTCCCGGCAGTGTTGCTCCATCCTGGGTTAGTTCCTCAAGAACTTTCAGACGTCCCATCGTTTTTTCCATCTGAATCTGTTCGCCATTATAAACAGCAATTCCTGCCGAATCATATCCACGATACTCCAATTTTGAGAGACCATCCAACAGAATCGGAGCTGCCTCACGGTTTCCAATATATCCAACAATTCCACACATACTTTAAATCCTCCTGTAAAAGAAAGACAGCATATCTGCCGCAACAGAATGTGCCGTCTCTGGTTTTTACTGTCCCTACATTTGTACCACGTTGTCACTGTATTTGTCAACCTGTGGTTCTTCTTTTCTTTCTTTCGGTCACTGCACAGCGGTATTCCCACCATGCTTTATTGGATGTGCATCGCATGATTATACTGTTCGGAAGAGAACGAAAATGCTTTCCAAGAAGATATCCAAGGTATTTGAACGCACTCTGAAAGAAGAGCGGAATCAAAAGCCACGGCCGATGTATCCGTATCACATAGCGTGCGGATCGTTTCACCATCTTCATTCCTTCTCCTTCTGAGGGGTATTTTTCAAAGATCTCAGGATGCATCGCCTGCGATGCTCCCAGATCAAAATTCCTTTTGAGCTGTGCCATACATCCATAATTGTGCGAATGAAAAACCTTTGCGTCTGCAGAATAGGCAATGGCATAACCGGCCTGCACCAGATGACCGGCATAAATCATATCTTCGTTGAACGGTGTATGCATCACAAACCCGCCAAGTTCTTCATAAACCGCCCTGTCATACATGGCACATACATTGGAGCAGAAGAAAGTCTTCACTCCCATCTTGGGCAGATCACCATAATCCTTAATATCGCTTTCTTCCGGATAATTAAATGCTCTTGTAAACCGTTCCAGCGTCCTGCAGTCCTCCTTGGGAAGCTGGCGGGCATAGGCTGCCTTTACATGCGGGAGCATAAACTTTTCCACCAGATGCTCCACCAGATATTCATCTGCAGGTATGGCGTCCTGTGTCATGAACAGAATCAGATCCGCATCGGAACTGTCTGCCATCGCTTTGCGGGTACCTCCATGATCAAATTCACTTGGCCGGATGTGTTCTACATAAATCTTCGGGGAAAGCTGTTCCCATGACGGGTTCCAGTAGGAAGCACCGGTATTCACAATACAGATCGAACGGATCGGATACGTCTGGTTCAAAAGGCGGGGCAGAAGTTCTCCGAACTCCTGCCCTGGCTTATAGGTTGGTATCATGACATCAACAACATATCTTTTCATCTCTTCTTTTTCATTCTCCTGTTATTGCTCACCGGAAACCTGTGTCTCTGATTCTGATCCCGGCCCCTGATGGAGCACAGATTCGATTTTCTCCTCATCGTATCCGCTCTTATTCGCTATATAATCGCTGTATTCCTTCACTGTAGAAGAAACAGTATAAGGAATCCCCGGATACAAATACTCGTGCAGCTCTTTCACGTTCTCTTCAAGTGTCACAGGAATTACCACATCTTCACCGAGCGCATCAATCACATGCTGACCATAGCAAAGCTCAAACGGATACGCATAGGAAGTTCCCATAGTATATGTCACGGCATTCGTTCCGATCGACAAGATTTCTGACTTGCTGAGGCTTGTGCTGACATTGCTCATAACCGCATCAAGAATATCAGGTATCTTCGCAGGATTTTTCTTGATTTTCTCAACCATCAGGTTGATTACAATTCTTTGACGGCTGGTCCGCTTTGCGTCATCCCCGCCGCCTTTTCGGATTCTGGCATAGGAAACAGCCTGCGCTCCGGTGACATGATGTACTTCCGTATAGTCATCTCCCTGAGATTCATCGTATACCACAGCCTCATATTCCACACCCTGAGCTTTTGACACTTCCTGGTTGTAATTATTGGCATGGATACACTCTGCATTGGTCATCTCGATATCCAGTCCTCCCAGTACATCAATCGCATCTGCAAGTGCCTTAAAGTTCACAGTCACATAATCGGTAAGTGCAAGATCCAGGTTGGTATTCAGCATCGTCAGCATCCGCTCGGGACCGCCCTGATTGTAAGCAGCATTTGCTTTTGAAAAATTATAGTCCGCGTTTTTATTTTTCGCAAGATTCATCCAGGTATCTCTCATTACAGAAACCATGCGGATCTCGTCTTTATCATGATCAATACAACACAAGATAATGGTATCACTGTTCATACTGTCCGCAAGCTCAGATCCCTTCGCTCTCGAATCCACACCTACCAACGCGATTACCTGTGTTCCGGACATAGCTTCCAGATTACTCTTGGTATTGACTTCGCTGTTGATCACAATCTCTGTACTGTTCAGTGTATTCTGATGCATCTTGTCCATGGATTTATTAATCCAGGCATAAAGAAAGAGTACACCCGCCAGCAGCAGAAGTACAACCACTTCGATTCCAAAAATAATCTTCCGTCTGCGCATTCTCCGGTATCTTCTGTTGTTTTTTGATTTTTTCGACATTGCTGCGTTCCCCTTATCTCTCAGTAAGCGTTTTTGTTGATAAATCCTTTAAAGAACGTAAGGAATAAAATCTTGAAATCCAATCCCAGCGTCCAGTTTTCAATGTAATACAGATCACAGTCAATACGCTTTCGAATGGAAGTGTCCCCCCGATATCCATTCACCTGCGCCCAGCCGGTCAGTCCCGGACGAACCTGATGTTTCACCATATAGCGAGGAATCTCCTCGCGGAATTTTTCCACAAAGAACGGACGCTCCGGTCTTGGTCCCACAAGACTCATATCACCTTTCAGGATATTGAAAAGCTGTGGCAGTTCATCAATGCTCGTATGCCGCATAAATTTCCCAAATCCGGTGACTCTCGGATCATCTTTCACCGTCCATGCTTTCTTTTCTTTTTCCTCCGGCTGCACCTCCATGGAACGGAATTTGTACATCTCAAAAGGCTTATTGTGAAGGCCCACTCTGGTCTGACGGTAAATCAGCGGTCCTGGTGAGGTCAGCTTGATTCCGATCACCGCAAACAGCATCACCGGCGAAAAGAGAATAATCGCCACGATCGAACCAAAAATGTCCACAATACGCTTCACCATCGCATTAAAGGTATTGGAAAGCGGTACATACCGGATATTGATGACCGGAAGTCCCTGCAGATCTTCTGTATACGGTTTTGTCGGAATGATATTATGATAGTCCGGAACAAACTGCGTATGAACACCTGACTTTTCACACATCGCCACAATTTCTTCCAGCCGAAAATATTCATTCAATCCAAGGGTGATGGCAATCTCATCCAGTTTATTCTCCGGAAGAATCACCATCAGATTATTGATTCTTCCAAGTACCTTTACGCCACGGTACAAAGTACCCGCCTGTACATGATCATCGAGGATTCCGCGAACCACATATCCCCATTCCGGATTTGCAATAATCCGGTCAATATATTCTTCCGCAGCACGACTGTATCCAACCATGAGAATCTGTTTCTGATTACGGCCGCGCTTCCACATATTGGAGAGAATTCCCCGGATCGCTGCACGCACACAGACTTCAAGAATCATATTGGTCACATAAAAGATGGAGAGCATACCGCGGGAAAAATGGATCTGATGAACCATATAGAGACCTGCCAGCCACACCAGAAAGCCAACGGTATTGGCCTTTACAATATTGGCAATCTCAAGACGCCTTCCCTGAAAGCGCTTGGATGTATAGAGGTTGAACGCATAATACAGAATCAGATAGCATGGGATCACATACGTCAGCGCTAAAAGATAGGTTGCCGGCGGCAAAACTCCCCGCTCCGGATTGCTGTGGAATACACCAAGTCTGACATAGAAAAACCATGCCAGAATATACGATGCCGCAATCACGATCGCATCAATCAGTACATGCATCCGAATAAAGTATTTCTGATTTTCATTAATCAAATTTCTTCACCTTGTCTAAATTCTTTTTCATTAGGACGCATCCTTTCCACCTACTATACAATAAGTCACGAAAAAGAGCAACCTAATATTTTCTTGCGATTTTCTTTCATAATATAAAACTACTGTTCAGATAGTCTACTGCGTTCGCTGCTGCCTGAACAGTAAACAAACTTCTATCTTTCCGCAAGACGCCTGAATACATTGACAAACAATTCCCATTCGATCACAAGGTACCTTCCCAGACGTTTGGGACGAAAACGGATCTTTTTTTCTTTATTTTCCTTTTTTCGGCTGATTTCAAAACCGTTTTTAATTCCCGCAAGGTATTCCTTTCCGAATCCCTAAAGTGAAAAAAATACAAGTTTCACCAAAAATCCCACAAAAAGCGCGGGTAAGTTCAGCAGAATCTGTCCGATCGGCATATTTTTATAAATCAGATAGATATTATTTCTTGACGAGTAACGGATTTTGAACAGGTTGTATCTCGAACCGCTGGTTCCGCTTCCCACATGATAAACTTTCGCAGAGGGCAGGTAGTAGTTTTCATATCCAAAAATTCTCGCACGATAACCGATATCAGTATCCTCGAGATATGCGAAATGTTCCTCATCGAAAAGTCCGATCTGATCGAGTATCTCTCTGCGATATATCGCAGCTCCGGCGCATGCTGCAAAAATCTTCTCCGGTTTCTCGTACAGAGCGGCAGATTTTCCCTTCCCCCTTGCAAAAGCCCAGCCCAGCAGATTATAGTAGTTTCCTGCATCATCAATTTTGTCACGCTCTCTGTATGAGATCAGTTTCGCACTGCAGGCAAATGCCTTTTTCCGCTGGCAAATCCCCAGATAAAGCTGCTCAACAAAATCAGGAAATACCTGCGTATCATTATTCAGCAGAATCACATAAGGTGCTTTGGACGAACGGATTCCCTCATTTACCGCTCTGCTGAAGCCGTAATTATCATCCAGCCGGATCTGTCTGACGCTCGGATAATGCTCCGCAACATAAGCACAGCTGTCATCTGTGGACCCGTTATCCACCAGATAGACCGCAAAGTCACGGAATGTCTGCTGTTTGAGTGCTTCCAGGCAGACTTCCAGATATGATCTTCCATTATAATTGGGTATTACGATTGCTACCTGTTCCATGGTTTTACTCCCTTGCCATCCGCGCGCAGCCCATAATTCCACTGACTAAGTGTCAGATTTGGATTATAACAGGGATCTCCTGCTTTCAGAAGCGTGATCCACCTGATTCTCATAAACTCAATCTCTGACTGGAAGCGGCGAATTTTGTTCTCATCATCTTCCGCACCTCTTGATTTGGATTCATAATGATACATTTCCACGTGGGGATTGTATACAATCCTCCAACCTGCCCTGCCAACTCTCAGGCAAAGATCCACATCATTGAACGCTACGGACAGTTTTTCTTCAAATCCGCCGACGGCATCAAAAACTTCCCGTTTCATCATCATACATGCAGCTGTTACCGCACTGACATTCATCTGCAGAGATGCTTTGTGAAGATAACCGCTCCTGGCTCCCTGCATTCCCAGAAATGCATGACCTGCTATGCCTCCGATTCCGATCACGATGCCGGCATGCTGGATGGTATGGTCCGGGTAATACAGTTTCACCCCGACTGCACCCACATCCTTTCTCTGGCAGTTTCCCACCATCTTCTCGATAAAATCAGGGGTAATCACCTCAATATCATTGTTCAGGAACAACAGATATTCACCTCTTGCCTCCCGAACACCGAAATTGTTGATGGCAGAATAATTAAATCCCTGTTCCGGATATCGAATTACGCGGATATTTTTTTCTTCCAGCCTTTGATACAACTCGAAAGTTTCCGGTTCCGTACTGTTATTTTCAATTACAATGATTTCGTAAGAGGAATAGGTTGCCTTCTGGCAAATCGAACGGATACACGCCTCCAGCGTCTTTGCCTGATCTTTGTTCGGGATCAGAATCGATACAAGCGGCTTTCCATCCACAGGATACGCGACATCATAAAATCCG
Organism: Fusicatenibacter sp.; assembly: GCA_022766945.1. Taxonomy (GTDB): domain Bacteria; phylum Bacillota; class Clostridia; order Lachnospirales; family Lachnospiraceae; genus Fusicatenibacter. Next base: position 14,839 of record JALEOU010000014.1, on the reverse strand, counting down.
TAGTCCGAACGCAGCGTTACGACTCCTTTTTCTCCGGTTCGTTCCAGATTTCCCATAATTGCCCGTTTTCCCGCCTCATAGGCATACCGTTTGCTTTCCGGGTTATCCGCTGTAGACGAGCTGTGCACACGCCAGTGATACAAAATTCTTGGAATGTGCGTGATCTTTCCTGCCTGCTCCGTACAGCGGAAAATGAAATCATAATCCTGCGCCCCATTAAACTCAGGGTTCAGATATCCCACGCGTTCCATAAGAGTGCGTCTTACCACAAAGAAATGACAGATATAATTATTGGACCGTAAAAGATCCGGATTAAATTCCGGCTTGAAATGCGGCTGAAAATGCTCGGAACAGTCCGTCGTCACCTTATCTTCATCTGTATAGAAAACATCTGTATCCGGTTCTTTTTCCACACGAATCGCAATTTCAAAAAGAGCATCTTCCGAGAGCAGATCATCATGATCCATAAATCCGATATAGTCACCTCTCGCTGCTTTCAGCGCTTCATTGGTATTTTCAGCAATCCCCTTATTCTCTTTGATCTCAATCACACGGATTCGTCCATCCCTGCTGCAGTATTCTTCCAGTATCTGCTTCATAGTCTCGTCATCAGGACTTGCATTTCCAATACAGAGCTCCCAATTGTCATAACTCTGATGGATCAGGGATTCGATCATATCCCGTAAAAACACCTCTGGGGTATGATATGCAGGCACCACTACACTGATCAGCGGACGGCTCCGGAATTTATGACGTTTCTGGCTCTGCAAATCTTCCGGTTTGGCACGGTACGTCTCATACCAGGGACCATAGGGAACACTTTCCGGTTCCATTCGTTCACTGAGACGAACAAAAAACTCTTTCGGACCGTAATGTTTCAGATAGCGCAGTCCTTTTTGTATGTTATATGGCTTCAGCTTCCGAAGAAACCGTATCAGTTGATTCTCAGACACTTCTTTTAGGACTCCTTCCTCACTCATTTTCCAAAAAAGGCATGCACCATGTCAATCACATACTCCACATCCTCCAGAGAAAGGTTGTAAAACATCGGAAGGCGTAACAGCCTTTCACTCTCCCTTGTGGTATAAACATCTTCACCGCAGAATCTTCCAAAGCGCTTTCCCGCCGGCGCATTGTGCAACGGAATGTAATGGAAGACGCTCATCACCTGCTTCTCCTTCAGAAAGCTGATCAAATGTGTCCGTTCCTCCAGATTGCCGACTTTCAGATAGTACATATGCGCATTATGTACCGCGTAATCCGGAATGACAGGACGTGTGATCAGCCCGGCCACTTCCAGGTCTTCCAGTCCCTCGTGATACAGATTCCAGATCTGCATCCGCTTGTCATTGATCCGGTCAACTTCCTGCAGCTGTGCATAAAGATACGCAGCGTTCAGATCACTTGGAAGATAGGAAGAGCCATAATCCATCCACGTATATTTGTCAACCTGTCCGCGGAAAAACTTGCTTCGGTTGGTTCCCTTTTCCCGAAGAATCTCTGCTCTTTCCAGAAGCGTTTCGTCATGAAACAGAATAGCTCCTCCTTCACCCATCGTATAATTCTTCGTTTCGTGAAAACTGTAGCACCCAAAATCACCGATTGTCCCGAGTGCTTTTCCTTTATAGAACGAATTGACTCCCTGAGCCGCATCTTCAACCACCTTCAGATTATATTTTGCGGCAAGTTCCATAATGGTATCCATCTCGCAGGCCACTCCGGCATAATGCACCGGCACAATCGCTTTTGTTTTCTCCGTCACTGCCTGTTCGATCAGTTTTTCGTCAATATTCATGGTATCCGGGCGGATATCCACAAAGACAATCCTTGCTCCGCGAAGTACAAAAGCATTTGCTGTAGACACAAAAGTGTAAGACGGCATAATCACTTCATCTCCGGGCTGAATATCTGCAAGAAACGCGCTCATTTCCAGCGCATGGGAACAGGATGTGGTCAAAAGCAATCCCCGTGAATCAAAGTTTTCTTTCATCCACTGTGTACATTTTCTGGTAAAAGGACCGTCACCGCAGAGCTTTCCGCTGGCAATTGCCTCCTCAAGGTATTTCTCTTCTCCTCCGACATGCGGAGCTTTGTTAAACTCGATCATGTAATTTCTCCCGATTGAATTGCTTTAATCAAAAATAGAAATAAGACTCTGCGGGCATTATACTCTATTTTCTCTGTTTTTGCAAATCCCGACAGGAAATATTAAGAATTTCATGTTTTCCCTTCTTTCCACCTTTCCGGACCTGTGGTATAATGGCAGGGAAATGTTTGAAACAGGAGGATTTTCCCATGAAACACTCTCTGCGCGTCTTCCGGCCGCTGTTTTGTGTCTGTTGTATGCTTTTTTCCTTTCTTCTTTGGCCTTCCGCCGTCCTTGCCGCTGAGGTTGTCACCAATCAACTGGAGGGATGGCCCGAAGGACCCGAGGTTCCCACTCCCTATGCGGTTGTCATGGACGCGGATACCAACGCAATTCTTTATGACAAGGGCATGGATGAGGTCCGTTATCCCGCCAGCATCACCAAGATTCTGACTGCTCTTGTAGCAATTGAGCATTCTTCTCTGACCGATGAGGTAACCTTCGGGGAAAACGCCGTAAAGGAAGCTGTTCCGGGAAATGCCCGCATCGATGCAAAAGTCGGCGAAATACTGACGATGGATCAGTGTCTTCATGCGATTCTTCTGACTTCTGCAAATGAGGTTTCCACTCAGGTAGCAGAATATGTAGGCGGCAGTGTGGAATCCTTTGCCGCAATGATGAATGAAAAGGCTGCATCTCTTGGATGTACCAACACCCATTTCACAAATGCCAACGGTCTTCCGGATGAGAATCATTATACGACTGCTCATGATATGGCACTCATCATGAAGGCAGCGATTCAAAATGAGACTTTTTGCTCCATCGAATCCGATCTCTACTATACCATTCCGGCTACCAACATGACATCCTCCCCACGAGAGCTTGCCAACCATCATGCCATGCTTTTTGACGGTCAGTGGCATTACGAAGGGGCTTTTGCCGGAAAAACAGGCTACACCGATGCCGCAGGAAATACCCTGGTTACCGCAGCCAGACGTAATGATATGACACTGATCTGTGTCGTTCTCGGCTGTGAAAATCTGGATTATATCTACGACACCGCCAAACTTCTGGATTACGGTTTTGACCAGTTTGTTCACGCAGAAGTTTCCAGTGAAGGCGGAGAAGAATGCTCAGGTACCGTCACCCTTCCCAAAGAGGCTTCCATTTCCGATACCACTTTTACGGACAGCGTCAATGAGGATCAGAGCATCACACGCAGTTACTTTTACAGCGGTCAGGCTATCGGAACAGCTTCTGTGGTAAAAACAGCCACTCCCGAGCCCACAGAATCCCCTGACCCATCCACAGCTCCGACAACCGCAGCGTCAGAGGAACTCGTCGGTGAAGAACTGCAGTCCGCAGCTCGTCTGCTTTTGCATTATCCTGTTCTCATAATGATCTTCCTGGACTTTGCTGCACTGATACTTCTGATCGTTCTTCTCATCAAGAAAAAGAACAAAAAGAAGAAAAAAAAGAGATAGCAACAAAAAGTCCGCAGATAGCTCTGATTTTCTCAGATACTGTCTGCGGACTTTTTTCCTGTGCAATGCCCTTTCATTCCAGGTAAGTCTTCAGAATCTCCGGCCGTATCGCATCCCAGGACCGGCTCTTTGCAGTGGAAAGTCCACCCTGATACAGTCTCTCCTGCATCGCCGGATCCTGGCATAGACGAAGAATCGACTCCACCGCCTGGTTCGTCTCACCGGGAGGATACAAAAGAGCGTTTTCCCCTTCTCTTAGATATTCCAGATTGCCTTCATTTGGAACTGCAACCACATAGCCCCCCGACGCCATCATCTCAAGCGGAGGATAGGAGAAGCTTTCCAGCAGACTGGTTTTCAGCAAAATGTCGCAGGCTTCGTATACGCCAGGAGTCTCCTCATAAGGTACCTTATGCAAAAAACGATCCACACGATACCAGTCTTTTGGCACACCATTATAGGACATGTACCAGACTTCAAATCGTTCTTCCGGAAGCTGCTGAATGATTTCGAAACTTTCATCCACGTTCTTATGCTCAGCCTTGCAGTCTCCTTCCACCAGAATACGAACTTTACCGGTCAGATTTCTTTTGTGTGGTGCATAGCTTTCCGGATCGATTCCATTTGGCAGATAATCAGCAGAAGTACCATACTCATTGGCAAGCCACCATCTGCACCAGCGAGAGATCGTGAGATGTACAATCCCTCTTTTGGGCACATACGTCGCAGATGCCATCCTGCGGTAAGGACTTCCCGGAGGATAGAAATCCACTTCATAATTCTGTACAAGATAAAAGCATTTCCTGCTCACTTTCAGTTTTTCAGCCACATCCAGTGTATTCCACATCGTAGCCGTCACAAAGTCCAGTGTCCCCTGGATCTTGTCCGGATCTGCCGTCAGCACCGGATAATGGTATTCACCGTCCTCGTACCATTCTTCCTTTCCCTCAAGGACAAACAGTGTGATCTGCACACCGGCATGCCGAAGCATTTCCGCGTGCTTTAAGGCAACACGGATACCGCCGCTTATCGTAAGTGCCGGAAGCAGAAAAGCACCGCGCGGATTCATTTGATTCTGTATCCACTCCGCCAATCTGCGGCACTGATAAATCGTGACACATTCTCTCCTGCATCGTTCGTAGGCTGCCTTTGCAATTCTATTGCGCTCTTTGGGATGTTCGATCAGATCGATCAGCTTCTCTGTCCATTCCTCTTCGTCACCGCACAGAACACCATCCTCTCCCTCTCTGATCATCTCGCAGAACGCACCTACACGGCTCGCCACAGTCACTGTCTGTACAAGCGCTGCTTCTACCCATTTATTTTCTGATTTGGCAGCGTTAAACACCGTATCCACAAGCGGAGCCAGGTTAATGTCCACCGAAGCAATCAGTTCCGGCAGACGGCGGTAGTCTACGAATCCTTCCGTTTTGATTCTTTTTCCAAACGGCAGCAACTCCTTTGGAAGATCAAGGATACCAACCAGCAGAAGATCCACATTTTCCCGTTCTTCCATCAATCTTGTGAGAACAGGAAGAATCATGCGAATATCATCCAGGTGCGTTGCACTCCCGCTGAAGTACCCAAGGACAATTCGTTCCCCGACGGTATTTTCCTTTTGATGTTCTCTCTTCTTTTTCAGCGCTTCCTCCGAGATAGACAGCATTTCCTCCGATGCACAATTCCGGTTAATCAGTACTTCCGGAACATAATTCGAAAGTTCTTCTGCAAGACGGGCCGTTGTCGTAATCGCTCCGTCACAGGCGCTTAACATCCTGCCCATCTGACGAACATTTTCATCGTAAGCCGACCGCTCTTCTGGTTTCATGGTAGAAAGCCAGGGAATCTGATCGGTATAATTCGTATCAATCACCAGATCATCCACATCATACCAGATTTTCTTGTTCAGGCGATGTGCTTCCTGCAGAAATTCCATGAGTTTTTCTGTCGCCGGTGCGCGGAAGATAATAAAACCGCTGTAACAGCGCACCATGGGAAGAGAGATTTCCTGAAAATATACGGTATCACAGGTGTATCCTGCTGCTTCCAGCTGTTCCATCTGATGAAGCACACGATACCGGTGGGGATGCGGCAGCTGCTCATTGCAGCCGCTGATAAAGAGAAGATCCCGGTAAATCCGGGATTTCTCTTTTTGAAATTCATTTTCTCTTTTTGCTCTTTCCAGATATCCTTTTGTCCTGGATACCAGACCGGTGATCCCCTCTTCTGTCACCGCTTTTTTCGCCTTTTTGGCTAGTGTCGCAAACCGGCTCATATTGTCACCGCCTTTTTCATTTCTGATTTGTCAGCGCAGTCCATAATAATTCTGAAGATACAAGGGATAGATCAGTCTCGCCCAGGTAAATACCGCCAATACCACCGCCATCACACTTACCAGTATGCAGAAATACTTTTCCAGTTTTGAGAGCTTTTCATGCTCTTCAAAGAATCTCTCACATCCTCTGGTTACAAAATACATCAGTGGAAACAGCATCGGCATACTGTACCGGCCCTGTGCCTGAAAATCCGAACTGTAAGAATAATAAGCATTGAGAAAATTCGGTATGATCATTGCAATCACAAATGCCCAGGACAGCATCCCCTGTACTTTCCACTCTTTTGATCTTGCCGTCACCCGAATCAATGCTTTTTCTTTACCCAGCGGTTCTCTTCTTCTGATTTCCTCTTTTTTCAGATAAAAATCGGATTTCCGGTACACAACCATCAGCACAAGAGCGGTAAGCAAAAACAGCAGATAGGGAATGATGATCCACTTGGAAAGATAGATTTTATTGTATCCGAAAGCCCCCACAAAGCTAAACAGAACGGTAGTAAGCCAGTCATGCTCCAGAAAAATCGGCCGATAAAAAATCATGGAAAGCATTGACTGTCCGTCCTCCTGGAACGTGACTACATTGGACGGTTTGTATCGGTCCCTGGCATACAGTTCCGCACAGGTGTGAGAGGCCTGTCTCGCGAAAATATCACCGTCATACAAAATACCATTGCGAATGAACCACCAGAGGGCAATCACACAGACAATCACGGTAATCCAGGCGCCTTTCCCAAACAGTTCCTTCCACCGGTTCTTCTTTTGTTCTCTTAAGAGTATCATTGCCACAAAATAGAAAAATGACACCAGAACATATCCATAGGCGTTGTAATAGGAAAGGAGGCAAAAGCCCATACCTACCGCAAGGACGGTACAGTTTTTCCATGACCAGCCCTCCTTTGCAGCAAGAATCCATGCGTAAAAAATCACTGCGGAAGAACACATCGCCAGCGCATCACAGTTCACATAGGAATATAAAATCACATTGGAAGGTAAAAATGCCACAAGGCAGGTAAACATCCAGGCATATTTTTCTGAGAAAAGAAGCCTTGATGCTTTTCGTACCACCCATACCATCAAAGTTCCAAGCAGCACATTCATAAACCGGGCTGCAATCAGCAGGATCCATTCATCCGTTGTAAAAATACTCACCAGTTTCATCAAGACCGCGGAACCCATATAAGCGATAATCGGATTAAACGCATAGGAAATTCCCCAGTCTTCATTCCGAATGGACGGTTCATCTCCCCGCGGGAGAGTGCCATGTTCATAAATATACTGCACGACCTGATACCGCATGGATTCATCTGCCGAAAAGTTAAATCTCTGGGTACAGGACCAAAGGAAGAAAAACAGGAAAACGCCCAGCAGAAACAGCCATTCCATTCGACGTGCCTGTTTTTGCTCCTTACTGCAGTTTTCTTTCATCTTCTTCAATTCCTCTTATCATACTGTCGTATACTTTTTTGGCTTCCTTCTGCCAGGAAGTTGTTCTGGCAAATTCCAGTCCTTTTCTCCGGATCTTTGATAATTCCTCCGGGTGATTGAAATAGTACTCCATCGTATCGGCAATCCGGACAGGATCATAATCTACCAGAACTGCATTTTCCTCATTTACAAGCCAGGTACTGTTTTCTCCTTTGGAACATACAGCAACCGAATTGCATGCCATAACCTCCAGCGGAACAAGGGACAGGTTTGTGTTGGAAATCACCAGACACATATCACAAAGTACATAGGATTCTGCAAGTACTTGCGGGGTCACCGTTCCCAGATTTCTGTGGCGGAACGGAATCTCATATCCGCTGACATCCCAGCCGGCAAAAATCACCTCAATCTCCGGCATCCTGCGGCAGAGCTCATTGATTGCCAGCATACCCAGTTCAAAATCTCTTCGCGGAGTAACAGGACGTGCATAGAAGAAAACTCTCTTTTGATGATCCGGCTTTTCTTTAGCCTGATAAACCTTATCATCATAGGAAAAGCTAAAGCTGTCCGCTTTCATTCCATACTGTCCGCGCATCAGATCCCTGAGCCAGTCTCCTGCAGTAATTCCGCGGAAGCCCATCTTGTAGGTGTTTTCTGCAAATTCATATTCTGATCCGTGTGCGTAAAAATACGGCTCAAAATCCTGTACGAAATAGAATTTTGAGATAGTATTATTGAATCGTCTGACATAATAGGCCGTTGTCCAGGAGGTCGCCACCGTTGCATGGGCAAACTTCATCTGAGAGACATCACAGTAGACTTCCACTTCCGGTACCAGGAGCGGGAAATACTCTTTCAGGAATTTCCGGATGGAGGCATTATCCTGAAAATTCGGAGACATATAGAGATAAACTCTGCTGTGAAATCCAAGACGCTCCAGATTGGAGATGAACCGGAAAATCGTGGTATGACCGCCGGAACCGGGTCCCATCTCGGGAATCACCCAGTTCAGGATCTTTTTCTCATCATTTTTGTGTTTCTCATATTCTTTTCGATTCAGCGGAATCGGATCATTGTCTACCACGAAGCTGTAAAAACCGATCACATCGTTCTTTGGCGGCACGGCTGGCTCATTTCCCTGTTTCGCTCTCTCGATGGTGGCCTTAATCCCATGGTTTTTGGCATATCTGAGTGTTCTGTATACTACATTTGTTTTTTTCACGATTAAGTTTCCTTTCTGTTACGCATGTCTCTGGTCATACTGTTGGGAAATATGACGATCAAGAAAAGCCTGTTTCTGAGGAGAATACAGATGATACTTCCCTCCCAGATAACCGCCAAAAAATCTTCCGCAGTTCCGGAACAGAGAATAGAATGCCCAGTGTATTTTTTCCTTCTTGCCGATCGGCTGATGCTTGATATAAACGCAATCCCCTCTTACCTGCCGGTACAGCATTCCGGGAAGCTGCGTCCATTTCTGTGCAATCATATACTGATGCACTTCATACAATCCTTTCTGCTCATCATAATAACGTTTAAAATAAGTGCTGAGTTTAAAGTTATGGGAATGATAAACCGGAGCATAAGGACAGTAAACTTTTTTAAATCCCAGCTCGATCATCTTTCTTGCCCAGATCTGATCCTCAGCAAAATTGACATCATCATAGGGATACTTTTCAAAAATATCTCTTCGAATACACGAATTATTATCCGAGAAAAACGCCAGATAATGGCGGTATCCCTCTTCTTTTTCATATCTTTCCGGGTCATCCAGATGGAAAACTGTATTCGTCTCACCAAACCCTTTGAAATGACCATCCAGATCCCGCTTATCCAGCAGATTACAGTCCGGATAGGGATAATGAATTCCAAAACCTCCCACAATCTCCGGATCCATCCGCATGGCATCAATAAAATTCTGCAGCCAGGTATCTGTCGCCGGCAGCGCATCCTGAGTGATAAAAACGATATAGGTTCCCGTTCCCCTGGATGCTCCGTAATTTCTCGTCTTTCCGTGACCGAACTCGGAAGGCGGAATCTGGAATAAGCGGCATGGATACTTACGGATCAGATCCAGAGTTCCATCCTTAGAGCCGGAATCTACACAGATCACCTCGTATTCGTATTCAGTTTTTTGATGAAATACTGCATCCAGAACCTTCTCAAACAACGGGCCCGCATTTTTGGTAGGTATCACAATGGAAACATCCATAATCTTTTACTCCTTCTTCCATACTCTCTGAACGGCATCCGCCATACGCACCACTTTCCGCTGTCGCATCCGTTCCAGTTCCTCTTCCAGAAATTTCTTTTCTTCCAGGATACGGTTTTTTTCCTGCATCAATGCGTCTTCTCTCTGAAGGCTCTCCTGATGAAGTCTCTCCATTTCGGCCAGCTGGTCTTTCGTCTGCTTGTCCCGTTTGATCAGACCGATAAACTGATCGGTAATTCCGCTTCCTCTAAAATAGATCAGATAATCCAGCCAGATTTTCTGGTATCCCTGATTTTGGAAGATAATCCGGGGTTTTTCGGGGAAATAATAATCATCAATGATTTCCAGCTCCGCATTATGCCAAAATGTCAGCGGCTCTCTAACCCCATCCTTTTCGCCCTGAATGGACCGGATTTTTATCACCGCTCCCTCTCCGGTAATCATCAGACACAGTTTTCCGTCAGATGCAGCTTCTTCCACATCAATAGATGTGTGCACCTCCTGCTCTGTGCAGTCTTCATAATACAATTCCATTCTGTTCGGTTCCACCTGTTCCAGTGAAAGCGGATAAAAAATCTTTTCCTTTTCCCAGAGCGCCATCGAATAGCTGTGGCGATGCAGTCTTTTGTAAATATTGTCAAGTTTGTTTTCCCCATCACCTGCCGCATAATTCTGGAAGCAGACCTCCATGTGATAGTAAACGGAAATTTTTTCCGGCAGAATACCTGCAATCGCATACAGCTCTTCTAATTTTTCCGGATCCAGTGCACATGCCGCTTCCTGCAGAAAAACACTTCTCGCATAAATAAAGTTCAGCGGAACAGGAAACGGAAACACCCATTCATAATCTACAACCCAGATTCTTGGTCCATCGATCATCAGATTTCCTGGAATCATATCAATATTTGAGCATTCGGCAGCGAGAAGACCATCCGGCAGTTCCGGATTTCCAAAAACCTGATGAAATTCTTCTGTCTCCTGAAATGGCCCCTTTTCTTTCGCCGAAAAAATGATATCATAAAGAAGCTGATAATCTTTTTTCATTTCTTCAAAATGATTTTCTTTCCCATGACGGGAAATACGCTCTTCCAGGCTTTCACCCTGAATGTAAGGAAATTCCAGTTTTGTCTCCTCATCCGTCCTCGTCAGACTGCATGGACAAATTCCAAGTTCCGGGTAGGTATACATTGGGAGTAACTGCGTATAATTTTCATACATAGCAGCTATATGCGCTTTTCCGCTCCCATTGAGGGGAAGTTTCCAGACTCTGCGGACTCCCTCCTCATCAGTGATCCGTGTCATAATCTGAAACTGTTCCCGTCTTTCTCTTGAAAACTTTGTATATAGAATCTTCTTCATAGGTCTGCTGACTCCTTTTTCTCCACTTCAATCAAAAAGGAATTGGAAAAGATCGGAAACAGTCCGGAACGCAGGATGGTATCAAATGCTTTTCCCTCGTCAAACAAAAGGACTCGATCCGCATCAAAATTCTGCTGGTTTCTCCGAAGTTCTCCCGGTTTTGGGAGATACTCATCAGAATAAATGACCGTAGGAAATTTATAATCAGGATAAGGATAATAAAACTTATAATTCTTAAAACCGTTCTCTTCCAGAAGTTTTTCCAGTTCCGGCTTGCTGAAGGTTTCTACAAAGTCAATCCCGGAATATCCCTCGATTCCCGCAAATTCTCTTCCCACATGGTCCTCTTTACAGCCCGCAAAATACTTCATTCCGAGACGATTCTCAATGGCAATTAAAATTTTTCCGCCCGGTTTCAACAGGTTATTGATTTTTTCCAGATATTCCGGGTAAGGATTTTCTTTCCCCATGTAACTCTTCGCATACTCCAGAACGCCGATCAGCGTCACATAGTCAAACCGCTCTTCCAGTTTTTCTGAAACCAGATTGAAATTGCCGACTATGATTTCCAGATTCTCTGCATCCTGATTTCTGTAAGCATTGATTGTACTTCTCCTTCTGGACAGGTCATTGGCAACCACCCGACCGGCACGCCTGCACAGCACACCGGAAATCGCGCCGCAACCTGCTCCAACTTCCAGCACCGATGCGTTGTCGGAAAACTCATACCAGTCCAGAATGTTCTCTCTCTGCGGCGAAAGATGATAGAATACAGGCCAGCTTTGCTCTGACAATATTACCTTTTGATAATCACTTTTTTTCGTCGTCTGTACAATCTCCAGCAAACGGTCTTCAATGTCACCGTCACTATACGCATCTTCTCCATCATAGTAGTCCAGATTCAGAAGAACTTTTCCTATATACTCTCTCATAAAAGCCCCCGCTATTTGTATGTTTACTCGTATGTCACCGTTGAATTCATATCAAAGAATCCCACAGTATCCTTCATGGAAAAGACTTCCAGGAAGCAGGCATCATACAGCCTGTGATGAATCACCAATTCCTCCAGATGATAACTGGTACAGCCAAAGGACATCAGATATTGTCCGCTCTGCAGCGGCATCACCTGATCAAAACATACAGTAACCGTCTCCCCTGCTTCCACCACTTCTCTTGTATAATTCTCCAAAGCTGTATTGGTTCCTGTGATCTCTGTGCCTTTTCGGTCTTTGATGGAAAAGGCGAAAATCGGATGTTCCATCCGCTCGTTGAAGTGGATCTTCATTTTGATTCGGAATCTCTGGTTCTTATCCACAGAGGAAGTAATCATTCCCTTGTGATCGACAATGGCAAAATCCACAATCTCAGCAGCTTTATCGCCGTATTCCACCAGCTGTGCATTCGCAATCAGACGCTCTCTCCAGAGTCCTTTTGTCTTATCCGGTTTAGCGGCCGTTTTCTCTGCACTGTCCGTCGTTTCAGGCATATCCCCAGTCTCATTTGACGTTTTCGTCTCGTCATCATATTGGTTTGCCAGAATCTTTTTATATATATCCACAGCCTCCGAGGATTTGCCCACCATCACCTGTTTTCCCTTGTTAATCAGAAGACAGCGCTCGCAGTATTTAATAACACTTCCCATATCGTGAGAGACAAACAGAATCGTTTTCCCTGCCTCTTTGAGATCGTTGAATTTCCGGTAACACTTGGACTGGAAGAAAATATCTCCCACACTCAGTGCCTCATCCACAATCAGAATGTCCGGATCCACATTGATTGCAACTGCAAATGCCAGCCGGGCAAACATACCGCTGGAATAAGTTTTCACCGGCTGATTGATAAAGTCTCCGATCTCCGCAAAAGCAATGATATCATCCAGCTTCGCGCGCATCTCTTCTTCGGAATAGCCCAGCATGGTTCCATTCAGGAAAATATTCTCAATACCGGTATATTCCATATTAAAACCGGCGCCAAGCTCCAGGATCGCGCTGACACGTCCTTTGAGTTCCACACTTCCCAAAGTCGGATTCAGTACACCGGTAACAATCTTAAGCAGGGTCGACTTTCCCGATCCATTTGTTCCGATAATACCCACACACTCACCCTTGTGCACATCCAGAGAAATATCTTCCAGCGCAAAATGGTCACTGTGATAGCACTTATGGGTCAGAGACAGGGATTCTTTCAGCCGGTCCATCGGCTTTTCAAACAGTTTATAGACCTTGCTGACATTTTTTATTGAAATAACGGTTTCCGTTTCGTTCATCGCTTCCTCCTATAGTACATCTGAAAAATGAACACGCAGGCGCCGGAATACTTTAGAGCTCACAAGTACGAGGATCAATACAAACGCCCAGAAATACAGTGTCATCCAGGGATGCTCAAAAAACCAGATTCCATTCATAAAGCTCTCCCTGTACCCCTGTACAATATAATACAGCGGGTTCAGTTTCAGGATACGATCCAGCCACTGCGGAATATTCGGTATGGTTGTTTTATCCCACAGAATCGGAGTCGCCCACATTCCCACTGACAGACATACATTGATAATCTGACCAAAGTCACGGAAAAACGGAGTAATAGCACAGGTAAGGTAAGACAGGGCCGTCACAAGACAGATCACAGCAAACATATAATAAACAATCTGAATAATCTGAATCGGAGGCAGTTTTCCCATGGCTGCAAAAATTACAACTGTAAATACAATAAAAAACAGGTGTACAAACAAAGACGATATAATCTTTACAATAGGAAGAATGCTGATCTTAAATACAACCTTTTTTACCAGATAACTGTATTCCAGCAGACAGTTTGATGCACTCGGCAGCGCATCAGAGAAGAAAAACCACGGAATAATGCCCGATACCAGCCAGCAGATATAAGGATATCCGGTAGCAGACGGATTGACACGCAGACCCAGCTGAAACACAACGAAATATACAGCAACTGTCACCATGGGCTGTATGAATGCCCAGATGATGCCAAAATAGGAGCCGGCGAATTTATTTCTGAAATCATTTTTGCTCAGTTTCCAGATTAGTTTCCGACTCTGATAAAGCTCTTTCAATACATTCATAAAAGGTTCTGCTCCTTATTTCTTAAGTTCTTTGATACCGCCCCATTTATGGTCTTTTTCCGAGATAATCAGATCCTCTTTTGTCATACCGGAAGGAATCGGCCATTCCACACCAATCTCCGGATCATCAAAATACAAACCGCCCTCATCATTCGGGTGATAGAAATCCGTACACTTGTATGCAAACTCTGCATAATCAGAAAGCACAAGAAATCCATGCGCAAAATTCTTGGGAATAAAAAACTGCTTTTTATTCTCCGCAGAAAGATATACACCAAACCATTTTCCATAAGTCTCTGATCCTTCTCTTAAGTCCACAGCCACATCAAACACTTCCCCGTTTACCACACGTACCAGCTTGTCCTGTGGATAATTGATCTGAAAATGCAGACCGCGAAGCACCCCTTTTTTGGATGCGGACTGGTTATCCTGCACAAACTGTACATCGATACCGGCTTCCTTAAAATCATTATAGTTATATGTCTCCATAAAATAACCGCGCTCATCGCCGAATACCGTAGGGGTGATGACCTTCAGTCCTTCGATTTCACATGTTTCTACTTTAATTTTACCCATTGTTCTGTCCTTTCTTTTTTCTGACAAAGGCGCATACAGATCATTCTTCTTGCTCCCTCATGCAACCTTTCCGATATAGTAAAAGTCTATAATCTTATCTATTATAACATTATAGCAAGGGAAACTCAAGCTCCTTTGTCGTTTTGCAGCATTGAAAGGTAAATATATCTTTTAGCCTGCCGATATTATAAAAATGCTTTTTTTCACCATTCTCTCTATTTTTGAATGGGTTATCCACATCAATTGATTACAGAAACTCCTGTGGAATAAATTTTATTCATTTTTT
>JALEOU010000006.1 GCA_022766945.1 Fusicatenibacter sp. | reverse complement strand
CATGAGTTTCATAGAGACCGTGAAACGAAGAGGCAAAAAAATCTTCCAGAGTATTGTGGAGCTACATGAAGGGAGGCCAGTTTTTTCCTGACTGGCCTGTTTTGGTTTCTCTTCATTTGCTACCTGGCTGAACTGTAACACTTGCCATCATATACCAGTGCCGATTCCTGCACAAAATCTATTGACAAATTGCAAATGGTCTGTATATAATAATTAAAGTTGTACGTGAGTGAAGAACAGTTGTATTTAATGACGGGAGGTACAGGGAACAAACAAGTTCAAGGTATCTCCTGCTATCTTATACAGCAAATTTTAGACCGATAAAGTGATACAGCGATGACCTGATGAATGTGCGACAATATAAAGTGACTGTATGCGCGAACGGAGCTGATTGACTGTATAGAAGAAGGCCAGAAGGTACAGACTGTAGAGAACTCATATGCAGCGATATCTTTGAGAAAGGAGAGAAAAAGAGACACTATGAAAAGAAAATTAGTAAGTATCATGCTGGTCTTTGCCATGAGTGCAAGTCTGGTTGCATGCGGAAGTAATTCCACGTCTGATTCCAGTGAAGGCGATACCAGCAGCGCAAGCAGTGTCAGCAGTGAGGACACTTCTGATGCAAGCGCAGACAGCGCAGAAGAAGCAGGTGACGAGGAAGTCGTAACCGGAGGCGTTCCGGAGAATTATGATGAGACATGCTCCGAGATTTATCAGGAGGTTCTCGGCGAATTCTATGACACATATATGGAAGCAAAGGAGGCCGGCACGATCTCAGAGCGTTTTGCTAAAATGGCAATCGCAGAGGCAAAGCTGATGGAGTCCGGTGTTATGCTCCCGACCACCAGCCAGGGAGGAAGATATGCAATTTCCAGACTGGCTCCCTACACAACGGATTATGTACTTTGGGGCGGAGATCAGGATAGATTTCACCAGGCACTCATTACAACTGATCTGATCAAGACAGCTGACAGAAATGAGATGAAGGAAAAATGGGGTGAGTTAAAAGGCACAGGTACCTATATGGACTGGGCGAGAAACTACCTGACTGAAAAAGGATACACTCTGAAAGATACTTATAATTATATTTATACTGCAGATCCGACTACCTGGGATGCACTTGCTACTTCCAGAGCAGTGGATGGCGAGGTTCTTGTCAATACTTATGACGGACTGATGGAGTATGACGTGGAAGGAATTCAGCAGCCGGCTCTGGCAGTGGCAGCTCCGGAAGTGTCTGAGGATGGATTGACTTACACTTTCAAGATTCGTGAAGGCGTTGAGTGGGTTGATTCCCAGGGAAGAAAAGTTGCAGATCTGGTTGCAGATGACTTTGTAGCTGGTATGCAGCACATGATGGACGCACAGGGCGGTCTGGAATACCTGATCGAAGGTGCCATCAAGAACGCTTCAGAGTATATCTCCGGTGAGATCACTGATTTCTCTGAGGTTGGTGTAAAAGCGGTTGATGATTATACTCTGGAATACACACTGGAAGCACCGTGTACCTATTTTGAGACAATGCTGGGTTACAGCGTATTTGCTCCGATGAGCAGAGCTTATTATCAGTCTCAGGGCGGTAAATTCGGTATCGAGTACGATGCATCTGCTGCAGATTACACATACGGCAAGGATGCAAACTCCATCGCTTACTGCGGACCTTACGTAGTAACAAATGCGACTGAGAAGAACACCATCGTCTTCAAGGCAAATGAGTCTTACTGGAACAAAGATAACATCAACATCAAGACCCTGACCTGGCTCTTCAACGACGGACAGGATGTAAGCAAATCTTACAATGATGTTGTGGCAGGAACCGTGGATGGCGCGAACCTGACTTCTGCAACTGTTGAGACTGCAAAGAAAGATGGTCTGTTTGATGAATACGTTTATGTTTCTTCTACAAACGCTACTTCTTTCATGAACTTCTACAACCTGAACCGCTGCAGCTTCGCAAACGTAAACGATGGCACAACTGCAGCTACCACAAAATCCGAAGAAGAGATTGCAAGAACTGCAGCTGCTATGCTGAACGTTCACTTCAGAAGAGCACTTTCCTTCGCAACCGACAGAGCTTCCATGAATGCTCAGAAGGTAGGCGAGGAGCTGAAATATGCTGCTATGAGAAACTGCTATACTCCAGGAAACTTTGTGGAACTGGAGGAGGATACGGTTGTTTCCATTAACGGAACGGACACAACCTTCCCGGCGGGAACCAGATATGGTGAGATTATGCAGGCTCAGCTGGATGCTGACGGTGTGAAGATTACTGTTTGGGATCCGACTGCTGAGGAAGGCATTGGTTCCAGTGATGGTTATGATGGATGGTACAATGTGGACAACGCAGTTGAAGAGATGAATGCCGCAATCGAAGAACTTGCTGCAGAAGGCATCACAATTGACGAGTCCAACCCGATTCAGATTGATTTCCCATATCCGTCTGCAATTGAGCAGTATGCGAACTCTGCAAATGCTTACAAACAGTCTGTAGAGAATGCTCTTGGCGGAAAGATCGTGATCAACCTGGTTGATACGACAGATGCTGACGGCTGGTACTATGCAGGCTACTATACCGATTACGGTTATGAAGCAAACTATGATACCTACGATGTTTCCGGATGGGGCCCGGACTATGGTGATCCTTCTACTTACCTGGATACCTTCCTGCCTGATTACGCCGGATACATGGTAAAATGCATTGGTCTCTATTAATAATGGAAAGCTGATTGTAGGCAAATGATTCCGTGAGAGGGGAATGGTGCAACGCCCATTCCCCTCTCACATATAAGAGTGGACGAATATGACAAAATATCTAATTAAACGTTTGTTGCATGGCCTGGTTTCTGTTGTTATCGTCGTAGCATGCGTTATGGTTATGATTTATTCGCTGATGGATCGCAATCTGATCTTTGCACAGGATACCAACTACTCACATCAGAGTAATAATCAGAAAAAAGCATACATGTATGCAAAATGGGAGACCTATGGTTATCTGGATTATGTAACCTATGCGGATTATTTGCTTTCCCTTACACAGAGCGGCGAAATAGATGAAGAAACCAGAACCAAGGCAGTAGGGTTCGGAAGAACGAAAGAGGATGATTCAGAACTTGTATCTGAATATGTAATAAAATTTACAGAGTATTACAAATCAAAAGGATATAAGATCGTACGTTTGGATGCCATTATGATGGGATCAAAAAAGTATGCCAACGGTGGGCAGCAGCAGCTGTTTGCGTACAAAAATGTCTCGTTGGCAAAGCGTATGTGGAATTATTTTTCAAATATCATTACCATTGACAGTATTAACAGTGTGCCGGATATCGAGGGGGACAGAGGACTTACATTTACTCTGTATGATCCGGTTTACGGCGGAAAGAAATTTTCTCCGGCGATTATGGGTAATGGTACGCAGCATAAATATCTGCTGTATTTTGACAACAGATTCCCCTATATTCATCAGAATATAATTTCAATTAATTTAGGTAAGTCTTACACGGTCAATGAGGGCATTGATGTGGCGATCACCATGAGCCGGGCACAGGGTTCCTATGTGAAATCAACGATCACCTACCCGAGCGGATTGACGGAGCAGAGCGCAGATGATCTGCATACAGCGACCTATATGGCAGGTTCGCTGGATACCAGTCTGGTGCATGCGGACCGTTTCGTTGATCACTATACCAATGTGGATACTGTAAAGAGCGGAAAATCGAAGGTGGGTTATTCCTTTACCATCGGTGTGATCGCTGTCATCCTTTCTTACCTGATCGGTGTGCCGCTTGGCATTCTGATGGCGAGAAAGAAAGATAAACTGATCGATCAGCTCGGAACGATTTATATTGTATTCATTATTGCCGTACCTTCCCTGGCGTACATCTTCCTGTTTAAGGCAATCGGAGGAAAATTGGGATTGCCCACAACATTCGATATGGAGTCTACAAGCAAGCTGATGTATGTCCTTCCGATTGTATCGCTGGCTCTGCCGTCAGTTGCAAACCTGATGAAATGGCTGCGCCGCTATATGATTGATCAGATGAATTCCGACTATGTGAAATTTGCCAGATCCGGCGGTTTGACCGAGGGCGAGATTTTCACGAAACACATTCTGAAAAACGCCGCAATTCCGATCGTACAGGGTATTCCGGCAAACGTTCTCTTTGCTCTTACCGGAGCTATCATCACAGAGCGCGTTTACGTAGTTCCCGGTGCCGGTAACCTTCTGACAGAAGCAATCAACAAATATGATAATGGTGTCATTGTCGGCGTAACGCTGTTTTATGCATTGCTGTCCGTCATCTCCATTATTCTTGGTGATATCCTGATGTCAATGGTGGATCCGCGAATTTCATTCTCTACAAAGGACAGGTAAAGACTTATGAATTATGATTTAGATAAATTCGGTTTGTCAG
Source organism: Fusicatenibacter sp. (assembly GCA_022766945.1). Lineage (GTDB taxonomy): Bacteria > Bacillota > Clostridia > Lachnospirales > Lachnospiraceae > Fusicatenibacter. Next base: position 2,753 of record JALEOU010000006.1, on the reverse strand, counting down.
AGGATGAGCTGTTTTCAAAGATTGATCATAGCAGTCTGGAATCCGAAAAAATTACGGCGCCAAGATATTCCTACTGGCATTCTGTATTCCGGGTATTCTTTAAAAAGAAGATCAATATCGTCATACTGTCACTGCTCGGAGTGATTCTGGCATTTACCTATATTTATCCGCTGTTTGTGGAGTATGACCGTTTCAGCAACCTGTTAAATGCTTCTGCCAAGCATCTGGGACCGCTTCAGGCGATGAAAACAATGGGCTATAACATCCATTGGATTCTCGGTGCGGGTGCCTCCGGTCAGTCAACATTTGATGCAATCTGGTTTGGTTCACGTATTTCTGTTTCACTGGCTTTGATCTGTGCGCTGATCAACCTGACGGTGGGCGTGATTGTGGGAGCCATCTGGGGCTTTTCCAAAAAAGTGGATATCATCATGATGGAGGTCTACAACATTGTCGGAAATGTTCCGTATATTTTGCTGATCTCCGTGCTGGTGCTGATTTTCTCACCCAGCTTTACGACGATGGTGTTTGCACTGACCATTACCGGTTGGCTTAGCATTGCATTCTTTATCCGTACGCAGGTTGTAATTATTCGTGACAGAGAGTATAATCTTGCATCCAAGTGCCTGGGCACATCCATTTTCCGGATTGCAATGAAAAACATTCTGCCATTCATGACCTCCGTCATTGTAACACTTGCGGCAACCGAAATTCCTTCTTATATTTCATACGAAGTATTCCTTGCCTACATCGGTATGGGACTCTCCGATATGTCTCTGGGTCGTCTGATTTATGAGGCAGAGAGTGCGATGATGACACCGGGCTGGGGATTTGAATTCTGGAGCCCTGTAGCGGTAGCTTCTATTATTACCGTCGTGTTGTATGTCGTTGGACAGAACCTCGGTGATGCATCCGATCCGAGAACACATATGTAAGAGGGAGCCAAATGGAAGATAGAAAAGTTTTATTATCCGTCAAAGATTTACAGGTGAAATTCCGTGTCCGCGGCAGAATCCTGACTGCAATTCGCGGGGTTTCCCTTGATATTTATGAGGATGAGTCCATTGCAATCGTGGGCGAATCCGGTGCTGGTAAGTCGGTATTTACCAAAGCATTCGCCGGAATGCTGGATGCCAACGGCTTTATCGATCAGGGAGATATCATTTTCAATGATCCGGAGCTGGATGATACCGTTGTGCCGTTGAATTCCATGGCGAAAAAGACAATTGATACCACACTGCAAAAACTCAACGAGTATTCAAAGCTTGAAGCAGGTGCTTCCATCTACCGGGAGATCCAGTCCCTTGAGAAAGAGAAGCAGGAAAAGAGCACTTTAAGCGAGGAAGAAAAAGAAAAATATGACAGCCAGGTAAAAGAACTGATTGCTAAGAGAACAGAGATCTTCAATATGAAGCAAACGCTGGATCCTTCCAGGGAAAAGGCAAAGATCAAGGAAGCGCAGGCAGAAATCTCGAAACTGGATACCCAGATTAAAGCAAAGCAAAAAGAAAAAGAGCAGAAGATCAGGGAACATCATCAGAATGCGGCTCATGATACGGCATACCATCATCAGTACAATGAAAAGATAACGGCACTCCGGGCTGAGTATGAAAAGGCAATCAAGAAGGAGATCACACCGGAGACGGTGAAGAGAAATGAAATCCTTGCCAAAGAGATTTATCTCTCGGTTGGACGATATCATCTCCGCAAGAGAACCCGGATGGTGAAGAAACTTCTGGAAGCATTCAAAAGGGCAATGCAGCTTGGCGTGGATATCATGGATGAGAGTCAGAGAAATGCAGTCTTTGACAATGTGACATTCCGTGTGCGCTATCTGGACGAGACTCCGGAACAGCTTCATGGTACTTGTATCATTAACCTGGCAAAGATCAAGGATGCAAATGATTGGGGCAAGATCCGGGGCAAAAAGATTGCCACGGTATTCCAGGATCCGATGACTTCTCTGAACCCGATTATCACAATCGGCAAGCAGATTACTTCGATTATTATGAAGCATCAGGAGTGTTCCGAGGTAGAGGCAAGAGCGAAAGCGCTGGAGCTGATGGAAAAGGTAGGAATTCCGAATGCGGAAGCCCGTTTTGATGACTACCCCTTCCAGTATTCCGGCGGTATGAGACAGAGAATTGTTATCGCGATCGCGCTTTCCTGTCAGCCAAAGATTCTGATCTGCGATGAGCCGACTACGGCGCTGGATGTAACGATTCAGGCTCAGATTCTGAAACTGATCAAAGATCTGCAGAAGGAATTCCATTACACGATCGTCTTCATAACCCATGACCTGGGAGTTGTGGCAAATGTTGCGGACCGTGTGGCGGTACTGTATGCAGGACAGGTGATTGAGCTGGCGACGGTAGAAGAGCTCTTCTACGATCCGCGTCATCCCTACACCTGGGCGCTTCTTTCTTCTCTGCCGCAGTTGGCCGAGAGAAATACGAAGCTTTACTCGATTACCGGTACCCCCCCGTCTTTGTACAATAAAATTGTCGGAGACTCCTTTGCGCCGAGAAATCCGTACTGCCTGAAGATCGATACTCTGGCAGAACCGCCGATGTTCAAGGTAAGTGATACACATTATGCCAAGACATGGCTGTTGGATCCCCATGCACCAAAGGTTGAAAAACCGGAAGCGATTCAAAACATTCACGAAAAACTGTTAAAAGCATACAATATATAGGAGATTTTGAAAGTGCCTGATAAAAATCAAGAGAAAAAGGCCCGTGTTTCACATTTTC
>JALEOU010000108.1 GCA_022766945.1 Fusicatenibacter sp. | reverse complement strand
CAACCATCTGCAGGGAGCCGGGATATTCTATCGCCGTGACCGGGAAAGGAGGCGAAATTATACGCAGCGATTTCATAGATGATCTAAGGAGGAATCGGCATTCCTCTGAGCCATGATCTGCAGATGATAATGATACTTCCGTAAAGCAAGAGCGGCGGGCTGGCAGCCCGAACCAAAAAAGGTTATGACACCTATCGCCATAGGGATTTGGAATATGCCCCAGATTCAGGGCGTGGGATAATATGAACAATCATTGAAAGCTTATTTATGTCAGACAGCTTCAATAATAACTATAACCCCCTATAGATATAATAGGGACAAAAAACGCTTCAGACCTTTTAATAGAAATTTGAAGATCCGAAAAAAGGCAAAAAAATAGCACTCTTTCGAGTGAGGAAAAATCTGCAATAATTTTTTTGTTCCTATCTTGACAATGGGCTATAAGGATGTATATATCGGGAGCCGACCAATATATATACCTGATGACACTGACGAAACCGCATAAATTCCCGCCGTTATTAGAGAACAGTTGACACAAATGTTAATTACAGGGTTATTCTCCGCAATAATATACTTCTTTCCGATGATCGATAATAATGCCGGTATCGAATAAACTAACACTCTTATAACGTTCGTACCATTATCATTCGACCACAATTCATTAGTTACCAAATCACTATACTGTGTATCTACCAACACATCATTCAATACAGGCGTTAACTGGTCCACAAATACAATACCAATTATTGCACACACGATAACCAAAATACTTCTGCGGTTCAGAGCACGACCTTGTACAATGAAAATAACGGGAATCATCATTAAGGCAGACGCATGAATTGTTGATGCCAGCAAAATAATACAAATAGCTGGGACATATTTCTTTTTAATTATCAATCCAAAACAGGCAAAAATTGCAGTTGCCGCAATAAATTGCCTGATACCATTGTGCATCCATGATAGGTAATCAGATGAAGCAATAAATAAAAAAATACTAATCCAATAATCCTCTGAATACTTTCGATAAATGATTACCAAACAAAGCATCTGAAAAATAGCAATTATAAGAAAAAAAATCCACTTGGAATCTCCAAATAACATCTTAAATAATGTTAGCAGTACAGAAAATCCTTTATCCTTTGTGTTTACAGACAAATATTCTGGAATTTGTCTAAGTGTATTTGGCACTAAATCATACATTCTGGAATATGCTGGTGTATCGCCAAAATTTTTTCTAAAGCCAGCCCAAACCACATAAGGTAACACAAGCAGGAGCGCTGCTAAGGGTGTCCAACGTACCTCTTGCTTTCCTAAAATCATCTCTTGCTGTTTTGGAAAAGCCATCGCTAGAATTAATCCACCAGTAAACAGCCAAATCAGCAACCACCAATAATTTGTCAATGTCATCTCTGTGTCCCTTTCTTCTCCTGTATCAATAACAGTTCCGATGCCAAATTCATCCGGAAAGTCAGCATATAGGAAAACGATAAAAATTATCTCACTTCATGTCGCCTTTGCACTCTTGATCATATCATCCAACTATAAAAGTTTCGATATGCCTTATCCCCAATACCAAGAGGGTATAGATTTCAATTTTTAATTATACCATGCAAACCGTTTTTTTCCAAATGCTTTTCTCTAATTTCAAGTAGGAAATTTTCAATTCAGTGAACCATTTTTTCTATCAGAAGGATACACATCAAACAACTCGATTTTTTCTGTCTTGTAAGCAAAAAACAACTACTTAACCTTGTACGTTCTGGCAAGGTATTGTGTTCGCTGTTCCTGAAGGTTATCGTTTTCACATTTCATCTATATTTCTGTCTATCTTGCAAATATAACTTTTAAATAACAGGCCAGTCTAAAAGAAACTTTTTGTATAATAACTGATATTTTTCTCATTCGGGACATGTTTTTTTCTCTCAAAACCTCAAACACCCCTAAAGTGGCAAACTGCCGATATATATTGATCATATTGAATCCTTGCATCTGTTCCTTCCCACTCAAATATTTTTGTGTATATATATAAAAATTCATACATGCTGCAATAACTTCACTAAACGCCAAAGTCTTTAATGCAGGATATTTGTCAGCAATATAGGCTGCTCTATAATACCTTCCTTCCAGATCATCAAATACCTTTAAGCCGCAGAAGGTCGACATGATACTTCCTTCACGTTGTCTATAGTAATACAAAGAGTTGGAGATACTTGCAATCTCATCTGCTGCATCTATAGCCAGATATTTCCACCATACATCTTCATTCCTTTTTCCTATTATAAATTTATTTTGCAATACTATATCTCGATGATACAGTCCATTCCAGACAACATCTCTGACTTTATAGCATAATAGTTTTATAAGATACTCTTCCGAAGAGACAATTTCCACATGAAAAGCAGCTTGTCTTTCCTTTCGTTGTTTTTCTATTTCTGTGGTATCAGAAAATTTTTCGTATTCGCAAAATGCTATTTTACAGCCATGCTTTATCACTATGTCAAGCAAAAGCTCAACCATTTGAGGATGTATAACATCATCCCCATCTACCAACAGGATGTATTCTCCTTCCGCCTCTTTTATCCCTGCGTTTCGCGCTGCGGACAAGCCCTGATTTTTCTGATGAATCACCTTGATTCTTCCATCACGTTTTTTCCATTCATCACATTTCTCAGAACTCCCATCATCAGATCCATCGTCCACCAGAACCACTTCAATCTTTTGATAAACCTGTTTCAATATAGAATCAATACAATCATCCAGGTATTTTTCTATGTTATAAACAGGTACAATAATCGATACCATTTTAGACACCATAATAACTTTTCCCCTCAATAAAGCATCCTTGCAAACCTAAACATCAGGACTTGAAAGCGATCCGTATTTTTCTCGCAGAAATTCATCTCATGGTATGTGTGGCTCTACCATGGTCTGTTCCCTAATTTTTTTATCACATTTATAATTTATCACACATACATAGGAGGAAGCACTTAATGAACCAAATAGTTCCTGAAATGGGACAGCGAATTGCCATGCTTCGCAGGAATAAAAAATTAACACAGGAAGAATTGGCTGACCGATCCGATGTTAGCCTGCAGACAATTTCTACCGCTGAACGCGGCGTCAAAGCACTCCGTCCCGAAAACATTGTAAAAATCAGTCAGGCTCTGGATACATCTACCGATTATCTGCTGACAGGCAATCCAAATTCTCTTGATTATTCCATCATGAACCGCAAACTTTCCAATCTCGTCCCCGAGAAACAGGAACGGATTCTCCGCATCCTTACACTGATACTGGAAGATATATAAAATGAAAAAAAGCATAAACCTAAAAGAACATCAGGAAATCGATCTGCAGCTTCTGATCTATCTGGATCAAATCTGCCAAAAGCATCATCTGAAGTATTTCGTATCGGACGGTACGCTTCTGGGAACCATCCGTCATCAGGGGTTCATACCATGGGATGACGATGTCGATGTATGGATGCCCAGGGAGGATTACAATCGCCTGGAAGCTATCATCAATCAGGAACCACCCGATTGTTTTCGGCTTTTGAATTATAAAAACACGAAAGGGTATTTCTGGCCGTATGCAAAACTGGTTCATACAGACACCAGTCTCACAGAGTACAGACCAAGATCCGTGGATACCGGTATTTTTGTTGATATTTTCCCCTACGATGGAATTCCGTCTGCCTCTTCCCGTGCTTTTGATATTCACTGGAAGCTCCTTGACTTTTTATTCAGGAACAGTGCACTCGCCTTTTTTTCCTACCGCGAAACCATTGATCAAAACGGAAGTTTCGGTAAATGGTGCAAATATCTGCTTCGTAAGCTGTACGGCGGAAAAAGAATTCTGCATACCATCGAACTGCTCTGCAAAAAATATAAGGTCGAATCATCCAGTCAGGTTATGTGTCTCTGTGCCGGTTACAAAAAGACAGCCGTCGTTCCAAAAGAGCTCATCGAACAGGTGATGGTCAAACCCTTTGCCGGATATCCGGTAAAGGTTCCTGCAGGATATGACCAGTATCTCCGTATTATGTACGGTGATTATATGGCGCTTCCCCCTATGGAGCAGCGCGTGCCAAACGCCTGCCATCTGGCTGATGTTTACTGGAAAAATGATAAAATTTCAAATACGGCAAATCAGGAATGATTCATACAAATAGATGTCGTTTCCTGATTTGCCGTATACATATGTATGCTATTCTGATTTTGAAAGAATCTCAATGGACATCAGTGCATGATGAATCGTATCCAGAATCGCGGTCTTATCTTCCACCACCACATCATCCCGTGAGCTCCAGATTTCCTGATAAAATTTCTGGAACATTTCCTTGATCTCCATCCCGTTGAGCATGACCAGATTGTTGCGGTATTTCTTGTTTTCCAGACGCAGGTAGCAGATGTTATTGGACATGTACAGGTTCGGACAAACGCTGTCCTGGAAATCCCGGATAAAATCGCCATGTACCAGTTTAATCTCAAGGCGCGGATTTTGCTCCATCAGACATCGGATATGGCGGATATACCGCAGTCTCTGATCTGTGGAGAGTGTTACCTGATTGTTATAGAAATCCAGTACGCCGGAAACCACAAAATCGTTAAAGGCAGATTCATAGATAATGATCTGCACCGGAGAATCCTCCAGGATGCTTCTCGAGAGTGCATGCGTGCGGCACAATTCTGCCTCATCAATCCCCCACTTTTCCGCCAGACGGGTTTCGGCTGCGATCTCATCAAAAAGAATATCCGGCAGGAAATATTCTGCCATGTGTCCCATCAGCCACTGTTTATCAGTAGAAAGAAGATACTGCAGATAATCGAAATTCTTCAGCATTTCCCTCATGGTAATATTTCGGAACAGCAGCATCTCCCGGCCGCACAGCGATTTCAATGTGTGATACAGAGAATTCACCTGTGTCACATCCTCTGTCAGTGTGACAGAAGAACAGTAATTGCTGTCAAAAAGCATACTGGAGATACTGAAGGCATCCTTCATACAGAAGATCAGCTTCCCGTAGGCCTGAGGTCCATTGTAGATCTTCATATTAATATGCGTGGAATTTGTCAGCAGATTGATCAAAAAGATCGTATCATAGATATAATCCCGCTTTCCCAGTTTCAGGTTCAGCAGCATGGAGTAATGGACCGAGGGAAAATCCCGCTCAAGATCCACATGTTCACTGTCCACCTGTGCGATCATGGAACGATATTCGTGTTCCAGAGACAACAGGTCCATGGCGGCGACCGCCTTCATGGAGCTGATTTCCCGAAGGGCCGGATGATGCATCATCTCCGCAAACTGCGGCAAGGTCAGTTTCGCGTAATAGGAAGTTTCCGGAGCTGTCTCGGAACCGGTTGTATTTTTCAGACCTTTTACGTAATTGTACTCGATCTGCAGATGGTCATAGACAGCTGACTTGAGATCATCGTCCACATCAACCTGATAATCAGTATACAGACGGTTTTTGTTCTCCGGATCCATGGCATCCACAACACTGCTGCTGATGCCGCGCAGAATTTTTTCAATATTCTTCTCCGAAGGAAGCGAACGGCCACTGGTCCATTTGCTGATATAGGAAGTATCGTACTGAAGCGTCTGAGCCAGCGCGGAATTCTTCAAATCCGACATCGACATAAGATGCTCCAGCAGATTACTGAAACGATTTTTCTTTTCCATTTTTTCCCCCTTTATGACAGTTACTTGAAAACCGGGAAGCAATATTTCAGCTTGCACAGTTTCTTTTGTAATTCTACCATAAACGACAAACAGAAACAAGGAAAACGGCGCATCTCTTTCACTTCCTCCCAAGTATTACCGCGACCGTCTCTTTTACAATCTCATCCTTGGCGAATTCCGCCTGCATCTTCTCTCTGGCACGGACTCCCATCTGTCGCTTTCTCTCATATTCCAGTTCCAGGAACTGTTCCATTTTCTGATAGAGAGACGCTTCCTCTTTCACTCTGCACAGATATCCGGTTCTTCCGTTTTCCACCGCTTCCCGGCATCCGGGAATATCGGACGTGATCACCGGTCTGCCGCAGGCGGATGCCTCCAAAAGCACATTGCTCATCCCCTCATGATACGATGGCAGAACCACACAGTGTGCTGCTCCGTAATACGGTCTTGTCTCCGACTGGAAGCCGTGAAATACTGCGATTTTCTTTTCCTCAAGTTCTTCGACCGTCTCCTTGTACTCATCCTCAAAAAAACCGACAATATCCAGTACAACCCGATCACCGTATTTTTCCTTCATTCTTCTCATCGCGCCAAAGAGTTCTTCCACACCCTTCTCGCGCATGATTCTTCCAAGATACAGAAAATGGATCTGCCCGTCTTCCGGATAAGGCTGATAGGAATAGTGCTCCAGATTGACCCCGGCTCCATGCAGGATCACCTGTTTCTCGCCGGCCAGAATCTTTCTGTTCCGGAATTCGGCTGCATTTCCTTCATTTTCAAAAAAGACGGTTTTCACTCTGCGAAATGCCGTCTTGTACAGGAGTGTCACGAACGCTGCAAGTCCTCTCTTCTGAAACGCGGTTCCAAGTCCCTGGACATTGGCACAATAGGGAATATGAAGCCAGCTGCAGGCCAGTCCTCCATAAATATTCGGTTTGATTGAATAGGTAACCACCATCTCCGGTTTCTCCAACCGCAGAATCGCAAGGTACTTGCGAAAGAGGGCGAGATCGGTGATCGGATTGATTCCTCTGCGGTCTACCTCTGTCTGAATACACTTGCAGCCCAAAGCCTGAAAGTCTCCCTCATGTCCCACAAATGGCATACTGAGTACGACTTCACAGTCTTCCATCAGCTTCTGTACCAGCTCCCTGCGAAACTGGTACAGCATATAAGAATGATTGGTAATAATCAGTACTTTCTTCATTTCGTCTGTTTCTCCATCGCTCCCGTGCCGCCTTCCACGACACCGTCACTTCTGATCACAGCGCTGACTGTGAGCAGCAGACACTTCAGATCAATCATTGGCCCCAGGTGCTGCACATAATAGCCATCCAATCTGGCTTTCTCAGGGATCTCTAGTTCATCTCTCCCATGAATCTGTGCCCATCCGGTGATCCCCGGCCGTATGTAATTGGCTCCATAGCGATCTCTTTCCGCCACCAGATCTTCCTGATTGTACAGCGCTGGCCGCGGGCCGATCAGGTTCATATCGCCCTTCAGCACATTGATCAGCTGCGGCAATTCATCCAGGGATGTTTTCCGCAGGAACTTTCCGGCGCTTGTAATATACTGCTCCGGATTTTCCAGAAGGTGTGTCGGCATATCATGCGGTGTGGACTTGTACATGGAGCGGAATTTCATCATGGGAAAATACTGCAGTTCTCCCTCCGCCTTCTTCTCCGTATTCTTACGGATTCCCACTCTCTTCTGGATAAACAGGATCGGAAATCCATCCGATGCCAGTTCCCAGATGCACAGGAAAAACAGAATCGGTGACAGTAAAACCAGTCCCAGAAGAGCCGCTGCAAAACTGTAGATCCTCTGGATCTTCAGATATATCCGCTGTCCCGGTGTGAACAGTGGCCTGCGAAGTTTTTTTCCCCGATCAATCACTTGATATTTCATAACTTTGCTTTTTTTCCCGTCCTTTCCCTGCAATTCCGCCGGATTCTTCCGTCACAGCTGCCTCCGAAGCCGCATTGGCAGGACGGATCACATATTCCGGGACCAGCTCCTTTACTCTCTCCCGTATATCGCTTGCTTCATCGAAGGCTGCGCGTACCAGCATCTCCACTTTATTTCTGATCTTTTCCCCATCCACAGGCGTCAGCTGCACTACATAAATCTTCTCATTTCGCGTAGGCTTCAGGTTCTTCTCGTCGATCAGAAGTTCCTCATACAGCTTCTCTCCCGGGCGAAGTCCGGTGTATACGATCTTGATATCCTGATCCGGAATATGGCCGGAGAGTCGAATCATCTTCCTCGCCAGGTCCGCAATCCGCACCGGCTCTCCCATGTCCAGGATGAAGATCTCTCCGCCGGTGGCGCTGGCGCCACACTGCAGTACCAGACTCACTGCCTCCGGAATCGTCATAAAGTAGCGGATGATATCCGGATGTGTCACGGTCACAGGGCCGCCCTGTTCGATCTGTCTTCTGAACAGGGGAATGACACTGCCGTTGCTTCCCAGCACATTTCCGAAGCGTACCGCAGAATAGATTGTCTCAGAATTCTGGGCAAAACTCTCCACGATCAGTTCGCAGATCCGTTTGGATGCGCCCATGATATTGGTAGGACGAACCGCCTTGTCCGTGGAGATCAGAACCATCTTGTAGGCGTGATAGCGGTCTGCCATCTTCGCCACCAGGAAGGTACCAAGAACATTGTTCTTGATCGCTTCATTCGGGCTGTCTTCCATCAACGGCACATGTTTGTGCGCAGCTGCATGGTATACAATATCCGGACGGTACTCACGGAAAATCGCTTCGATCCTTCGCTCATTCCGCACTGAGGCAATCAGCACAATCAGATCCAGCTTCGGGAAACGCTCTTTTAACTCATTTTGTATATCGTAAGCATTGTTTTCATAAATATCAACAATAATCAGACGCCGGGGATTGTGCATGGCCACCTGACGACAAATCTCGCTGCCGATCGAACCGCCGCCTCCGGTTACCAGAATCACTCTGCCCTGAATGTACTGCACCACATCACCCATATCCAGCTCTACCGGATCCCGCCCAAGGAGATCTTCGATCTCCACATCGCGGAGCATGGATACGTCTACTTCCTCATTCACCATCTGATAGATTCCGGGAAGAATCTTGATCTTACAGGCCGTCTGCTGGCAGATGTTCAAAAGCTTCTTTCGCTCTTCGCCGCTCATCGTGGGAATCGCGATCACAATCTCCTCAATATGATACTTCTCCACCGCCTCCGGGATATACTCTCTGGAGCCTACTACGGGAACGCCGCCAAGATAGGTTTTCTTTTTCTTCGGATTGTCATCAATAATGCATGGTATCACACGGTTCAGGTGTTTGCTGGTCTTCATTTCCTTGAGAATCATGTAACCGGCCGCACCGGCTCCCACGATCATCGTCCTGACGGGGCGCTGATTTCTCCCTGGGCCATAGCGGTATCGCAGGATATGGAAAATGCGGTAAGAATAACGGTTCGCCACCATCATGACCAGAAGCAAAAGTACATATAGGAATGGATAACTTCTCGGCATCGGAAGTGAGAGAAACACCATGCCCATTTCCTGCAGAACGGCAGACAAAACAACTGCGCAGATAATATTGCGCAGTTCATTGATACTTGCGAACCTCCACAGACTCGTGTACAAATGAAAAATGGCGTTCAGCGACAGTGTCATGATCAGGTTAATAATCAGATACTTCTCAACGCTTTCCAGGAAAATCGGATCGATCGCAGTAAAACTGAAATCGAAACGGATCCAGAGACTGCCCGTCATGGCGACGAGAATGGTCAGTACATCCAGAACCATAAGTGCCAGAATCTTCATCAACGATTCTGCCATGGCTTTCTTATTGTTTTCTTCCTCTATAAACATACATTCCCTCTTCTATACCCCAAAGCTCCTCTCGTTCCCTGGCCTCCCGGGAACACTTTCGGTTTGCATCTTCTCTATTATAACACAAAACCTGCAATTCGTAACCTACTATTATTTGCAACTTTTGCCATTATTTTTTTAACATTATTCTTTCCTATTAACAAATCACACTACTAGTCAGATATTTTTCCTTGTTTCACCTGCAATTCACTAATTCGTAAGAAAATTGTCACAAATTATTCAGATATCCTGTTTTGAACAGATTCCCGCTGCCAATTCATGGAAACGCAGCGCTTCCGATGAGCGAATCGATTTTTCCGAATTTACTGCTGACTTTTTTCAGAAAATAGATTATGATGTAAAAGTCAGGTGTATCGGATTCTGGTTCCGGTACAAAAACACATGAGAAAGAAGGAATCCATCTTGTCATCCAAAAAGAAACGAAAACAAAAACTGCCCCTCGCCGTCAAGATTCTGATCTTCCTTGCGCTGATCCTGTTTTTCATCGCCCTTTTCTTTTATCTGGCGCTGAATGCCCAGCTGAATAAAATCAACCGGGTGGACGAAAGTGATGCCGAGAGGATCCCCGTCTCCGAGGAGACTTTTGAGGAAAATTATGAAGAAGGGGACGGGGAATCTGCACCTTCCACTCTGGATCTGACGCCGGACAGCGTGAAATGGGCTGCCGACCAGAATGTAATGAAGGACAAGGATGTGGCAAATATTCTGATCATCGGGCAGGACCGCCGTCCCGGAGAGAGCCGTCAGCGTTCCGACACCATGATCGTCTTTTCTATCAATAAAAAATCCGGCCGTATTATCTTAAGTTCCCTGATGAGGGATACCTATGTGCAGATCCCCGGATACAGTGACAACCGCCTGAACGCCGCCTACCAGTTTGGCGGCATGGCGCTCCTCGATGAGACGATCGAGAAGAATTTTGCCATCCACATTGACGGGAATATCGAGGTGGATTTTGACGGCTTTACCGCTGCCATCGACACGATCGGCGGCATTGACATCGAGCTGAATGAAGCCGAGGCAGAATATATGCAGCAGCAGGGTTATTCTGTCACCAGCGGCATGAATCACCTGGACGGCACGACTGCCCTCTCCTACGCCCGGAACCGCAGCGTGGGAAGATCCGACTGGCGCAGAACGGAGCGCCAGAGAACCGTGCTCTCCGCCGTCTTTACCAAGATGAAGGACTGTGATGTCTCCACTTTGTTCGCCCTGACCAACGACATTTTCCCGCTGCTGACCACGGATATGGACAACACCAAACTCATGGGATATGTGCTGGAAATTCTCGGAACCGGAGCCACCTCAGCCGAATCCCATCAGATTCCTGCAGAGGGGACCTATACGCCTGCCACCATACGGAATATGGAAGTACTGGTGCCGGACCTTGATGCAAACAGGGACTATCTGAAGGAACATATTTACGGGTAGATAAGTTTTCATCATTTCCATAAAAAATTCAGGAATCAAAAATACCGGTGCCTCCGGGAAACGCGCACAGATCAACTGTCGCTCCCGGGACACCGGTTTTTCATCTGGTTCTATTTTCCTGTGCTTCTCTGCGGCCTTCCTCATCATTTCGCAAAAAATTACTGTTCAGAATCCTCGCGAGAATCACCGCTGCTGCCACTGTCAGGAGAGCGCCTTTTCCTGCGGCTGTCTTTATCATCACAACCGCATAGCCAAGCAGCGGAATCCTTGCCGCCGCCCGTCCGATCAGGGCTTCATATGTTACAAACCCCTCATCCTGCTGATCGTTGGCATCCCCTTTCGTATAAAAGCACCGGTTTTCTTCATCCTTTGCCACCACGCGGTGAGTCACCACCGTATCTTTCGAAAGATAGAAGGAGATCACGTCCCCCTCCCTGACGCAGCTGGCATCGCACGGCTTCACATACACCACGCTTCCCACCGGGTACGCCGGTTCCATGCTGCCGCTTAAGACAACCATCGGCCGGATTCCAAACAGCTCTGGTACAAACAGGAGAACTGCAGGCACCGCAAACAGCAGAATCAGTATGGCAAAGCATACGTCGCATACTTTTTTTCGCATTCAGTTCTTTCCATCTTCTTACAACTGCAATCATCCATAAAAAGAACTTCCGCGCGCCGGGGCATACAGCTGCGCAGGGTTCTTTTCCAGCTTCCCCGGGCAGTGCACCTCTGCCCGTGCTTTTATTTTACTCACTGCAGCTGCATTTGGCAACCTGGAATTTTTCTCAGTGTGCCGCCGCCATCAGCTGATTGGTCAGCCCGATGCGGTTTGTCTTGAAGTGGAAGAACGGGCGCTCAGGCAGCTGAATGATTTCTACCGGGCTCTCATGAACTTCCAGTGCGTTGATTGCTTCCTCGCGGATATCATCTACGGTATAGCCGTCTTCAAGTACCACATACAGGTACGGCAGGAAGTATCCCTTGTGTGCCTTGTCCGGAGCGATGACAAAGAATGCATCCACAATTCCGTCAATCTCGGCATCGATGATGCGGTTTTCCATCGTCAGGGCGATCAGGCGGCCGCCGTCGAAACGCAGGGAATTTCCGCGGGTCAGTACATAGAAGATACCATCTTCGTTCACATAACCGATATCTCCGGTGTGCAGCCAGACATTTCCATCCTCGTGTCTGATCAGCGCCTTCGCGGTTGCCTCTTCGTTGTCGTAGCCGATCATGTTGCCCGGGCCCATCTTGCAGATTTCACCCAGTTCGTTGTAACCCAGCTCTTCTGTGGTTCCCGGTTTGAAGATGCTCATATTGGACAGCGGCATCGGGATTCCGATGTTTCCGTTTCCGTATTTGTACTGCGGCGGGCAGGGGAAGGTGCAGTTGGATCCTGCCTCGCTCTGTCCGTATGCAGCGGTAAAGGTAATATGACAGTTGTGCTCTTCCAGGAATTTCTGGCTTCTTGCCAGCTGTCCGTTATTGTATGCCTCACAGCCCGCACCTGCTGCCAGCAGATGAGACAGATCGTAATCTTTCGGCACGCGCTCGCTCTGCATCAGTACCTCGAAGAACATCGGAATCAGCGGCCACAGGTTTGGTTTGTACCGCATGATTTCCAGATCCACATCGTTTACATCACAGTACGGATCCAGGATCAGATATTTATTGGAGGTCAGCGGAGAGAGTATCATGGATACCACAACCGCTACCAGGCACGGCGGCAGACAGGTCAGAAGCCAGCTGGGGCGGAAGTCACCTGCTGCTCCATAGGGTGCCATCTGGAAAATGATACCAAGCATCGTGTGAGCGGAATGGATGACCTGTTTGGATGTTCCGGTGGATCCGCTGGTATAAGCACGGTACAGCGGACGGTTGATATCGGACGGTGCATCCACCTCGCCGGTGTAGGTGTCTGCCAGCGCAAGGAAGTCTTCCCAGGACATTCTCAGGTCTTCTCTTACGGGATCCTGGCTGTATAAGGATTCAATTTGATTGATGATGTGATCCGGAATATTCTTTTTCTCTGTTTTGCAGTAGGGAGAGAGAAGAATGACTTTTTCCACGCCAGCGTCTTCCACATAGACATCCATATCTTCCTGTGACAGATAATCATGGGCAAATATGATCTTTGCTCCGGTTTTTGCCACAGCCTCTGCATTTTCTTCGATGGTATTATCACGGCAAACCAGAGATGCACCGATCTTTTCTGCTGCCAGCAGCATGGAAATAAACTGCGGTACTGAGTGGAAAAATACCGGAATCTGAGAATTCAGTCCATATCCCAGCGCTTTGAGGGATTTCGCTACCGTATCTGTCTCTTCGAGCATTTCTGCCCAGGTAATATCTGTTCCATAGTAATGCATTGCCGGAACATCCATGCCGGGACATGAATTTCTGACATACTCATACAGTGTGCACTCCGGCACTTTCAGATTTGCAAATTCTGCAGGATAATACTGCATCCATGGACGATCTACACTTGGTTTCCCCGTTAAATTCTTCATAGCCTTTCTTCCTCTCCCATTATGTTTTATGTGAAGTTATGTTTTATGTGAAGCATTTGCAACAGTTGTTCCCATAACAACTTAACGATTACAAATTGTGAGTTTGTTAAGATAGGTTGAAGTCTACCATGGCTGGTAAATTTTGTCACGGGAATTCGGGGGAAACTATTTGAACTTTGTGATTCACGCAATTCACTTTTTTGTGTTTTGCGCCTGTATCATGTCGAGAAAATACTGATGTACACGCATGTCCCCGGTGACTTCCGGATGAAAAGCGGTCACCAGCTGATTCCGCTCCCGGGCAGTCACGATCAGTCCATCCACCTTTGCCAGAATCTCTGTGCCTTCAGACACGCGCTCAATATAGGGGGCACGGATAAAGTTCATCGGTATCTCCCCGATCCCCTCAAATTCCTCCTTTACACAGAAGCTGCCCAACTGTCTGCCGTATGCGTTTCGCTTCGCCCGGATCCCCATCGTGCCAAAGCAGGGAAGACCGCCTTCGACCTCTTTTGCCAGCAAAATCAGGCCTGCACAGGTGCCGAACACCGGCAGCCCTGCGCTGATTTTCTCCCGCAGCGGCTCTGACAGGTCAAGGTCCGTCAAAAGCTTCCTCATGACGGTACTCTCCCCTCCCGGAAGAATCAGACCGTCAAAGGGTCTTTCCAGATCCTTTTTCTGCCGGATTTCAAAGCACGAAGCTCCAAGTTTCTCCAACATCTGCTCATGTTCGATAAATGCCCCCTGAATCGCCAATACTGCAACTGTCATTTTCTTCGATCCTTTCTCTCGTGGAATTCGTTGAATTTTGTGAAGTCAAGTTTTTCCTTTTTTTCAACTTTTTCATTTTATCTGATTTTTGTGATTATTTATTCCATTTTCGTATCAGGCAAAAAAACCGGCGCTGCAAAACCTCTGCAGCGCCGCAGCTTTTCACGCAGGATACCGCTATGACCGATATTGTTCCTTATTTCCCTCTCTCAGCCATGAGAAGTTCAATCTCCTGCTCATTGATTCCCACCATGGCTTCTCCCAGATCCTCGGAAAGTTCTGCGATCAGCTTTGCATCTGTGTAGTTCGTCACAGCCTGCACAATGGATGCCGCGCGTTTCGCCGGATTTCCGGACTTGAAAATACCCGATCCCACAAAGACGCCCTCTGCTCCCAGCTGCATCATCAGTGCCGCATCTGCCGGAGTGGCTACGCCGCCTGCTGCAAAATTGACTACCGGAAGCTTTCCGTTGTCATGCACGTACTGCAGCAGATCCACCGGTACCTGCAGCTGTTTTGCCGCCTCGAAGATCTCATCCGTGCGCAGATTCTGTACCCTGCGGATCTCGGAATTCATCGCTCTCATGTGGCGGACTGCCTGTACCACATCCCCGGTACCCGGCTCGCCCTTGGTACGGATCATGGAAGCTCCCTCTGCGATTCTGCGCAGTGCCTCTCCTAAATCCTTTGCCCCGCAGACAAACGGTACTTTGAATGCTCTCTTGTCAATGTGGTAGACATCATCTGCAGGAGAGAGTACCTCGCTCTCATCGATGTAATCGATCTCGATCGCCTCGAGAATCTGAGCCTCCACGAAATGGCCGATCCGACATTTTGCCATGACCGGAATGGATACCGCTTCCTGGATTCCTTTGATCATCTTCGGGTCACTCATACGGGATACTCCGCCTGCTGCGCGGATATCTGCCGGAATGCGCTCCAGCGCCATCACCGCACAGGCGCCTGCTGCCTCTGCAATCTTCGCCTGCTCCGGTGTGGTGACATCCATAATGACGCCGCCCTTCAACATCTGCGCCAGCTGTTTGTTTAATTCATATCTGTTTTCACTCATCCTTCTATTTCCTACCTTTCCTGTATAATCCGTATGTTTAATCTGTTAATTGGAATAAAAGTATCATAGCAGGATGTTGGCATGTTTAAAATATCCAATTTTCTATTATTTAACCAGTCCAGTTTGTCAAAAAAACAGTGTCCGCAATATGCGGACACTGCCGGAAGCATAAAATTCTTTTCTTTCTGATCAGCCGTCTTCCCCATCCCCAAAGAACGCGAGAAGCTCTTCCACGCCGCGCAGAGCCTCCGGATCTTCGGCCGCCGGCACATGATCCGTATCGTGGCTGGATACCAGCGGATGAATCGAGGTACAGTTTGCCAGCCGCAGCAGTGTGCGGGCTGTCTCATATGCCTTGTCAATGGCACCGGCTCCGCCGCCCACCAGAATCACGGCTCCTTTTTTCGGTTTCAGGTCTGGTTTTTCCTTTCGGATAAATTTCGCGCAGAAATACGTCTGCAGTCTGCTCCCCACGTCCAGCAGCTTTCCGGTCAGTTCGGAAAAGTAGACGGGCGACGCGACCAGAACACAGTCACACGTTTCAAGATACGTATAGACTTCCTGCATCTCATCCTTGATGGCGCAGCCCGGATGCATCCAGCAATAACGGCAGTCCACACAGGGGGAAATCCCGCAGCGGTAAGCATCAACCACCTTGTATTCGCCCGGCAGCTTTGCCGTCAGGATGCGAAGAAGGCTGGCCGTATCGCCGTTGGCCCTCGGGGAACCGTTGAGAATCAGTGTTTTCATATTGTTTGCCCTTCTTATCTGTTTTTTAAATTAAGTACATTGTACGTTCTTTCTTCCGCACTTTCAAGAAGGTCTTTTCTCACTTCTTCTGAGACCGGCTTTCGTACATAGTCCGCAGCCTTATGTACAGCCGGAATACTGCATATGCCGCACCGCAGAGTTCGGAAACCCAGATTGCATACCACACGATCTCAATTTGGCCCACCTTTGCAAAGAGCCATGCCAGAGGAATCAGCGGGACAAACTGCCGCAAAAAAGATCCGACCATATTCGTGACACCGTCTCCCAGACCGGACAGGAAATAGCCTGTGATCATCGTGACCGCTGCCACAGGGAACGACAGTGAGATCACTCTCAGCGCCGGAATTCCGATCGCCCGCATGGCGTCTCCTGCAGAAAACAGTCCCAGCAGCTGTCCCGGAAAGATCCGAAAGATCAGGGTCCCCGCCACCGCAATCACAATCGCCGCCGGATAAATAATTTTCAGCGCCTCCCTGATTCTTTCTTTGTTTTTTGCCCCAAAATTGTATCCCACAATCGGAATGGAAGCCTGTCCCAGACCATTCAGCGGCATAAACAGAAAATTCTGCAGTTTGTAATAGACACCGAAGAAAGCGACCGCCGTGGAAGAAAACGGCAGCAGAATGGCGTTGAATGCGGTCACCATCATGCTGTTTAACGCCTGCATGATAATGGTCGGAATTCCCACTTTATAGATTGCCCGAACCCGCTGTGCCTGCATGCGGTAATTTTTCAGGGTTACATGAAGTTCCGCATTGCAGTATTTCTGCAGAAGAAATCCCGTTCCCATGCTGACCCACTGTCCGATGACCGTAGCGATCGCCGCACCGCGGATCCCAAGGGCCGGTCCGCCCAGCATGCCAAAGATCAGAATCGGATCCAGAATCAGATTGGTCACTGCTCCCGCCACCAGAATCGTCATGCTAAGAAACGCTTTTCCGGAAGACTGCATCAGTCTCTGATAGCTCATACACACGAAGTTTCCCAGACAGAAAACCGTACAGATAAAGAGATAGGATCCGCACTGTTCCGCAATTTCTGCATTCGAAGTAAACATATGTGCCAAGTAATTGGAGCCGAAAAATCCCAGGATCATAAACACAGCCGCGCTGATCACTTCCAGCAGAATTCCCGTGACGGCCACTCTGGACGCCTCCTCTTTATTTCCGGTTCCAAGGGTGCGGGAAAGCTCCGCATTTAAACCCACCGCAGTGCCCACTCCCACCGCAATCATAAGCATCTGAACAGGATACGCCAGGGCGGTTGCTGTCAGCGCCTGCTCTGAAAGGCGCGCCACAAAAATACTGTCCACAATATTATAAAGGGACTGTACCAGCAGGGAAATCATCATAGGGAGCGACATATTCCATACCAGAGCTCCCATCGGCATCACTGCCATCTTGTTTTGTTTTTGGTCGTTCATACCATCTTCTCCTTTTACCGCTGTAATAGACAAAAAAAAGCGCAGTCGTAACTCCATTTTACATCCGGACTTACGCTTGCGCTGCTTCGATATCTTCAGTATAAAAGAAAAAATCCTCTTTGTCAAAGGGGATTCCGGGTTGATTTTCTATTACAGGAAGCCTATACTGGAACACATAAGAGAACAAAAAAGGTGGAACAGAACCAATGAAGAAGACAAATTTTCATACACATTACGATCGATGCAGACATGCGGATGGCTCAGCAGAGGAATATGTTCAGGCGGCTTTATCCGCCGGGATGGATCAGCTGGGATTTTCGGATCACGCACCTTTTCCGGATTATGATTTCGGCTATCGGATGCCTTTTGGTGAACTGACGGATTATATCAGGGAGATGGACCAGCTTTCAGGGAAATACCGGTCCGATATCTCTCTTTTTAAGGGGCTGGAGATCGAATATCTGCCTCAGTATCGTGACTATTACGAGGATCTTCTGACCCGTTACGGCCTGGATTATCTGATCATGGGGGAGCATTTCTTCCCGTGCGGCTCCGGCCGGATGCCGAGTATCTATGACATTCCTTCCACCGACCTGTACCCCGTCTATGCCCGTACAATTGCCGAAGGGATGAAGACCGGTTATTTTGCCGCCATCGCTCACCCGGATATTTATCTGTTCAGCCCCTTTGCCTGGGACGATAACTGCAGAAGAGCTGCAGACATTCTGATCGATGCGGCCGCTGCCACCGGTACTTTGCTGGAATACAATGCCAACGGACTGCGCCGCGGGAAGCAGAATTATCCCGACGGCACACGGTGTCCTTACCCGGACGAGCGTTTCTGGCGCATGGCCTGCCAGGCTCCCATCCGGGTTATCGTCGGCTCTGACTGCCACAATCCCGCTCTTTTATGGGACGACGCCGTCACGGCAGCCTACCGGAATCTGGAATCCCTCGGTATTACCCCGACGGACACTCTGTTTTCCTCTTCCCTTCCCACACTACCTGGCCAATTGAACGGTCCCAGGATGCATCTCAGATAAAAACCGGTGCAGATGTCAGCCCTTCGCCGACACCTGCACCTGATATATTTTGCACCTTTGATACGGCAGGATCTCTTACAGCAGTTCCAGATTCTTCCGGATCAGTTCACATCTCTGCTTTACGCAGTCCGCAGAACGGTGCGGATCTTCTGGCGTATGGAACAGATAATCTTCCAGGCGGTCGATGGTGGTAGTGGCCACATGCATTCTGGTGTCACAGGACGCATAATAGATGTAGACATCTCCGTTTTCCCTTGCGATGGCTCCGTTGGTAAATACTACATTGGATACGTCACCCACACGTTCCTCCCCAAAGGGTACCAGAAAGACACCGGAAGGCTCTGCAATGACTTTCGACGGATCCTCCAGATCGGTTCCAAATACGTACAGAACGTACCGCAGACCGGCAGCTGTATTGCGCACACCGTGAGCGATATGGATCCAGCATTTTTTGCCCCGGATCGGCGTCGCTCCGGCTCCATTCTTGGACTCCGTGATGGTGTGATAGATTCTGCGGCTGATGATTTTTTCTTCATCGATCACCGCATGCTCGATATCCTCGCACAGTCCGAATCCGATTCCGCCGCCGCTTCCTGTCTCAATAAACCCATCCATCGGTCTGGTATAGAAAGCATATTTGCCATCCACAAATTCCGGGTGCAGCACCACGTTTCTCTGCTGGGGAGACCGCAGTGTCTTCAGATTGTCCAGACGCTCCCAGTGTTTCAGATCTTTTGTTCTCACAATTCCGGCCTCTGCCACTGCCGCGGACAGATCCGGATCTTCCCGGTCTTTGCTCTCGGAACAGAACACCCCATAGATCCAGCCATCCTCATGCTGCGTCAGCCGCATATCATATACATTCGTCTCCTCCGGGCAGGTGTCCGGAAGTTCTACCGGATAATCCCAGAAATGAAATCCGTCAATACCCGTGTCACTCTCTGCCACTGCAAAGAAAGACTTTCTGTCGTTGCCTTCCACACGCACCACCAGATAATACTTTCCATTCAGGAAAATGGCACCGGAATTCATGACCGCGTTGATTCCCAGGCGTTCCATAAAATAGGGATTCGTCTCTTCATTCAGGTCATATCTCCAGTGCACCGGGGCAAACTCCCGTGTAAGCACCGGATCTTCATAGCGGTCATAAATACCGTTGTAAAAGTCACTTTTCCGATTCTTTTTCGCGATCACGCGATCTACTTTTGCCTGTTCCACATAGTACTGTTTATGAATCATTTTTGCATCCTCCTTATCACCTCAAAGCACATTCTTCCATTATGATAGGGACATTTCCAGGGTTCCACAATCGGTTTTTTGATCGGATTTCGATCCTTGTCCAGAGACCAGAACCATTCCGATCCTTCCCTTGGATCCACCAGATACGTCCTGATATAGTTCCAGATGTCCTTTGCCGCTTCCAGGTATTTGACCTGTTCCGGTGATTTCTGATAGCCATTGAGGAAACCGACTACCGCCTCTGCCTGCACCCACCAGACCCGTGTCGTATCCACGATACCGTTCTCGGCTTCATTCACCAGGGAATGATCGATGTACGCCCGATTGTAGATATTTTCCGTGATCGTCTTTGTGACAGGAGAGATCTTTTCCACATAAGAAGCATCCCCCAATACTTCCACGCCCCGGTCCAGAAGCCATGCTGTCTCAATGTCATGACCGTAGGAATACAGATCAATCAGCGAATTCCAGTTCCGGTCAAAGAACACTTCCTGCCGTCCGATTTCCGGGTTATATACTTTCTCCGTAAACAGATCCATCATCCACCGCAGACGATCTGCCACAACCTCTTCTTTCGTCACGCGGTACAGCTCTGTATAGGCCTCAAAGACGTGCAGCAGCGTGTTCATTGTCTTGTCTGCCATGACGCCGTTTTCCGAAAGTTTGTCATTGTCGGCAGGCCGAAAATCACGGGAAAAAGCTTCCAGATATCCGTATTCATCCCGGCATTTTGTCTCGATCAGATGATACAGTTCCCAGGCGATCTGAAGTGCTTCCTCATCTCCGGAAGCATCATAATAAGAGGAAAGTGCATAGATCGCAAATGCCTGATTGTAAGTATGTTTTGTCGTGTCCTCCGGCTCTCCAAGATACGTCAGCGACCAGTAGACTCCGCCGTACTCCCGATCCAGGCAATGCTCTTTCAGGAAAAGAAACGCATGGCGTGCATCCTTTAGAAGTTTCTCCTCTCCAAGCACAAGATACGCATTGGAAAAGAACCAGAGAATCCTGCTGTTCAGAATACAGCCTTTTTCCGACTTTAGATCCATCTTCAAATCAAAATCCATATAGCCGCAAAATCCTCCGTTCACTTCATCCTTCATGCCTTGCCAGAACGGTATAATTTTCGTCAGTAAATGTTCTTTCACTTCCGTAACAAGCATTTTTTCCTCCCGATTGCTTATCTTTTTCCGATTTCCTTATCTTCTTCGGTCAAAGCACTGTGCTCTTTAATATAAGCAACAACCTCATCCACAGTTGTAAATGCCAGACCCACATAGGTATCCGCGCAGCCGTAGTAAATAGCAATTCTGCCGCTCTCGGAATCATGAATAGTTGCACAGGGGAAAGTTACATTCGGCACAAATCCCCGCTCTTCATACCACTCCTGCGGCGTCAGCAGATAAGTCTCGCAGCGATATTTAACAATAGAAGGATTATCAATATCGAGAATCGCTCCGCCGATGCTGTACACCAGTCCGTTGCAGGTACCGGTAACGCCGTGATAGAATAACAGCCAGCCCTCAGTTGTCTCAATCGGAGCGGCTCCGCCTCCGATTTTCACTGACTGCCACCACTCTTTTCCTTTTCCCATCACATGGCGGTGATTGCCCCAGTAATGCATATCCGGGCTCTCTGAGAGGAAGATATCGCCAAAAGGAGTATGTCCGCTGTCACTTGGACGGGAAAGCATGAGAAAGTTTCCGTTCACTTTTCTCGGAAACAGCACGGCATTGCGGTTAAATGGAAGGAACGGATTTTCAATTCTCGTAAATGTTTTGAAATCCTGTGTTTTCGCAACACCGATGGCAGCTCCGTAAAAGTCCTGACACCATATAATATAGTAGGTATCCTCCACTTTTACAAGCCTTGGGTCATAGGCATAGCGGGGCATAAATTCCTGTCCGTCTTCATCCACAAAACGGATCTTCTCTTTGTCAAATTCCCAGTGGATGGCATCTTTGCTCCTTCCAAGATAGATAAAGGGAACTCCGTTGGTCTGCTCTCCGCGGAATACGCCAATAAATTCTCCTTCATAGGGCATCACTGCACTGTTAAAAATACGGGCAACACCCTCCACCGGGTTGCGTCCGATAATGGGATTTTCACGGTATCTCCACAGTGGAAGACCTGAGGTATCGTCCTGCGGACGATCCTGCCATGGTACATTTGGTACATCTGCACCGATGATTTTCACTTCACTCATTTTTCATTCCTCCATTTCTTTTTTCTCTATACAAGAGCTGCCTGTGATGCAACAGCCCTGCAGCAGCTGTTTTCTCTGCCGCAGGGCTGTTGTATGGTTTCTTTTTGTCATTTACTGATTGTTTGCTTCATAATTCTTCATATACTCTTCGTACTGCTCTCTCTGAGCCCCGTGAAGCTCGGCAAGCTCATCCAGTACATCCTGAACTCCTGCATTTTCAATATCACTTACGTATGCATCCCAGTTATCCAGAGACTTGTTGCCTCCGATCACACCCCAGACATACTCTTTCATGATATCACCGATATCGGTACCCAGATCGTTGTTTACCGTATAGGCTGACGGGTTCTTCTTCTCCACTGAGCGGGCATAAGCCAGACGGCTATTCTCTTTTACTTTTTCAAAAAGCTCTGTCGTCTCAGTTGTGTTGGCAATGTTGCACTCATCTTTTCTTGCGAACAAATCCTGGAACAGGTTGATTCCGTAATTGTTTTCGGTATTTACACCGCCATCCCACGGATTGATAATGTCATAGGTGCCGTCTCCGTTGTCCTTCCAGTCTCTGTCCTGCACACCGAATCTCTTGCGGATGTAGTTTTCCGGAGCTGCCAGATCATCCCAGATTGCGTAAGCTCTCTCCGGGTCAGAGCATACATTGGTAATTCCGAAATAGCACCATGCACTGATGGACGCCGGGTCATCCTGCGGAGTACCGTTGTCACCTGCTACCATGTCAATGGGAACCCACTTTGCATCCGGATTGGTTGCATAGAAGGACTGCATAACACCAGTGGACGGATTGTTCCAGGTTACCCAGCTGTACGTAGCGCCGAAACCGCCGTTTGCCATCTCTTCATCGCGGTCTGTATCTGTGATGATATTCGGTGTGATTACGCCGTCTGCATACAGCTTGGACACTCTTCCCAGCCATTCCTTGCAGTCTTCTGTGGTCGGTCCGTAAATATAAGTTCCGTCATCCGCAAGCAGGAAGGTGTCACGTCCGTAGCCTTCTCCCGCTCCCTGAATCCATGGCCAGAAGCTGCGGAGATCATATCCGTCACCGCCCCATCCATAAGTATCATTCACTCCGTTTCCATCCGGATCATCAAATGTGAATTTGTACAGAACATCCTCCAGTTCATCCAATGTGGTGGGTACGGAAAGTCCCAGATTGTCCAGCCAGTCCTGACGGATCCACAAAGTCTCGCAGGCCGGTTCCGCCACATCACCGGGGATCCGATAAATGCTGCCGCTGTCATCCGATGCATAGAAGAGGACACCCGGGTCTACGTCGTTATAGTAATCTCTGATGTTTGTATATTTGTCCATATAGGGCGCCACATCGACCAGCAGACCTGCATCGACCCACTTCGTATAGTCGGCATCCATGTTCCACCACCAGATGATATCCGGTCTCTGGGTTTCATCCCCCATCAGAAGAGAAATCTTGGCCGTAGCATCCGACCATCCCGGCAGAGCAATCACTTCAATATCCAGATTGTAACGATCTTCCATCCATTTCTGTGTCTCACTGTCCGGCTGAGTATATCCCTGAAGACATACCACACTCAGTTTCATCGTTTCTTCCTGATTCAGCACATCGATTTTCTCATCTGAGACAACCGTGCCGCCGGAAGCGGAACCGGATCCCTTCTCAGATGTTGTTCCGCCGTTGCTGCCGCATCCGGCAAACATTCCAACAGTCATCACTCCTGCAAGTACGCATGCTGCAAATTTTCTTTTCATTCTTTGTTTCCTCCTTTTCTTTTTCCTGAACAGATCAGCCTTTTACGCCGCCGATCATGACACCTTTTACAAAGTACTTCTGTACGAACGGATAAACACACAGGATCGGCACTGTCGCAACAACCACGGAAGCCGCCTTGATAGTGGCCGCCGTTACATTGGTCGCCGCTGTTACGGTAACACCGGCAGACTGCATGGCCTGATTGGTATTGGTCAGCATGTAACGCAGCACAGCCTGCAGAGCCCATTTTTCCTTGGAGTTAATATAAAGGACACTGGAAAAATAATCATTCCAGTAGCCGACCGCTGTGAACAGTGCTATGGTGGCTACCGTTGCCTTGGAAAGAGGCAGAACGATACGGGCAAAGATCGTCACCTCGTTGGCACCATCCAACATAGCCGATTCTTCCAGACTTTCCGGAATCGATTGAAAGAAGCTCTTCATAATAATGACATTGTAAGCGCTGATCAAACCGGGAAGAATCAGTGACCAGCGATTATCAATCAGCCGGAGATTTTTCATCAGCAAATATCCGGGAATCATACCGCCGCTGAACAGCATGGTAAAGAGCACCAGCATCAGCATGGCCTTCGCAAAAGGCAGATCCTTTTTGGAAAGCGGGTACGCTGTGGTCGCAGTAAAAAGTGTTCCGAATAAAGTACCAAGGATCGTCACGCCCAGAGTGGTCGCGTATCCGGTCCAGATGGACGGATCATGGAAAACTTTTGCATAAGTGTCCAGGTTAAAGCCTTTTGGCCACAGAAAAACACCGCCTTTGGCTGTTGCCTCCACAGAGCTTAAGGACATCATGATTACATGCCAGAAGGGATATACCATGATGATGCTCAGCAGGACAAAGAAGATGTAATTGAATACGGAAAATGCTTTTTCACCGTTACTCCGGCGGATTGCAGTTCCCTTTACGTTCGAGCGTTTCATTTTCTGCTTCCTCCTCCTCTTAGAACAGACCTTCGTTTCCGGTCTTCTTGGCGACTGAATTCACAATCATGATCAGCAGGAAGGCCACGACAGACTTAAACATACCGGCTGCCGTACTGAAGGAATAATCATTGTTAATGATACCCATTCGATAAACGTAAGTGTCGATGATATCCGCTACATCATACACATGCGAGGTATACAGCATAAAGATCTGATCAAATCCCGCATTCAGAATATTTCCGCAGTTCAGGATGAAGCAGACCACAATCGTAGGTACGATGGATGGAAGGGTAATATTGATCGCCTGTCTCCATCTGCCGGCTCCGTCGATGGATGCGGCTTCATAGAGTGACGGGTCGATGCCGCTGATTGCGGCAAAATACAAAATCGTTCCCCATCCCATACCTTTATAGATATCGGTCACGATCAGCATTGGAACAAACCATTTGGAGTCTGTCAGTACCATGACTTTCTGTCCTGTGATCTGAAAGATCAGCTGTGTGATCAGTCCGTTGTCCGGATCCAGCAGGGTCATAATGATACCTGCCAGAATAACCCAGGAAATAAAGTGCGGCAGATACAGCAGTGTCTGTGACACTTTCTTGAATTTGAGGCTTCGCATTTCATTCATCATCAATGCCAGAATTACCGGTATCGGGAATCCGATCACCAGTTTCAAAAGGCTGATGACTACTGTGTTTCGAAGTACCGGAAGGAAAGATCGTTTCGAAAAGAGGCTGGCGAACTGAGCCAGACCTACCCAGGTACTTTTCGACGGGTCATACTGATTGTAATCCATAAATGCAATCTTCAATCCGTACATCGGAACATATTTAAAGATTGCGAAAAACAGGATTCCGGGAACCAGAAGGAAGTACAGCCAGCGTTTCTTGATCATCTGACGTCCAATTCCCGCACATTTTTCTTTCCAGCCCTGTTTGGCCGGAGTTGCTTTACTTACTGCCATATTAATCTCCTTTCCATTACAGTAAACGTGTTTCTTTTTCTTTCCTCCTTTCCCCTCATAGATTACCTTTGGAATCTGTGTCTTCGCGATTTTTTGGGAAACACAGGACTCCTTTTTGCACCAATTCAGCGGATAGTTGAATCACTGCTTTTATAAAATCCCCCACACTTCGAAAAAGCGGATCACTGTCACATGTCACGAGTCTCTTCCGCCTCCTGCCAATTGGTTTTTTCGATTTGGAGGTGATTTTCTCTTAACTTTGCTTTATTTTCTTTCTTTGTTTCTTTATTTATGCTTTGTATTCATTGTTAATTAACTTTCTATTAACTTTATATAAATTCTACATCAATAGCTTTATTAAATCAATATGTTTTTCTTTATTTTCGCTTCGCAAACCACATTTTCGTCACTTTATTAAATTATTAATGTGCGCTTTTGTCTATTTTTACAGATCGTACGGTCCCTTATCTTTTTTTACCTTCATATTTCTTCTATTATTAACTTAATTTAATTCTTCCCTTGGCTCGTTTCACCTTTCAGTCCTCTCACACCTGTTCCGATATCCCATGGCAGGCAAATCGGAACAGAAAAAAAGAGCAGCGATTCCGCTGCTCTGCTGAATCGCTGCTCTTTTTTCTATTCTGATTTTTTATCGTCCCGCAGACGATATTCTTTTTTTCTTCGTCACTGCCCGTTTCTGTTTTTTACCGTTTTTTTGCGAATAATCCTGCCCGTCACAGTCTGAATTCCTTTCACGTAATCTGTCTTTCGGATTTTCCCGATCAGAGATTCCACACAAAGGTTCGCCATACGGTTAATATCCACTTCATACGACGTGATCCGATTTTCCTCCACGCCCGCAGGCAGATAATTATCAAAACCGACAACGGAAACATCCTCCGGGACACGATAACCGGATTTTTCAAAATTGCTGATCAGGATCCGGGCCGTATAATCACTGTTGCACACATACGCATCCAATTCTCCCGGAGAAGACAAAATCAGGTCAAACATCTTTCCGTTTTCTTCCCGATCCGGTATTTCCCACCCATCTGAAAAAAGGATTCCGTTTTCCCGCAGGGAACGTCTGTAACCCCAGTACCGATCCGCAATACTGCTGGTTGCATCCACACTTCCCACAAAGCCGATTTTTCTATGGCCTTCCTGTATCAGATAATTCGTCATCTGATACATACCATAGTATCCATCTGAAATTACCGTATCCAGTTCCGCATACGGAACATAAGTATCAAGGAACAGGACCGGAAGATCCATCTGCCCGGTGATTGTCCCAAGGTACTGTTCACTCAGCTGTCCCAGAAGAATCAGTCCGTCCACCTTCTCATCCTGCATGACTCTCGGCAGATTTCCCGCCATTTCATCTTCCTTGGAAAGCATCTCAAGAATCCCGTAATAATTATTGTCGTATAGCGCTTTCACTACTCTTTCGTAAAGACGTCCATAAAACGAAAGAGAATCCCCATAATAATTCTCCGGTATAATGACGCCAATATTTCCTGTTCCGCCGCCATTTGCTCTGGACGATCCGCTGGATACATATCCCATCTCCTGCGCAACACTTTTTATTCTGCTTCTGAGCTCTTCACTGACTCCTGACTTTCCGGATAATGCCCTGGAAACGGCAACATTGCTCACGCCAACCTTCGCCGCTATATCTGCCAGCGTAACGTCCTTTGCCATTGGAAACCCTCCATTTTTACTAACTTTTCCCACCTGCCGGGGAACAACTGAATCATCGCTATAAATTAATATATCGAAATCGCCATAGCTTGTCAAGCAATTCAGTCGGCAGCGGACGCTGTGCAGAAAACAAAAGATTTCACAAAAATCTGCCATTTTTCAATGACAGATTTTTAATGCTTTAAATTGTTAAATTATTATTTTCTTCCTTTACAAAATGATACAGCCTGCTCTGGAAGTCTCCTCTTACATCCCGTACGAGGAAACCGCAGTTTTCCAGCTCATCTCCACGGTATACCTCTTTTGTACCTTCCAGGCGATAATCTGTATCCGGCAGCAGACCTTTGAGAGAGATGATTCTGCTTCGTTCATTTGGCTGTCCGAGTACCTGTACGTAAGTTACCAGCGCTTCCGAACCGTCCTTTGCTGCTACCATCCAGCAGTCATACGGTTTCTCATCATTCCAGGAATGAATCCGATAATAATCTCCCTTTTGCATCAGTTCCTGATATTTGTGATACATCGCTACCTGTTCCGGGATCTGCGCCCTGTCCTCGGAAGATATTTTTGTGATATCCAGTTCATAACCAAAAGTACCCGCAAGGGCTACCTGTCCTCTGGTGGCAAACGGGGTCGTTCTTCCCACCGTATGATTCGGGCAGTCACTGACATGAGCACCCATCGTCGAGATCGGATAAATCATGGCTGTTCCTTCCTGAATTCGCAGTCTCTCGATAGCATCCGTATCATCAGAGCACCAGATCTGAGGACTGTAGTAAAGCATGCCGGGATCAAATCTTGCCCCGCCTCCGGAGCAGTTTTCCAGCAGAAGATCCGGAAACTCCGTCACCAGTCTCTCCTGCATTTCATACAGCGCAAGCACATAGCGGTGGAACAGTTCCTGCTGCTGATCCGGCGCAAGACGGGCACTTCCCAGATTGCTCAGCTGACGATTCATATCCCACTTCACATAGGCAATCGGCGCACTGCGAAGTATCTTCGCCACACACTCGTAAGCGTAATCGCGCACCTCACATCTGGACAAATCCAGAACATACTGCGCGCGGCTCTGGGTATTCTCTCTTCCGCCGATCTGAATTGCCCAGTCTGGATGTTTCCGGTACAGATTAGAATCCGGAGAGATCATTTCCGGCTCAAACCAGATACCGAATTTCAGCCCGATCTCATTTACTTTTCTCACCAGTTCCCCAAGACCTCCTGTGATCTTCTCTTCGTTCACTTCCCAGTCGCCAAGAGAACTGTCATCCTTATTTCTTTTTCCGAACCACCCGTCATCCATGACCAGCATCTCGATTCCGTTCGCTTTTGCCTCTCTGGCGATTGCGAGCAGTTTCTCCGTGTCAAAGTCAAAATACGTTGCCTCCCAGTTGTTGATCAGCACCGGTCGGCTCTTATATTTATACGGACTGCGGATCATGTGGTTTCGGTAGAAATCATGAAAGGAACGCGTCATTTTACCAAGTCCTTCTGATGAATAAACCAGAACCGCTTCCGGTGCGTAAAAGCTCTCTCCGGGAGATAATTTCCAGCAGAATTCCTCCGAATGGATACCCATCACCATCCGGACCTGATGAAACTGTGTCAGTTCTGCCTGTGCAATAAAATTACCGGAGTATACAAAATTCATCGCATACACTTCCCCGTGTTCCTGCGTGGTATCCGGCGTTACCAGTGCCAGGAACGGATGTTCCTGATGCCCTGGCTCTCCCTTGAAGGAGGAAACCATCTGCTTTCCATAGCCGACTTTTCTCCTCTGAATATGGCGTTCTCTCGCCCAGGCTCCGTGCAGAGTAATCATCTCAAAATCCTCATTGTCCATATCCAGGCAGGCGCTGTACACCTTTTCCAGGCGGAGATTTTCTTTTCCCTCATTGCTGATCTTTACGCTCCTCGTGATCACATCTTCCGCAGCAAATACCGAATACATCAGCTCTGCTTTTAATCCGAGAACTCTATCCTCACAGATAATCCGCAGGGTCTCCACTTCCTCCTCGCTTCCAAAGGATGCCGGAAGTCCGGGCAGGCCTGGTTTTCCTTTTTCCATCGTATGTGAGAGATACAAAAGTTCCGCCCCCATACAGCCCTGCTCATTTCTGACATTCAGACAGCTCTCCCTGTAATCTCCGATTCCTCCCGTAGGATACTCCATGGGAAAGTAATCCAGAAAAGCGGATTTTTCTCTCTGGTTCACAGAAGGCGTGAACGGCGCCTCTTCTATTCTGAGACGATAGGCCCCGCCAAAATTTCCGATCCTGCGCCCATAATAGACATGGCCCAGGTAACCCTCCGGCGTCAGCCCTATCAGATACGTGGTATGATCCGTATCCAACTTAAACAGTCTGTTTTTCTCGTCGTAATGAATTCTCACTTTCCTTCCTCCTTGTTAAGTTAGTTTACGTTAATTTAACTTCTAAAATAGATTTAATTAACTTTATCATACCATGATACCTTCAAAAGTCAAATCCTTTTTCCGGGAATCTTACTTCGGATCTGCTCCAGGCGCTTCAGCGCTTCCTTCAGTGTCTCATCTTTTTTGGCAAAATGCATCCGGATCAGATGATTCACCGGTTCTCTGAAAAAGCTGGAGCCGGGTACCGCTCCTACCCCCACCTCTCTGGCAAGTACTTCACAGAATTCCTGATCACTCTCATAACCAAACTCAGAAATATCCAGCAAAACATAATAAGCCCCCTGCGGATTCGTGTGTGCCAGCTGCAGATCATCCAGTCCTTTCAGGAATAGTTCTTTTTTATGAGTATATTTTTCCAGCAGGTCATCGTAATACTGCTGGTCAAACTTAAGACCCGGAATCACTGCTTCCTGCAGCGGGGCCGCAGCACCTACCGTCAGAAAATCGTGAACTTTTTTGATCCGTTCTGTGATCTTCGGCGGTGCAATCGTATATCCCAGACGCCAACCGGTGATAGAGTATGTTTTGGACAGGGAAGAGCAGGAAATGGTCCGCTCCCACATGTCCGGAAGAGATGCAAAATACGTGTGTTGGTACGGTGCATATACGATATGCTCATACACTTCGTCCGTAATCACATAGGTATCGTATTTTTTTGCCAGATACGCAATCGTTTCAAGCTCTTCCCGCGTAAAGACCTTTCCGCACGGATTGGAAGGATTGCACAGGATCAGCGCCTTTGGTCCCTGACGAAAAGCATCTTCCAGAACCTCGGGGTCAAATGAAAAAGCCGGAGGCTGCAGAGGGACATAAATCGGTTCTGCACCTGCAAGAATGGTATCTGCTCCGTAATTCTCATAGAACGGAGAGAAAACTATGACTTTATCTCCCGGATTTGCCACAGTCATCATTGCCGCCATCATTGCCTCCGTGCTTCCGCAGGTAACGACAATCTCCCCGTCAGGATCGATGGGATGTCCCATATAATGTGCCTGCTTGGCCGCAAGTGCCTCCCTGAAATTCTGGGCTCCCCAGGTGATCGAGTACTGATGAAAATCCTCATGGGATACTTCCGAGAGTCTCTCTAAAATGGCGGCCGGAGGTTCAAAATCCGGAAATCCCTGAGACAAATTGACTGCTCCATATCGGTTGGAGATACGAGTCATTCTTCGGATTACGGAATCGGTAAAACCGGCTGTACGGTCAGATAATGCTTTCATATTCCTTTTTCTCCTCTCTTCCGGGCTGTATTCTTTTTAAATCACCCGGCACCACAAAAGCGGAGAGGAAAAGCCTCTCCGCTTTTAGCATATCACAGTGATGCATAATCCACAAAGATAAATTGCATGTCTTTCGGATTGTCTATATATTCCTGACCGTGATTGGTACCGGTAAAAATCTGTCTGCCGTCCTTATAACCCAGCAACGTGGTAAATTCTGCGGGTTTCCAGTTTCCGCGATCCAAAGGCACCGTGGCAAAAAAGGCGGTATCTTCACTTTGCTTCACATAGAGTGAATTCGCATAATTGGTATGTACATAAAACTGTTCGCTGTCGTAAATCAGCAAATTGAGTTTATTGTGCAGCGCTATGCTGCAGACCATCTCATCCACCAGACGAAACCTCTCTTTTGCATCCAGCGGCCGTTTCAGCTGCTCCTGGCGGGTATCTACCAGGTCGATCAGGTGACAGAGAATGCGTTCGCTGTCTGTCTGGCCTTCCTGCGTGTGAACATACTGTGTCATCACCGGACAGTCAAAAATCGTCCCGTTATGCGCCAGTGTCCAGGTGCGGTTACTGTTATCCCTCATCACAAATGGATGGCAGTTT
Organism: Fusicatenibacter sp.; assembly: GCA_022766945.1. GTDB lineage: Bacteria > Bacillota > Clostridia > Lachnospirales > Lachnospiraceae > Fusicatenibacter. Next base: position 27,445 of record JALEOU010000108.1, on the reverse strand, counting down.
TCAAAATCCATTGTTCCTCTCGTAGCCAGACGAATATGAGCGATCATATTGGAGGCACGAAACGTATGACGCAGCCGTTCTCTCAAATAGACACTTTTGCAGGCAGGAACCGGTTCTTTTTCCAGGCTGACGGAATTCCCGTAAAAGACTGCCATACCCCAGCCATTTGGATGCCGTACGCTGTGGCTGGCAAATTCTTTGAGCATCTCATTTAACTGAACCTTATTTTTACTGGAAACTCCAAACAATTCACACATTTACAATGCCTCCTGCTGTCTCTGTTCCGCCAGTTGCAATCCCTTCGAGAGAAACCCTTCCGCATATTGTCTGCGAATCTTCCACGCATAACGATTTTCGGGGTCTTCAAATTTTGCATCCTCAAAATCCAGGACCTCCTGAATCTCTCCCGGAAAATCCTGATAAAACTCCCGCATAAATCCAATCACTTTCCGACCTGCATCGGCCACCGAATAGACCTCTTTGTTTGGCACGACAATCTTAACTGTTTTCAAATCATAGTGGGCAGCATTTTTAAAATTCTGCACTGCCTGCACCTGATCCTTCAGAGTAAAGCTCTGACGCGGTGTTCCCGCCAGATATACCAGCAGCAGCTGAGCAAACTGCAGATCTTTTCTTTCAATCCCGGACGGCTGCAGCGGATTTAAGTCCACCATCCGCAGTTCAATGTGATCCACACCTTCTTCACGCAGTGTATCCAGGCGATTGCTGCCCCGCGGTTTCAGACGGATCGGATAATACAGTTCCGTCGGCGATACCAGCAGACCATCCTTTACGTATTGCGAAATGCTGTCCGCATATGCGCGAATATTGCTGTAATCAAAAATCGGCGTAAAATAATTCCAGTATCCCAGCTCACTGCATCGGGTGGATGCCATTCCGTTAAACGTATCGATCCCATAGCGCCCTTTCTCCACATAGCTCGAATCCATCAGCGGACTGGCTGCAGTCACAGCCGTCATGATCCACCCGTAAGCTGCCATCCGTTCTGCCAGCGTGACATAGATCTGATTTTTATATTCCTGGAAATCACTTTGACCACTCAGTGCAAAATCCGTCTGCAAGAGTTCGTCTGAAAAAGAATAATTTACATGGATACCACACAGCGTCATCTTATAACGCCCGTATCGATCCGAAAGGTATTCCCGATAGGTTGTCTTTCCTGTGCGCTCTCCTGTAAACTGTGCGACCGGAATGTCCGCTTCATTTTGAATCAGCGGCGGATTGGAAAAAGGCCATAATAATTCCCTATTTGGAAGCGCAGCCAAGGTTCTCTGTATCTGTCTGGTATAGTCCCATAAACTATCTACGGCAGCTTTGGCAGAGGGCAGCACCGGTGTATTGATCTCTGTCTGATTCTCACAGAAATCCCTGACAATGTGCTTATTTCCCGGAAACGGATTGGGCGTATAAGCCATGTGTCCATTCGGCATAATGCGCAGGCTCTCCTTTTCCAGACCAAAATTGCCTTCCAGCAAAAGCGTTCTCACTTTCTCATCATTCACATGAAGCATGCTCATTACCCCTCTTTTTCATTCAGAAGCCAGGGCAGGAAATAACGGATCTGTTTCTTCCACCAGGGCCAGTCATGATCTACATCATACCCCCAGAAATCAACCCAGCCGTGAATTCCCTTTTGTTGAAACAGTTCTCTCATAATTGCCGCAGTGCGGCGGCCTTCCCTTTCCCATCTTCCCTGACCAACACAGATGGCTATTTTTTTCTGATTATATAATGCAATATACGGATGATCTTCCGGCATATTTGCAAGAAAATGCACAGGCGAATTGTCATATAGCGTATGATTGCACCAGCCATCCCAGAAATGCACGGTATCATAGCAGCCGGAGCATCCCAACATTCCTGCAAACAGATCAGGACGGCGAAAGAAAATGATGGCTGCATGACTCGCTCCCAAACTAAAACCTGTTGCGATCGGTTTTCTGTCACTGCCGTTTTTCCAGTGGATCAGCGGCACAGCTTCCTCCACAATGTACCGATAATACGCCTCCTGAACAAGGGCTCGCTGCTCTTTATCAGCAAATTTATCGGACCAGCTTTCCCGATCTACGGTATCTGCACAAAACAGCTGTATCTTTCCGCTGTCTATATAATCAGCCAGTGTATCCGGCATTCCAAAACTCTCCCAGTTATCACACATGCCATCCTGGCATGGAAAGGCTAGAAGCGGTACACCGCTGCTGCCAAAAACCAGAAAATGCATTTCCCTGTTTAAGTTTTCACTGTACTGACTGATCCATTCTCGTCTCATATGGCTTCCTTTCGCTGTAAAATAAAGCGGACCTGTTCCTCGCGATCCTTGAGCGTGTCTGCACGCATCAGGTAGGCATGATTTCCCATCTCATCCGCCAGCGCCGGATCTACTTCCATCTCTTCGAGAATCTGCGAACCGAAACGGTCTCTGATTTCCTCATAGGTATGGGCATAATGTAAAGAGTTTTTACGCCCGATATGCGTAATATAATGTTTGAATTCACTACTCATAAAACAGCGGTCGTAAATCAGACTGTCTGCCCAGATCGTGTAAACGTCTGTATCATAGGCAAAATTCATTTTGTCAGGAATACGTCCGCCCGGGGCACGCATGTTTACTTCCAGGCCGACAATGTCCCCTCGTTTTCCCAAACCTTCTTTCTCTTCATCAAGACGGAAAAATTCAAAATGGAAAAATTTATTTCGGGTATCAAATTCCTGCAGCACCCGTCTTCCTGCTTCCCATAAGTCTTTTGCAGGTGCCTGACAGTAACTGACCACATCCAAATCCTGATTGACTGCATCCATCAGGCTGACCGGCAGACTCTGGCTGGCACAAAACAGGATATTTTTATGACTGTCCGTGATGCCGTCAAATGTTTCCACATGACCAGGAACGCATTCCTCCTCAATGAATGAGATTTCCGGATCTTTCTTCTCCCAGAAATCAGCCATCTCCTGGCTGTCATGAATCTTAAAGGTACTGACTGCTCCCACTCCCTGATCCGGCTTTACAATCACCGGATAACCGACTTCATCCGCAAAATGGCAGGCTTCCTGCAGCGATTCCGGAAGCACCCACCGGGCGGTTGGGATGCCGGCATGTTTGTATGCTGCCTTCATACGGGATTTGCGATTCATGTCTGCCATCGCTTCTGATTTCGGTCCTGTTGTGATATGAAAATCACTGCGGATGCGCGCATCCAGTTCCAGCCAGTATTCATTTTCACTTTCCACATAATCAATACGGCCATAGTGAAAGATGTAATCTGCCACCGCACGATAAACGGCATCATAATCCTTCAGGCTATGTACAAAACGATAGTCTGTCAGTGCGTGACGGCAGTGATCACCAAGCGCTTCCCACGGACTGTCGCCGATTCCAAGCACAGTGACCCCGCGCTCCTTAAGCCGGGCACAGAATTGATAAAAATGACTGGGAAAATGTGGGGAGATAAAAATCACATTCATACCTGCCCCTCTCTTTCACCACAAAGAAAAAACACAGTTCCAGTAACACACTTCCTTTTCATAAGCCCTCCTCATATAACCTACCAATCCTTAGGGTTAGTATGATTATACAGAGGCAGAACATCCTTGTCAATAGAAAATGGAGAGATTTTACCATTGATTACCCATTAACCATACTGTATACTGGGTTTATGAAAGACAGGAGGGGATCACATGCTGATTTCAACAAAAGGCCGCTATGCACTGCGGGTTATGATTGATCTTGCGGAACATCAATCGGAAGGTTTTATTCCGCTGAAAGTAATTGCAGAACGTCAGGAAATTTCTGAGAAATATCTGGAGAGTATCATGAAACTCCTTGTAAAATCTTATCTTGTGAACGGTTTGAGAGGAAAGGGCGGCGGCTATCGCCTGACGAAAGCTCCGGAACAATATGCGGTAAGCGATATTTTGCAGCTGACCGAAGAATCGCTTGCTCCTGTGGCCTGCGTAGACCCGGGCGCTTCGTCCTGTCCGCGCATGGCCGAGTGCAGAACCATCTCTCTTTGGCAGGGCCTGAATCGGGTTATTCGGGAATATCTGGGCAGTGTAACCATTGCCGATCTGATGAAATCCAATGCCGACGGGGATAATTACGTCATCTGAACACGAACGAACCTATAAATTATCCAGCAATTGCCCAAAATCGTCCCTGTTCACACCATTCAATCTCTGCTATCATAAGTGTATGACATTGAAACATGAACGTGTTCGTATCTTATCTGTCACAAAACATACCATATGGAAAGGAGTACATTTATGTCACAGTTTGTCAAATTGATTCCGGAGACTCTCACGGCTCTGCGTGAAATCAATCCTATGATGATGTCCTACAATGTAGAGTTTGCCGAAGTGACCGGCGGCACTTTCTGGAAAGCCTATACCCCAGGTCAGATCGCTGGCACAGAAGAATTTCGTGTTGAGCCTACCGCGGAGGGCATTGCTGCCATGTATAAAGATCTGATGCAGGTATATCCGCCCATCGATCTTTACAATGAGAAGCTGCGCAGTCTCGCCAAAGAACTGGGACCGGTCTGGGTGCGTGTATCCGGTACCTGGGCTACCAAAACGTACTATGATTTTGACGGAACTACAAACGGCAAGGTTCCGGATGGTTATCTGAACGTGCTCACAAAAGAGCAATGGATCGGTGTTCTGGATTTCGTGAAAGCCATCGGCGCCAAACTGATTGTTTCTGTTGCCAACTGCCCGGGACTCCATTCGGCAGACGAACCATGGCATCCGGCCGAGGCCGAGAAGCTGTTCTCTCTGAGCAAAGAATATGGCGTTCCGATCAACGCGGCTGAGTTTGCCAACGAGCCGAACATGATGGAGGAAACCGGTTTTCCAAAAGGTTATACACCAGCTGACTATCGCCGTGATCAGGATCTGTTCTTTACCTGGCTTCGCGCAAACTATCCGGATTGTATCTGCGTAGGACCAAGCAGCACCGGCGGTGACAATGTCTCCTTTGGCAAAGGTTCCAGCGAAAAGGCCGGCGGAATCGAGCAGCTTGCCCCGAACACCTGCGGCTGCGATGATCTGCTTGACGGAACCGTCGTTCCGCTGGATGTATTCAGTTACCACTATTACAACGGTGTCTCTGAGCGCCTCGCTTCGGTTATGCCAAGCGGTCACTGGTCAGCCAGTGAAGCCACCACAGAGCCTTATCTGGATACTGCGCTGAAATTCTGCCGCACCTATCTCCCCTTCCGTGACAAGTATGTTCCCGGCGGTGAGATGTGGGTTACCGAATCCGGCGACGCAGGCGGCGGCGGTGACACCTGGGCTTCCACTTACCTGGATGTCCTTCGTACTTTAAATGAGCTGGGCGGATTTGCCTCTCTGACAAACGGTGTGATTTTCCATAATACCCTGGCTTCCTCCGATTACGGCTTCCTGGCACGCCAGGTATTCGATCCGCGTCCGAACTACTTTGCAGTATTGCTGTGGAACCGCCTGATGGGCACTACAGTTTATGATACCGAAGAGCCGATCCGCGAAGGCGCACATGTATTTGCCCACTCCCGCAGGGACGGCAAAGACGGTGTCGTTTACCTGATCATCAATAATTCTCTGACCGATCCCACCACGGTGGATCTGCCAAAGAATGCAAAGCGCTACACGCTGGCAGGTCAGGGTGGAAATATCCGCGCGTCAGTTATGACTCTGAACGGAAAGCCGCTCGTTCTTGGCGAAAACAATACGCTGCCGGAACTTGCACCGGTTGATCAGACAGCCGGCCTGATTGATCTCGCACCGGGCACCTGTACCTTCCTGGTACTGTAATCCCCGGTTTTTAGCTGAAAAGTAAAAATAAGACGACAGGGTGAAGCACTCATTTGCTTTCACCCTGCCGTCTTTCTTTTTTATAATTTCATCTTATGCGCTGCCCGGCAAATGAACCGGACGTTTATTTTTCCGGAGAAATAATATATTTTCCCTTTGCGCGAAGTTCCGGTTTGCCGAGAATCTCTGCCAGATCATCCAGTCCGCACACCTTGTATACCATGCTGGTCACATCCAGCCGCCCCGAATCAATCAGATCCAGTGCCCGTTTCTGGGTATAGGGATTGATATACGATGCTTTCAGTGTCAGTTCCTTCTGGAAAACCTGAAATGGTTTTACGGAAATCGTCTCATCTGGTTTTGTCAGGCCAAACATCATCACAACTGCCTTGTTTCCGGCCAGTTCAATCGCCTGCTCGATGGTGGAAGGACGTCCCACACACTCAATGACGGTGTTAATCCAGTTCATGCCTTCTTCCAGAAGACGCGCCTTTGCGTCCTCATGAATCGGATCAATGCAGACATCCGCTCCCAGTTTCTTTCCCACTTCCCGTTTACTTTCCACCGGCTCTAAAAGGGCTATTTTCGCTGCTCCCGCCAGTCTTGCCAGCTGGAGCATAAGAAGTCCGATCATTCCGCCGCCGATGATGACGACCTGATGGCCCGGACGGATTTCACACATATCAATACCATGCAGGCAGCAGGCAACCGGTTCGGTCATGGCGCCCTGCTCAAAGGTAGTGTGCTCACCGAGCTTATAAACCTGTCTCTCATTGACTGCGCAGTACTCGGCAAAGCCACCGTTCACTGTCGTTCCATAGCCAATCATATGCTCACAGTAATGGGCCACCCCGTTTCTGCAGGGCTCACAGGCTCCACAATAGCAGTTGGGATCGATACAGACTCTGTCCCCCACCTGGTAATCTTTCACTTCTTCCCCTACCTGTGCAATCACACCGGAAAACTCATGTCCCAGGATCGTGGGCGGTGTCACCTCCGCCGCTCCTTTGTCGCCTTCATAAATATGTACATCTGTTCCGCAGATTCCGCAGGCTTTTACCTGAATCAGAACATCCTTTGGTCCCACCGAAGGCATTTCCTGTTCTTCCACCCGCAAATCATGCTTTCCATAAAATACCGCGCTTTTCATCACTCAAAGCTTCCTCCGTTCTTCCAATCTCCTGCCGTCTTCCGGTACCCCTACATTATAGGTTAAGTATAAATCGCTCCGCAGGAGATGTCCAGCGCTAACTTTGAAAAGCGAGTCTGCGTCGAGATCTATTTTCTGCACAGCGTCCGTTGCGGTCTGTACAGTAACCTATCGCACGATTCTGACTGTCTTAATCTCAAAAGCCCGGAAAGGAAAGCGCATTATTCCGTTCTCCATCGGAATTTCTTCCTGTACATTTTCCAGCATGTCACAGAGATACGCTTTCTTTCCTCCCAGATTGCAGGTAATCTCACTCTCCACGGCTGCCTTTTTCGACTCGTAGAATCTGAGGATGAGATCATCCGAGCCATCCTCCGCAGGTTTCATTGTATCCAGAATTACATTGGATTTTTCCACAGTCACTGCACGGAAGGTCTCTGTTTTTCCACAGGTTACCTGTGGTTTTACATTCAACTCATAGCCCTGTCTTACCACATCACAGTCCGCAAAGCTTCCCTCCCATGGGGTGAATGCATAGCAGAAGCTGTGCACACGGTTATCCGCACACATCTCCGGGCAGGCAGACGCGCGCAGAAGGGTCAGCTCCAGTGCGTTTTCGTTCATGCTGATACCGTATTTACAGTCATTGAGCACCGCAGCGCCGTGAGCAGCATCACACAGAGCGCTGTATCTGTGATTGCAGACTTCGAAACGATCTTTGTCGTACAGTCTGGAGCGATGAGCCGGACGCTCCACGTAGCCAAACTGCATCTCATTGATTCCGTTCTCCGTATATACGGTCACCGGAAAGCTTACCTTCAGCAGGCGATGGAGTTCCTTCCAGTCCACTTCTGTCTCAAACTCCACGCGTCTTCCCTCTGCCTGAAGACGAATATACTGGGTATACGAAGAGTTGCTGATCCTTCCTGTCACTTTGAGCACACCCTCAAGCCCTTCGGATACCTTAACAACCGTCACTTCCTCTGCTGCGCGCACTTCCTGCTCAATGTAGTTGGAATCAATATCCCAGGCATCAAACATCCTCGGCACATCTTTGTACAGATGGAAACGGTTCATCGGTTCTGCGGCAAATTCGCGGCCAGACTCTTTGAGCACGAAAGAAACCACCTCTCCCATACGGTTCACTTTCGCAAGCACCTGACTGTTTTCAAGCACAAATCCGTCGGGATCTTCTGTCACGGTAACGCCTTTTGCGTGGTCAGCATCTGGTGCTGCATCGGTATTCTCTGTTACGGCTCTCAGGGAAACGGCGCCGCAGGAAGGAATGGTAACCAGAGCTTTCACTGTACCCTCCATCTCCTGTACCAGAACCGGCTCTCCGTCACAGGTCACGGCTCCCTCCGCAAACTCTTTCGGCAGTTCGACCAGGGCTTTCCGATCAAAGCTAAGAGAATTCCATACGGTCACTGTATCTTTCATGTCATTCTCCGTAAGAGCTGCAAGTGCCTTATCCTTCATCTTCTCGGCGCCTGCCTGAAGTGCCGCATGGGCCTGCTCTGCTTCTACATACACTCTTGCGATACTGGAACCCGGCAGAATATCGTGGAACTGATGCAGCAGCAGTTCTTTCCAGAGCGCATCCGCCTTTGACAGTTCATATTCCATACCGCAGCCTTTCGCCAGACTGCTCCAGAATTCCATCTCCCGAAGAGCGATCTCACTCTTCCGGTTATTTTTCTTGATCATTGCCTGGGAAGTATAGGTTCCTCTGTGAGCACTGAAATACAGTTCTCCCACGTAGGTATTGACCGGACCGCCTTTTTCTTCCATGTCCCGGAAGAATTCCATGGGACCTGCCATCCTGATTTTCACACTGCCCTCCAGATCTTTCTGACGAAGCGCATACTCCACATGATCCCTCGCCGGACCGCCGCCGCCATCACCATAGCCATAAGGCATCAGAAATGCGTCCAGATCCTGTATCTGCGTCCGCTCCTTCCAGATGCGGTTCGCCTCCATCGGCTCCGTACGGTAGGTATAGCTGGTTGGCAGGAAGGAAACGATCTCAGAACCATCCATTCCCTTCCAGGTGAAATAGTGGTACGGGAACTGATCTCCCTCATTGTAGGACCAGAAAATTTTCTGTGTCACAAGGTAATTCACCCCGCATCCTTTCAGAATCTGGGGCAGAGCCGCTGTATAGCCAAACGTATCCGGAAGCCACAGGATCTGACTGTCTACATCAAATTCTTCTTTGTAATACCGTTTTCCGTGTACCAGCTGCCGGATCAGCGCTTCTCCTCCCGCCATATTGGTGTCCGGCTCAACCCACATAGCTCCGTCTGCGATCCACTGACCGCCCTTCACCGCTTCTTTGATTTTCGCGAACAGCTCCGGATAATACTTTTTACACATCTCATAAGAGGCCGGCTGGCTCTGAATAAACTTATATTCCGGATATTCCTCGATCAGGCGCAGCTGCGCTGCAAATGTACGCTCTGTCTTCCGGTAGGTCTCTGCCATGGGCCAAAGCCACGCCAGATCCAGATGTGCGTTGCCCACTGCATAGAAGACGGGTGCGGTAGATCCGTTTTTCGCCTCCATCACCGGGCGCAGTGCCTCCCGTGCTTTCTGATAGGAGCGGATCCGTTCTGCCCTTGGCTGTTCAAAATCCACAATCAGCGTAAACTGCTCCAGTGCCTTTGCAATTTTCGCTGCGCGCAGGGAACTCTCATCCAGTGTCATAAGCAGCCGGCTTAACGTATCCACATCCATGTACAGCTGGTAAGCCTCTTCATTCCAGATTCCATAAGTACAGCTTCCAAGGACCCGTCTCTCTCCTTCCTTCAGGGGATCCGTATAAGCCCCGGGAAGTACCGGTCCCGTTGCACAGCCGCCATCCGGTGACTCCGGGATATAGTGTCCGGCGTAGGTTTCCATGAGCACATCAAATGTTTCTCCTGCCTTCGCGCAGAGCGAAAGCACATTATCCTCCATAAAATGGTGCGGTTCATCCACCCAGGAAGCCCGGTAAGTGCCAAATGCCTCCCCGTTCACAAACAGGCAGGATTCTCCGCCAGGGTTCAAATTCATGACGATCCGCTCTCCTGCCGCCTCATCCGGAAGTACGATCCTTCCGCGGAACCAGCAGTATTCCCAGGTATGTCCCCAGGTAAAGCCTGGTCTCACCGCGACAAACGGTTTTGTCTGTGCCTCCTCCGCGGAAAGCTGATCCATCGTCTCAAAAGCCTCCCAGGAAATCTCTCCCAGCGGTTGATAAAAATCATCTTTCAGTGTCCGAATCCAGTGTTTGATCCGGTCTCTCCATTCGGAATGCATTACTTTCATAACAGATTTTCTCCCTTCTTGTCTGATCTGTGGTTTTTATTTTAAAGTTACTTTCACTTCGGCAAGTGCAAATGGCTCGATCTCAAATTCCACCTGATTTTCCGTGGCCCACACGTTTCCTTTCCGCTCTTTTTCAAACAGGTTTACCTGTTTTGCGTCCGATACTTCCTCATCGAACAGCAGACGGACACGTCCCTTTTCTCCCGCCGTTTCATAAGCGCGAACCAGCAGCGTGTGATCTGTTGACGGAACCACGGCAGAAATCACAGCATGATCTGCTTCTGCTGCAAACAGACTGCTTTCCATAGGCAGTACCCCCGGATGAGAGTTGGACGGCTGATAAAACAGCTTCCGATTGCACTCTGTTGCCATCTCCTCTGCCTGTTTTGCATCCGGCTCACAGCTTCCCAGCCACAGCGTAATAGGATGAATTCCTCTCTCCGGATAAGGGTCCGGATTGACGGAACTGTTGATCAGAGTCAGTGAGAGCAGATTGTCCGTGCCCCGATAGCCATACTTGCTGTCGCTGATCAAAATCGCATTTCTTTTGGGGCTTCCAAGTGCCATGCCATACTGCAGACCCGGAACATCATTCTGCCGCGCCTCTCTGATCAATGCTCCAGCCGGGACATCATACAGAAAACGATTCGTCTCATATGCCAGCGGAACGCGATAATCCAGTACCGGGATAATGTCGCTGCCGCTCTCATGCCAGTCCACCGTAATCTCCGTCTTCACGGCGCTCTGGTGACGATCCAGACTGTACACTACCTCAATTTCGGACGACGCAACACGGTAAACGGCTTTCACACTCTGACGAAGCGGTCCCTTTTGTCCTTCCTCCACACGAATACAGCGATCCACCGGAACGGATTTTAAGTGTCTGCCGATATTCCATGCACTGGAAGTCGCCGTCTCAGTTTCAATATATGTAAATCCCGCACTGTCTCTCTCCGAAATCAGTTCCTGACCTGTGATCTTATCCTGCAGTGATACGATCCGACCGCTGTCGGATGCAACCCTCACAAGGAGTTTTTCATTTTCCAGCACAATATCATCGAATACACCTGCCACATGATCGCGCTCCTGTAAATAGACAGGATACTTCTCCGGCTCTTTCTCGGAAAGGACAACCGTCGTATAGCCAAGTGCCGGCACGGTGACATCCGCAAGCACACGCACATATTTGTGATCCCAGTAATGCTGCAGCGTATGATCCAGAAGCTGGAAGGGTATCTCATTTCCGTGAAAATCATGCAGTTCAAGGCGGCGAAGATCGCCCATCCAGTCCCACACCGTCAGCTCCGTCACCTCGCTGCGTTTCCTGGAAAGGGTATTAAAGATATGAAAAATCCTTGTGCGCCCGCTGCCCCGCTCCGTGCTTGGAACTCCGATAAAGTTTTCCACACCGTAGCCTGCACCCGCGCCCTCCGACTGGCTGTTATATGCATCAATGTCCACAGGGATCGGCGACGTATCTATTTTCTGACTGATGGAACGCATCGCATTCTGAATCTGTGTATTTGTCGTCGCAAAAGATCTCTGAAACAGGCCCATCGCATATTCTCTGGAATCCTGTACACACGATCCGGTCAGAATATCATGGAAATGGGTAAAAAGCACATCCCTCCATGCTTTTTCCATTTTCTCTTTGGCATAGGAAAATCCGGTCAGTTTTCCAGCCAGCGCCGTCATCGCCTCCGCATCAAGAAGCGATGCCTCCAGTCTTCGGTTGCCCCTTTTGATTCTGCTCTGTGTCGTATAGCATCCGGGTGCGAAATAATTTAATTCCTGGTCTACGATCGGAAGCTTATCCCATACCGCTTCCGCTTCCTTGAAATATTCATGAAATGTTCCAAATCTGATCTGTGGGTAGATTTTCCAGGTCATCATTTCCAGCGCCCGTTCCACGTCTCTTCTGGTCGGTCCGCCGCCATGGTCACCCACGCCGTAAACGACCAGACCGGTGCGAAGTCCCTGGCAGCGTCTGCTGATCTCCGGAAGCCCCGCCCCCATCTGCGGAGTCACTGCCCCGTTATACCAGTTCGGTTCCCGATAGGCCAGTACTTCGCAGCCGGACGGTGCCCGATACCGATAAAGAATCTCTTCTCTTGCATTTCCCCTGCAGTGATAATAGTATTTTACTTCTCCAAACTGATCAATTTCCGGCACATACGCACTGTGTCCAAAGGTATCCGGAGAAAAATCCACTTCCAGCTGATCGACACCCCACACATTTCTCATGTACTCTTTTGTATACTTGATGTGACGGAGCAGCGACTCTCCTGTCGGCATATTTTTGTCCGTCTCCACCCAGGCAGTGGCGGTCACTTCCCATCGCCCTTCTGAAATGCGTTTTCTGATCTCTTCCATCATCTCCGGATCATATTCTTCCACGATTTGATAAACGGCTCCCTGGGACTGGGAAAAGCAGAACTCCGGGTACTGATCCATGATGTTTAGGATGGAACGGAACGTTGCGAGCACAACCGCTACCGTCTCATCAAAACTCCACATCCAGTTCATATCGATGTGGGCATGTGCGGCAAGAATCAGCTGATAGCTTTTTGCCGCTGCCTCCATGGATGACATCATTTTTTCCGCTTCCTCACAGTCACAGTTCCGAAGTACTCCCTGCTCCTCTATTCTCTCCAGCAGGAAATCCAGTGTCCGCTCCAATACCTCATCGTATTTTCCAGCTTCCGATTCCGAAAGATGCAGTGCAAATTCCAGCTCACTCATGATTCTGGTATTTGCCCTGTTCGGGCGTGTGATGTGCTCCTGTTCTTCTTTCGGCATTCCAAAGGTATATTCAAAACCAGTTTTTTCCCGATTGCCGCCAATGGATGTCTTTAGTTTTGTAAACTTACCTGCAATCCCCATACTGCATTCCTCCATGCATTCTCTTCTTGATTTTCATTATATGGCAACTCAGTTCAAAGTCAACATATCAAGTTCATATCAACCCTGGGTATTTTTTCACTGATTTGTATTTTTTTATTTACATCATGGATTTTTTTCGGTAAAGTTACACTATAAGTTACGCGACAAAAATTCCCGAAAGGATAAGCTGACATGTCAAGAGATCCCAAAAGCCGTCCCATGTACGAGCAGATTGAAAACGATATTATTCAGAAAATTCAAACCGGTGTTTATCAGGAGGGGGACCGCATTCCCAGTGAGCAGGAATTGATAGACACCTGGAAAGTCAGCCGTACCACTGCCACCAAAGCATTGACCGAGCTTTCCCTGGAAGGCTATATCTACCGTATTCAGGGAAAAGGCTCTTTTGCCAATCCTCTTGGCAGTCATATCGCTCCCGGCCAGTACCCGCAGACACACGTGAAAACGGATTCCGATTCTGATTTGCCGCATAAAATCGGGGTCATCATTCCTGAGTCTTACGATTATCACTCGGGCAACATTATCAAAGGAATCCGGGAAACACTCCCCTTTCCGTCCTATTTTGTGGATATCACCCACAGCAGCAATCGCCGGGAGGAAGAGTATGCCCTGAATTATTTCCTTGAAACCAGTCATTCCGGCATCATATTGTTTCCAACCAATTATGAGTTCTACAGCGATATTATCCTTCAGATGACGTTAAAGAAATATCCGCTTGTTCTGATCGACCGGATCTTTCCCGGTATTCACTGTATGTCTGTCACCTGTGACAACGCCATGGGCTGTGAACTTGCGGTGTCCCATCTGACTTCCCTTGGTCACCGCGATATTGCGTTTGTCTCCGATGAACCCTATAAAGAACAGGTCACACAGCTTCGCTGCAACAGTTATCTTGGCAGTATGTCGGTGCGTGGTCTGACCGGGATTTCCTATGAGGATTTTTTCTGCTCCGCCGATGCTGCCTCGATGCATTCAGACTTTGTTGCACGCGTAATGGCAGGAAAGCTCACAGCTGTGATTGCTTCCAACGCACACGCTGCTCTTTCTCTGTATCAGCTGTGTATGGAGCACTCGATCCGGATTCCCGAAGATCTTTCCGTCGTGTGTTTTGATAATCCGAATTTTTATCTGCAGCCAACCGGAAACTTTTTTACTTATCTGGAACAAAATTCTTTTGATATGGGATGTCAGGCGGCTTTGCTGCTGCATCAGGTTCTCTCAGAAAAGAAAACTCCCGACGATCCGCAGATCGTCCTCGAACCCCGGCTCATGGAGCATGCTTCCACCTGTTCTCCGGTAAAAAAACCAACGCATAAATAAACTGCATGGCGCGGCGTTTTCTTTCTTCTCCGCTGCCGTCACAAAATAAGAATGGAGGAATTTTCTATGGCATTACTTACCCTGAATTTTGAAAGTCAGTATCTCAGCGGCGGTACACAGATTTCTGTGATTTTACCGGACAAGCAGCGGTCACTGACCCCGGAACAATTTTACCGCAGCGACAAAAAATACAAAGTGCTGTGGCTTCTTCACGGTACCTTCGGCGATCACACAGACTGGATCCGGAGAACCAAAATCGAGCTCTATGCTTCAAAAAAGAATCTGGTCGTTGTGATGCCTTCCGCGCTCAATTCCAATTATTCCAACTGGCCTGACACCATGATGGGATATAACATGTACGATTATGTAATCAAAGAACTGATGCCTCTGATTTACGGATGGTTCCCTGTATCCGATAAAAGGGAAGATAATTTTATCGCCGGACTGTCCATGGGCGGCAGAGGAACAATCAAATTTGCTGTCAATTTCCCGGAGCTTTTTGCTGCTGCTGCTGTTCTCTCAGCTGCTCCCATTGATTTTTCCACTCTGCGTCATGGTCACGAAAGCCCGATTCATGATCTGGATAATCCGCGCATGAAAACCACGATCGCAAACGCCGGCGGACTCGAGGCATACTTAAATTCCGAGGAAAATGTCTGGGCGATCATTGACCGCATGGCAGGTACCGGAAGGCTTCCGAGACTGCTGTTCGCCACCGGTGAGGAAGATGAAATCGTTTATCAAAATTACCTGACCTTCCAGGAACACTGCAGGGAAATCGGTCTGGAAGCCGAATGGTTCCATCTGCCCGGTTACAAACACGAATGGGCTTTCTGGGATATCGCAATCGAATACGCACTGGATTTCTTCGGCCTGGAAGACGACGGTGGAAACCCTTTCTGACGCACGCATAAAATAAGAACCACCGGCCCTTTTCTCCTGTACATGGCAAAAAAAAACAGAGGACACTTTCCGGCTTTTCTGCCCAAAAAGTGTCCCCTGTCTTTTCCTTTAGTTTCGATAAGCACTCAATGCCTTTGTATACTGCAGTACATTTTCTCCCACAACTTTTGCCGCTCCCAGCGGGTAGTGGTCCGGCAGAAGCGCAGCTCCGACCTCCGGTTCCCAATAAAAAATACCCTTGCCCGCTTCTTTGGGAAGTTCTTTCAGCACACGAATGGTATCCGAAAGCAGATGATACGTCTCCTCTTCCTCGTTTTCCAGTCCTCCGATCTCCACGATCATCACCGGCAGATGGTAGCAATCCAGAAGTTTTTCGAATTCCTTTTTCAGTACCTCCCCGTCGTGCTCTTTCTGGTACCAGTACGGATAATAAGACAAGCCAAGCAGATCTGTTTTTCCTCCGTTTTCAAAAAAGCGATCATAAAAACTGCAGACATCCCATCCCACAAATCCTGCCGCGTGGGTTATCACGATTGTGTCCGGACAGCATTCCTTCACCGCGTCATAGCCGGCATTCAGCATCCTTACCAGTCCTGCTGGATGATCCTTGCTGCTGCCCGCAGGAAGCAGAATGCCGGTATTAATCTCATTTCCAACCTGTACCCATTTCGGCACAATGCCATTCTGTGCGAACAACGTAAGCACTTCCTTCGTATGCTTGTACACACGCTTTACCAGTCCGTTCTCATCTTCCTCCAGCCAGGCATTCGGAATATGCTGATACATCGGATCTGCAAAATGATCACTGTAATGAAAATCCAGCATCAGATCCATACCCAATGCTTTCACTCTCTGGCTCATCGCAAGTACACTTTCTGCATCGCAGAAGCCGAGCATGCACGTTGTATGATCCGGTTTTTCCCAGAAACCTGCCTTTGGCGGATCCACAAAAATCCGCAGCCTCACTGCATTCGCCCCAAGCTCTTTTGCAAGCTCCACAGGATCTTTGGTCTGAAATTTTTCGTCTACCCAGGTCACGCCTCTTCCTTCCAACTGACTTACCCAGCCAAGATCCACACCATACGCCATTGAATCCATGATCCCTAATCCTCCTTTACAAGGCAACTCCTTTTTTCTATAATTAGTCTAGCGATTCTCTTTCTTTTTTACAATGTCATGGTCAGACTTTTGTCCCGAAAATTGTATCATATTCGCGAATCATTACTTTTGGGAGGTATTTATGAGCACAACCCATCCGGATCTTTCGAAAAACGGGAATTCCAGCCGCAGAAATCCTGTATTGTCCTATCGCGGCAATGAACACTCTTTTTGTTCCCAGTTAGAACCGGACTGTCCTTTTGAAGTCACCTTTGAATACTGCAGCGGAACGCAAAAGGATGACTACATCAATGTGATCAGCCTTGGCCCCGGAAAATCCTGGTTTGAACAGGAAACCTATGCTCATCATCACCGTCTGTTCAGCGGAAATCTGTCCCACTCCCACGATTATTTCGAACTGATTCTTGTCCTTGATGGAAGCATTACCCAGCGGATAGAAGACAAAACTTATCTGTATACAGAAGGCGACTGCTGTCTGATCAATCGAAGCCTCTGCCATTACGAAGACTTTAACTCCACCGCCGCTTTGCTTTTTATCGGGTTTTCTGTAGAGACCGTGCGCAGGCTGTTTGCCTTCTCCAAACAGGCATATTTCCCGGAAGAACAGTCGATCTTATCCAGTGAACTGTATCATTTTCTGGAAACCGATCTTCGCCTGCCGGGTCAAAAAGCCTGTCTGGATTTTTTTCCTGCGCGAAGCAATCGCAGCTGTATCCGTCAGCTGCATCTTTTTGCCAATCGATTGTTTTCCCTCTTGTTTGCTCCGGCTTTCGGCACCACCTTCCAGATCGACGGAATGTTCTGTTCCCTGCTCCACGAGCTGTCCTCTCCGGCTTCCTACCACTGCTCCTGCATGGAACTGACATCTGCCAGTGATTTTCTTCTGTTTTCCCGTATCCGCCATCTGATGGAGGAAAGCGATGGGCGTTTAAGCCGAAGGGAACTGGAAAAGCTTCTGCACTACAGCGGTGACTATCTGAACCGGATCACGCACAAATATGCCGGTATGTGTCTGTTTGACTACGGCATGACTTTCTGCATGCAAAAAGCGGCAAAAGAACTCCTTTCTACAGACTCTTCTGCCGCCGAAATCGCGGATCGGCTGCATTTTCACAACCGCTCACATTATTATGCACTTTTCAAAAAAACATATGGAATGACTCCCGGACAGTACCGGAAACAGGCGCGTCTAAAGGAAAAGGACGGAACTTTTTAATGTGCATCTTTTCTCCCCTGTATCCTCTCTTTGTTGTTCTGTGAGCCGGCATTTTCAGCTCAGTCTTCGCAGGATCCCTTCCACATCAATTCCCGGATGTGTCAGGTACATGCGGCAAATCTGTTCCGAAAGTTCTTCTGAGATTTTATATTTCCCGGCAATCTGTTTTACGGTCTTTCCGGCTTCAATTTCCTTCATAATTGCCGGCAGCATCCCTGCAATCCCTTCCGGCAGTGCCTCTTCTTCTGTTTTCCACTTTTTCGTATGCGGAATCACAACCTTTTCCACAGAAAATGACCTGTTTTCCCCAATGTTCAGTATCGCCAGCGTGATTTCCTGATGGAATCGTCTCGGTCCGCAGCTTCCCGGATTCAGATATAAAACACCGTCTTTTTCTCTCTCTTCATATTTGTGGAAATGGCCGTAGATTACCAGATCCTTCCCATTAAACTCCTTCGGAAGATCTTTTTTATTGTGAATAAGAAAAACCGAAAGCCCGAAAAGCTCCAGTTGAAGTGTCTCAGGGATCTGTGCGGCCCATTCTTTGTCATTATTTCCCCGCACGGCCTTTACCGGTGCCGTCTCTGCCAGCTCATCCAGAATTCTCTGGCAGTTAATGTCCCCGCCGTGTAAAATCACCTCGCACCCCTCGTTTATCAAATCATCTGCAATCATTCCACACAGATTCCTAATTGCTTCCTAATAATCCCCATATTTCCGGTTTATCATAAGATCAGCATCAAAAGAAAGGAGCATATGGATTATGAAAACCAAAAAATACGCAAAGATTGTACTCTCTCTGGCAGCAGTCGTTACGCATATTTTACTCTGAAACCAAAATAAAATCAATCTGCTGCCGTTATTGTACAAACGCAAAACTGCGTCCTTGTTGCTGTTCAGAGGGCACATGAAACAGCTGTGCAAAAATAGCGTCTGCGTTGAGATCTGTTTTCTGCACGGCGTCCGTATGGCACTTGAACAGAAAACTGCCGCTTTGCGAATCAGCAAAGCGGCAGCAGCGACATGTCCATTTCTTTTGTTATCTTCTCGCTTTCGGTACAAGCAGGGAAACAATTCCCACAACCAAGAGAACCGGAAGCGCTATTTTCACAAGGCCAACTACGACAAGACCAACCAGGATCAGGGGAAGCAGAACGATTGTACATACTACTTTTGAAATACCCCAGGCAGCTTTTACTGCGAACCAGAGCAGTTTGCCAAAGATCATGAACATTAAAATGGTAAAAATAAAAACTAACATTTCTCATTTCCTCCTCATCCGTAAAGTGAATTGTTATGGCTCTTATTATAACCGGTTCCGCTCCCGGAATAAAGTGTTGATTTCGCGAAATAGGGCCTTCTATTTCGCTGCGGTGATTCATTTGGTTTTGTTCTGTACTTTCTGTATGAATTGCGGTATGATATTGCACAGAGAAGCTATTGTTTGACCACTGATGAGGCAGCGGTTTTGGTCGCTGCCGGATAAGGAATGGACTTATGGGAAGAAAATCGACGAAAGAGAATAAAAATATCTACCAGACAAGCCGTGAGGAGATGGAATACTCCCGCGAAACTGCTGCGTGCAGACTTGGGTTTATCTCTTCTGACCGTATTGAAAAAATTGAGAGCGAGAAAACTCTGCCTCATCCGGAGGAGGTTCTTGCCATGTCGGACTGTTACCGGAATCCTTCCCTCTGTAACTATTTTTGTTCCCATCAGTGTCCCATCGGAATCAAATACGTGCCTGAAATCAAAACCAAGGAGCTCTCCCAGATTACACTGGAGATGCTTGCCACACTCAATAAGCTTGTGCGTGAAAAAGAACGGCTTATTGAAATCACCGTTGACGGGCAGTTAACCGAGGATGAGCTCCCTGATTTTCTGGAAATCAAAGCGGAACTGGAAAAAATGGCTTTGGCGATCGACTCATTAAATCTCTGGATTGATCAGACCATTGCTTCCGGCAAAATGAATCAGGATCTGTTAAAGAACCGGTAAGGTCATCTGCATTTTTTCGCTTCGCAATAGGCCTTGATGGCTCTGCAGGTAAATTCAGCTGTGCCTGTTCCGCCCACCTGATCGATATTTTCTGTAAACTCTCCGCCGCCCGCGTACATCATACCAAGAGACAGCAGAATCTCGTCCGAGCAGGTGTAATAATACTCCGTGATGTGATTCTGCAGTTTCTTTACCAGCGCAAGGACTTCCGGTGCATCCGGCTGCTCCTCTTTTTTACGGCCGATTTCCGCAAAGATGCTCATCATCTCCACATTCAGCTTTTGCTGTATTTCTTTTGTGCGTCCTTTGGATTTTTCTTCATATTCATGATATTCCTCCGTCTGTCCCCAGGATGCTTTTGCCCTTTCTGCGTATTCATCGATTTTTCTTGTATCAAATGCTTCAAAACTCATAGGTTTTACTCCAACTGTCATAATGATGGAGAGCACGTATACTTACTCCCGAAATCCTGCTTACTTCATGAACTGTCATCATAATAGCTCACCTCCTACGTGGTAATTACAGGATAATCTATGACATTACGTCAGAGTCAAGCAAAATATGATTTCTTCTTGACATTTCTTCCTGTACGATTATAATAGTTCTAATTAGAACTATTTGAAAGGAGACGCTCATGCATTTCTGGGAAGATCAAAAAGTACTCACTTCTTTTTATTCCCATTGTGTCCGGCCTGTATGTGAAACCTATCAGCTTACACAGATGGAATATGATATCTTAATGTTTCTTACGAACAATCCGCAGTACGACACTGCTTCGGATATTGTGAAAATCCGAAAGCTTACAAAGTCTCACGTATCCTCTGCTCTGAAAGCATTGGAACAGCGCGGTTTTATACAGACTGCTTTTGCGGACAACAACCGGAAAACGCTGCACATTTCCATTCAAAAAGAAGCGGCCGCCGTCATCGATGCCGGAAAAGCTGCTCAGAGAACTTTCGGTCAGAAATTATTTCACGGATTTTCAAAAGAAGAAATGGAATTGTACTCCGGACTTTTTCAGAAACTATGTGAAAACGCACGCAGAGAAATGGAGGAAAAGAAATGAGTTTTATAACAAAGCTTATCGTTTGTTTTTTTGCCGGTATGGGCGCCGGGCTGGGTACCGGTTTCGCGGGTATGAGTGCCGCTGCGGTGATCAGCCCCATGCTGATCACCTTTCTTGGCATGCCTGCCTATGAGGCAGTCGGAATTGCACTTGCCAGCGACATTTTAGCCAGTGCCGTCAGTGCCTATACTTACGGCAAGAATAAAAATCTTGATATCAAAAACGGATTTGTCATGATGGTTACCGTTCTTCTATTTACTTTTGTGGGAAGTCTGATCGCCAGCAAAGTGCCAAACTCCACCATGGGAAGCTTTTCCACCGTGATGACTCTGCTGCTCGGAATCAAGTTCATCGTCCGTCCGGTTATGACTACAAAAGAAACCATGGCATCGGTAAGCCCCAAAAAGAGACTGATCCAGTCCGTCGTCTGTGGAATCCTGGTCGGTTTTATCTGCGGCTTTGTCGGAGCCGGCGGCGGTATGATGATGCTTCTCCTTCTGACAAGCATCCTGGGATATGAACTGAAAACAGCAGTTGGAACCAGCGTCTTTATTATGACCTTCACCGCACTGACAGGAGCGACAAGCCATTTTCTCATCGGCGGAGTCCCGGAACTGCTTCCGCTGATCCTTTGTGTTGCCTTCACTTTCCTGTGGGCGCGCATTGCAGCGAAGTTTGCCAACAAAGCGAGCGCAGTCACGCTGAACCGTGCCACCGGTATTGTGCTTACCATTCTGGGCGCAGTAATCTTTCTGGTAAACATTCTGTCATGAACGGGATCGTGACAGCGTGTTCATTCCTACATAGATCGCGACCGCAAGCACAATCGAGACAGACAAAACCAGATACATGGTCGTCAGTTCCACCTTTTCTCCGAAGAAATACAGATTACAGTCAACCGAATCCCGGATTGCCTCAACCACTTCCGGAGGAAAGTTCTGCTGCTCCATTTCTTCAAACACTCCCCGCAGGGCGTGATTCCGTAGAAGACTTGTGCCATACGTTCCCGGAAGAAACGACAGTACCTTCTGCAGACCACTGGAGAACTGCGAGATGGGCATATAGGCTCCGCAGAGGAATCCGTAACCCGCACTGACGATAGTGCCCACCGCGGAACTCTGACCATTTGTGGAAAGCGGAAAATTGACACACGAAGACAGTGCGGTTCCGAACATCACCAGCAAAAAGACATCCAGGAGCAGGCACGCCACATCCGATGCGGTCAGATACCATCCCACATAAAACAAATAGACCAGGCACACCGCTGCAGCCGCAAAGCAGATCAGCAGTGTGGAGACCAGCGCGGACAGATAATAGCCGAGCGCCAGCGTACTGTTTCTTACCGGCGTAACAGTAAGATCCCGTCTGGCTCCGGTAATCTTATCCTGTACCATCAAAAGATTGGAGCAAAATGCCACCGTCACACAGCAGACCGCCAGAAGAGAAGAAACCAGCTGTCCTCCCACACATCCCCCGATCAGCTGATCGGAAACGGATACACCGGCCGCCTCCAGGGCATCCCGAAAGCTCCCCTCATAGACATTGCCAAGGAAAGTGGCATACAAAACCAGCAGAATGATCGGGGTAATCAGAGACGTGAAAAACATGCCCCGATCCCGAAAATACAATTTTGTATTACGCCGAACGAGCGCTTTTAGTTCTTTCATTTTGCCGCACCTCCTGTCAGTTTTTTGCCGGTCACCGCAAGGAATACATCATCCATTTTCCCTTTGGTGATCTCGTAGTCCCGGAAAATCGAAGGATATTTGATGATCAGCTCCGTTGCCGCAGCCGTGTTCGGAACCGACACCCGGTAGGCATCCCGAATCGCGGTGTAGCTTTGGTCCAGCCTGCGGATCTGCTCCTCTTCTGTCCGGTAAATGGTGATAAAATCTCCGGTGTAAGTATTCTTCAGTTCCAGCGGCGTCCCCTCGGCGGCAATCTTTCCGCTATCGAGGATCACCACATAATCCGCATCTGCCGCTTCCTCCATATAATGTGTCGTGAGAAATACGGTCATCTTTTCTTCTCTGCGCAGATCACTGATGACGTTCCAGAGAATGCTTCTGGTCTGCGGATCAAGTCCTGTTGTCGGCTCGTCCAGAATCAGAAGCTTTGGTCTGTGCAGCAGCGCCCTTGCAATATCGATGCGCCTGCGCTGACCGCCGGAGAGCTTTCCCACGGTTCGTTTCTTAAGATCCCCAAACGCAAGAAGCTCTGACAATTCTGCAAAGCGCGCCCGAAACTCGCGTCCGGTAATTCCATAAAGTGCCGCACGGCTCTTCAGGTTATCCCATACCGTCAGCGCACTATCCAGTACCGAATTCTGAAACACAACACCCAGGTCTCTCTTGATCCGATCTACGTCCCGGTCCAGATCCGTTCCATTGACGATCACCCTGCCGCTGTCTTTGGCGAGCTGGCCGCACAGAATATTGATCGTCGTGGATTTTCCGGCACCGTTGATGCCAAGAAAAGCGAACAGTTCGCCCTCTTTTACGCGAAAGCTCAGATCCTGCACTGCCCTGACCTCACCAAAAGATTTATTCAAATGATTGATTTCAATAATATTCCCCATACTGCTCCTCCCAAATTGCCCTCCGAACTAGTTTACCTGGCTGTTTACAATCTGTGCGTAAATTTCCTGCGGAATCATCGGAGTGCGAAGCTTCTCCATCACCCGTTCAGAAATCATGCCGCTTTTTGCATACTCCCGTCCGGCCTCCCGCACAGTCTCAAGAAACGGCGCCGTCACAGGTTTCGCCTCCGGCACGCCAAACATCGGCGCCTGTGCGACCGCAATCACTGTCGCATCCCCGCCAAACATCCGGCGGAACTGCATCACGGCAGGCTCAAAGTTATTTTCCCTGTTCGGAAAACCGCATCCGCTGATCATAAGATACCGAAGACCCGAAAAATCTCTCTGCCCCACATGTTCGTAATGATCGCCGACCTTTCTCATGGCGATGGAACTAAGCGGCAGCGTGCGGTCAATCAATGCCTTCAAAGGAGCCGGCATTCCGTAACAGTAAAGCGGAAAGCTGAACAGCAGCAGATCAGAATGAAGGATCTTTTCCAGAATCGTGTCCATATCATCGTGATGTACACACCGGCCTCCGTTTCTCATGCAGCCAAGGCATCCCGTACAAAATGCAATCTTCTGGTCGATCACAGAAAGGAGCTCCACTTCCTGTCTTTCCACATCGTTCATTCCCTCCAGAAAAGCTCTGGTCATATGCATGGTATCGCTTGCCTCCCGTTTGGGACTGCCATTCAACACAAGTATTTTCATCCTCGATCCTCCCTTTCTCTGCGTTCTTCCCGATAGCGGCGCTCTTTCAGCTTCCTGTTTAAGTCATTGGCCACAGCCCGATCCTTTCCGTAATCCATCAGGTGAACTCCCAGATCCACCAGAAGGATTGTCAGGAAAAAGATGACTGCCCCGCCAATACCGCTCCACATATGAAAAAAATATCCCAGCGGCATCAGAATGAGCTCCAGCAAAACCGCACAGAACACCTCTCTGATTTTCCATTCTTTTTCCGTCTGCTCTCCTCTGCGCAGACAAACAAGGCTCGGCAGGTCCGCACATGCGGAGAAAACCACCATATGCCACAGGTAATCAATTCCAAGCTGCATGTCCGGATGAAACACGGTACAGATCACCATCGTTGCCAGCATGGTAAATCCATAGATGACAACAAAACGCTTCAGCAAATTTTTTATCTCATACCAAATCATAAGAAACTCCTTTCACAGTCCCAATATCTGTTTTAATACCGACACATACTGCCTGGATACCACCACCTTTTCGCCATTTCGCAGTGTGGCAAAAAAGCGGCCGGAAAGTGACGGTGCAATATGATCGATCTTATCCGCATTCAGCACCATCGATTTGGAGGCACGAAAAAATACTGTCCCCTGACATTTCTGTTCAAATTCATAGAGTTTCAAATGACTTTCATACACTGCATCCCGGCAATAAAAGAACGCCTTTCCCTCGACAATCTCAAAGTAATAAATGTCTCCCAGTTTCAGGCGATATGTTTTCCCATCCTTCTGACCTGTCAGGAAATTCCGCTCATCCTGAATGCAGCTCACAAAGCTGACCCAGTCTGAAGTCGGCTCATGGCATTTCACGATGACTTCTTCCTCCCTGTCTGGAGCAATCTGTTCGATTCGTATTTTCATCTTCTTTCGACCTCCCAAAAAAACTATACTAAATCAGGCGCAAAAAAGAAAGTGCTGCATCGGTAAGATGTAAAAACAGGCGGGTAAGCTGTTACTGTTCTGGCGGCAGCAAACGTAACACAAAGGACCTGTACGCTCGCAACGCACAGATCCTTTTTCTCATCAGTCAGATTGTTTTATTACATCTCCCAGGGCTTCTCGCAGCCGGTCTCTGTCCCACAGTGTTTCCATTCCCCACAGCGGTATGTTCATTTGTTTTGCACGTTCCCTGAAGATACTTCTGTTTTTGCTGCTGTAATCCGACGATACCGCTATCACCCCCGTCGACAGGAAATGATCTGCAATGGACTTTATTTCATACAGCCACTGTATGCTGTCATTCTCCGTTGTTTTGCACGAAATCATAATTGCATTCATACCTTTCAAAGCAATCACATCTACTTCTTCATTGCCAACCCAGCTATTCCCCAATAGCAACACATTCTGTTCTTTCTTCTTACCACTCGTTTCTGCATATTTACAGACAGGTTTACGATACAGCAGCTCATATATTTTGAACCGGTACTCACCGATTTTTGCCATTGTGTTTTTCCTCCTTTGCCGGACGAATGCCATGCACTTTCTATCATTTTGGGACACCACATCTCCTGCAGCTTTTCCAGTGCCCATAGTTCTTCCCAGTCATCACCACATTGCTTATGCAGCAACATAATATCCAGTGCATAATGGGAATAAATAATGGATTGCTCATAATCAGAGCAGGCCCGAAAACAACTTGCAGCCGCTGCAGCATAATATGTTTTTTCGTTTCTGAAATGTCGGAAAGCGTTCACCATATATTCCGCTCTCATTCGCTCTGTATTTTTCCATTCTTCGATGGAAAGGCCATTCACGCTTATTTCATAATCCGGATTGTGCTGTGGTGCGCTAAAATTGAATAGATACCCGGATAGTTCCCTATCCAGATTCATGATTTTTTCCTCCCACAAAACTTCTTTTATCAACGGGTGGATAAAAAGGTTTCCGCCTTTTACACGAAGCCAGCCTTTATTTACCAGGCCATTACAATCCGATCATAACTTTCGATACCGGATGCATCCCCACCCAGAAAACAAAATGCCCAGTGTTTCTTCCCTGTTCGAATGAACACATCCGCTTTCATACCCATGTCAGAAACAAAGAACGCATGACGCAGCACCATCATCTCTGCTTTCGCACAGCGGTCCAGGACATTTGGAGGTAAGATCAGAATAAAATCTTTACAGACCTGCACCTGCTCCATAATGTCTTGTTCAAAAATGCCGCCCCGCAAACTGACTACATCAAAAAATACAGAATAACCTGCAGCGATCAATTCTGAATAAATACAGTAGGCAAACCATTCCCCTCCGGCCAGTCTGTAGCTGATAAAGGTGTCTTTTTTCTCTTGCATATCAACTTCTCTGTGAAGCTACTGTACTTTCGAATCCCAAACAAAAAGGAAGCTGCCGCTTCACGATTTTTAAAGCGACAGCTACTTGTCTAATCAATTCATTGTAAACGATTCATTGCTTACCACATATGGTCACGCCAATGTTTTTTCATCAGAATCCTTTATGAAACTTGGCACTGAATCTCAGAACCATTGTTATGCTCCCAAGCTTAACCATACCACGATTATTCACGGTGCTGTAAGTGCTTATACCTTTGCTTTCAAAGATAGCTACTCTGGTGTCACCTATCACAAGAATACATAGAAGTAAAGTCATAAACCGGATAACGTCTTAACCTACATTTATTCTGGCATTGTTTAACGATATAAACCGGAAGAGCTGAGTTAGTTTCAAATTGCTATAAATTATTCACAATTCTAATGGCTGTTAAGCTGTCTCTTATTTTTAATAGCGAAGCCAAGAAATTATTTATTTCTTAAATGACGCTCAATGTCTTTCAATGTTTCCAGCTTTTCCTCTTCCCTGATTTCAAGTCTTACTTCTTCTAAACCATCTGCCATTTCTTCCAGAAAACTTTTTCTTGTGCCTGATGTGGAATAACCTCCATTTGAAGATTTAGAAGACGAATCTTGTTCCAGCATTGCATCCAACACTTTCAGCGGGCTTGTTAGCAATGCTATCATCAAAAGATGTCCAATTATCTGGAATATACATTCCACCCAAACACCACTGAAACCCGAAAAAAACAATCTAATTATCCATGCGAGACCTTCTGCCAAAGCTCCTGCAATAAGTGCCGGAAATGATAAAACTACATATAAATATCCCCAAAAAGTGAATTTTCCTACAATAGTTCCAACAAGGACAATCATACAATATAAATATGTTACAGTTCAGCCAGGTAGCTGACGCTGCCATAAGTTTTTCTAAAAAACATGCTGAAATTTTCATTTGCCTTGTATAGGTCAAAAGTGGATATCTTCTTTGCCCAAACATGAGTTATGAGGTCTCTTTTGGTACAATGT
>JALEOU010000122.1 GCA_022766945.1 Fusicatenibacter sp. | reverse complement strand
GTACCCGGTTCGCTGGGAACCCAATCTTCCTGCACTTTCACCAGCTCTTTGATTGCCTCTACAAACATTTCTTCCGGTACACCAGGCATGCAAAGCCTTTCGTTTGACTTAATCATACGGCGTGCATTCATCTCAGGACGGAACAGCTGAATCTTTCCTTCGTCTGTTCTGTATGCTTTCAGACCCTCAAATGTCTCCTGTGCATAATGAAGTACCATGGTAGCCGGGTCTGTCGGAATCGGACCATACGGCATAATTGTCGCATCATGCCATCCCTGCTCTCTGTCCCAGTCCATCACAAACATATAATCCGTAAAATATTTGCCGAAGCCCAGATTCTTCCAGTCCGGTTTTTCCTGTGGCTGCTCTCTTTTTACAAATTTGATATCCATTGTATCTTGCCTCCCCGGCAGTTTCAGATAAAGATTTTGTCCGACTGCCTGTTATCCTTTAAATTTTTTCAATGTATTTAGTATAAGACCGTAACTTGCAACAGTCAATAGAAAATCCTCCCAAATTCACCTTTTTTGTGCTGATTTTTTTCGACGGGCATTGTCTTTTTTCTTCAGATCTGATAGAATCAGTATCAGCATAAAAGCTATATTTCTTTTGAAAGGATCAGGTATATTACATGAGTGAAGAATTTAACACTACCGCTTCCTGCAGCGGAGACTGTTCTGCCTGCGGATGCGATTGTGAAGAGAATCTGGATCAGCCGACTGTCACACTGACACTCGATGACGACAGCCAGGTAACCTGTGCTGTGCTTACCATCTTCCCGGCTCCTAACGGACAGGAGTATATCGCTTTGCTGCCGTTGGATGAAAACGGTGAAAACCAGGATGGTGAAGTTTACCTTTACCGTTATTACGAAGAGAACGGACAGCCGAATCTTGACAATATCGATTCCGATGAGGAGTATGATATCGCAGCTGACGCATTTGATCAGCTGCTGGATGATCAGGAGTTTGACGAAACCGCTCCGAATGCGTAACCAAACACAAAAGGCCGCCCATGTGGCGGCTGATTTTTTTCGAGGTACATAAAAAATGAGAGATACCGATGTCATATCACACGTTCAGCATCTTTGCCAGGAACGTTCCTGGACATATTACCGTCTGGCAAAGGAAGCTGATATTCCTTACTCCACAATCAATAACATGATCAACCGGAATAACATTCCAACGATTCCAACACTTCAGAAACTCTGCGATGCTTTTGGTATCACGCTTTCGGATTTCTTCCAGGATAAGTCTGAAAATAAACAGCTTACCGCACCGCAGAGAGAAATGATTGAACTTTACAATCGCCTCTCTCTGGAGAAGAAAAAAATACTGAAAGCTTATATAAAAGGACTTCTTATGGAGGTTTGACTAAGTTTGAAACAAAGAGGTAGCAGATAGAGTATAAATTTGAACATCACAAATAAGCCATCATATGGTGGCTGAAAATTGAATATTAACGCAACACCTAATCAGGAAGCAGGTAAAGGATCATCCTTGATGAGATAACCTC
>JALEOU010000118.1 GCA_022766945.1 Fusicatenibacter sp. | reverse complement strand
ACATCTTTACCGCGAATTGCATCTAATACAAATCCAGCCTTCTGCGCAGACATTCTAGCGTAGGATAACTTTGCAGACGGTCTGGTATCTTTATTAGCATTTCTTGCTCTTTTAATCTGACTTCTATGTCCTTTAGCCATTGCTAAAAAACCTCCTCTCTCAAATCATTCTACTTAGCGGACGCCGGATTTCTTTTCGTCCTTGCCATGTCCTCTGTAAGTTCTGGTGGCAACGAACTCACCGAGCTTGTGGCCTACCATATCCTCTGTAACATATACCGGCACATGTTTTCTTCCGTCATGAACAGCGATTGTGTGTCCAACGAAGGACGGGAAGATCGTAGAACGACGTGACCAGGTTTTAATGACTGTTTTATCTCCTGAAGCGTTTGCAGCGTCAATTTTCTTCAGTAAGCTCTCATCTGCAAATGGTCCTTTTTTTAATGAACGAGACATCGTTTACCTCCTTATTTCGATAAAGCTTTTCCATCGCGTCTTCTTACGATGTACTTGTTAGACTGCTTGTTCTTCGCTCTCGTCTTCAGACCAAGAGCCGGTTTTCCCCAAGGAGTAGACGGGCCCGGACGTCCGATACCGGTCTTTCCTTCTCCACCACCATGCGGATGGTCGTTGGGGTTCATAACAGAACCGCGTACAGTCGGGCGGATACCCATGTTACGTTTCCGTCCTGCTTTACCAACATTGATCAGGCTGTGCTCGCCATTTCCAACTACACCGATGGAAGCACGGCAATTCAGCGGAACCATTCTCATCTCACCGGAAGGAAGACGTAAGGTTGCATATTTGCCTTCTTTTGCCATCAGCTGAGCACCATTGCCGGCAGCACGAACGAGCTGTCCGCCCTTGCCTACATGAAGCTCGATATTGTGAACCATGGTACCTACCGGAATCTCAGACAGAGGCAGGCAGTTTCCAGGTCTTACCTCGGCATTTGCGCCATTCATAACCTTCATGCCAACTTTCAGTCCTTCCGGAGCCAGGATATATGCTTTCTCGCCGTCTGCATAGCAGATCAGAGCGATGTTTGCTGTTCTGTTCGGATCATACTCGATTGCCTGTACAGTTGCCGGAACATCATCTTTCAGTCTCTTGAAATCGATGATTCTGTATTTTCTTCTGCTTCCGCCTCCGCGGTGTCTTACAGTGATTTTACCCTGGTTGTTACGTCCGGCATTTTTCTTCAGGGACACTACCAGAGATTTCTCCGGTGTGCTCTTCGTGATTTCGGAGAAATCAGAGGAGGTCATGTGTCTTCTGGAAGGTGTATATGGGTTAAAGCTTTTGATTCCCATTACTCAAGTTCTCCTTTCATTTCATATCGCACTTGTGTGTGCATATTCGGCCAGCTTATCGATTAAAGCCCCTCGAAGATCTCAATATCTTTGCTGTCCTCGGTCAGAGCAACAATTGCTTTTTTGCTCTTTGCAGTTTTTCCAACCACCATACCGCGGCGTCTGTTCTTGCCGTCCAGATTCATGGTGTGAACGTTCTTAACTTTTGTTCCTTCGAACATTTTTTCAACTGCTTCTTTGATCTGGGCTTTGTTTGCTTCCGGATGAACCAGGAATGTGTATTTCTTCTCGCCCATAGCATTCATACTTTTCTCGGTTACGATCGGTTT
>JALEOU010000057.1 GCA_022766945.1 Fusicatenibacter sp. | reverse complement strand
TCATGAGTTTCATAGAGACCGTGAAACGAAGAGGCAAAAAAATCTTCCAGAGTATTGTGGAGCTACATGAAGGGAGGCCAGTTTTTTCCTGACTGGCCTGTTTTGGTTTCTCTTCATTTGCTACCTGGCTGAACTGTAACGTAACCCGGCGTCCGTTCTCCGGATCCGCAGCGTTTAGGTCTTGCGATACGTCAAATGGTGGAGTAAAATAGAAAAAAAGTGCCGTTTTGGAGAAGGCCGGCACGGAAAATGGGAGGTAAAAACATGATGAAAGACCCGAACTGCGGATACTGTATGCGGGGAGAATTACTGGACAGCTTTGGCATCTATATTTGCGATCTTGAGGTAAGTACCCTGATCCTGTTCAGAGAGCAGAGCCATCCCGGCAGATGCATCGTAGCCTACAAGGATCACGTCAGCGAAATCGTCAATATCAGCGAGGAAGACAGAAATGCCTTTTTTGCCGATGTGACAAGAGCTGCAAAAGCAATCCACGCGGCATTTCATCCGGATAAGGTGAATTATGGTGCCTATGGCGATACCGGATGCCATCTGCATATGCACCTGGTGCCAAAGTATAAGGACGAATACGAGTGGGGCGGAGTATTTGCGATGAATCCGGGAGAGAAATATCTGACGGATGAAGAATATGCGAAGATGATTGAGGCGATCAAGGCAAATTTGTAATCAACTGACAAGTAGCCCGAAAAGACTGGAGCGGATGCACAGTTCTTTTCGGGCATTTCCTGTTTTTAGGCAGAAGTATTTATTTTGATTGAAAAAGTGAAACAGATAACATGAGGGGGATAACAAAAGTGAAGCGATCTGTGATGAAAAATCCAAAAGAGAGAAGTTCTCATGACAAACGGAGAGGCGCATACCTTCTGATGGCGCTTCTGCTTCTTGGCTGCACAGCCTGCGGCGGGGATAAGGGAAAGGCAGAATCCACACAGCCAAAAGAGCAAAGTTCCGTTTCCAAATCAGGAGATGAAATGGAGCAAACACTTCCGGAACTGTTAACGGAGTCAGGTACACTGGAAGCGCTTCTTCCGGATGGCGCCTGGGGCGGTGTGACCGAATCCGGCGGTATCTGTATGGTGGAATTCCAGAAGGACGGGTGCCATCTGACGATTCAGGAGCCCGGTGCGGAGGAAATCAGCTGCGATGCAGCCTATACGATCGACGAGAATGGACTGAAGTTTTCCGGTCTGGAGGAAGCAGCGGCTGCAATTGAACATCTGAAATGTGAGATCCTTGTGGATGGAGAGGACATCTGTCTGAAATGGAATGATACTTACCTGACGCGCCAGGATCTCAAGGATGCAAAAGAGCAGCTGGAAGCTCTTGACCTGGCAGCAAAAGCAAAAGAGTACTTGTCCCAGGGACACTGCCGGCACAGATTGCAGATTATTCCTTTGTACTAAATGTTGTGACGTATCAGGTTCCCACCAGCTATGACAAGCTGAATGCGGCTGGCTGGGAGGCTGAGAAGCTGGAGATTCTGGATCAGGAATTAGCTCCGAAAAAAAGTGAGATCATGGTCCAGCTGATCAACGGATACGGAAGTCTCTTTGTGACATTCTATAATGCGTCTGCCAGCACAAAGACGGTTCGCGACAGCAGCATTGTGATGGTGACTTCCAGCGTCACACGATTAAACGATAATTATCTGGATGAACAGGTCAATTCTCTGTCCACGCCGGATGGCATTTCTGTCGGGGTATCCACGGCGCAGGAATTCTATGATCTCTATCCGGATGGCTATGTAAAGAAAGACACGATGTATACCTATGGTCCGGACAGCAAACACGCTTATGCAGTGACGATTGGAAGCGGGAAGGATGACCCGATCCGGCAGATCCAGGTGACCAATTATCCGGATGAGGAGACGGCGGACACCAGCTATGAGAGCACAAAGCCGTCCTACTATACAGACGAGTATTATGCGGAAAATGGCATGAACGGGTACGCGCTGGTATCCGGTGAGAATACCTTTGAAGTGTGCTGGCTGGTTCAGGATTATGTGGATGCCGGCTGGGAGATTGAGAAAAAACCAGAATACATCGCCAGCAGAGGGACCGATACCATTTATCTGCGGAAGGATACAAGATCCACTCTGAAAATCGATGTGTATAATGCTTCCAATGATGCGCTGATTCCGGAATACTGTCTGATTACAGAAGTATCCACGGTCTATGATAGCTTTTCTGAGGAATTACAAGAGGCTATGACCACAGTCCTGGCAGAAGAAGGAATTACCGTCGGGATGCTTTCATCGGTCAGCCCTCTGTGTGAACAGCTGGATATGAAGGGGATTCTTTATGAAATGACCGAGAACAATGATCTGTTTCTCTATCCATACGGACAGGACGACGGACGATTCATACGCTTCCTGACCAGTACGATCGATAATGACCGCGTTGTGATCGGCATGACATTGAGTGCGGATACGAAAATCGAATCAGCATCCTGAAAAAGAAAAGTCTCTGCAAAATCGCAGAGACTTTTCTTATGAAACTGTATCTCCTACTCTCACCACCGAAAAGAAATCCCGCTGTTCAGCATGGTGGTGCTGTACAGAAACAGCACATCCTGATCACCAAAGGAAATCAGTTCCCCAAGCAGCCTTGCCGATACATAGCGGGTATCTACAATAGTAATCCGCGCATAACCTTCCGCCAGCAGCGGAGCGAGGCTGCTTCCAAAGGAATCCCGAAAGAGAATCAGCTCCCGGTCAGTATCTGCCAGCGGATTTTCAATCACAAGGAGAGGCTGCGCGCCGGAGAGAAAGAGATCATAAGGGTCTTTCCCGGAGGCTTTTTCCAGATCATACAGCTTGGCATCTTCGGGTCCGCCGGAGGCGTAACTGATGACGGTACAGGCATCGAGCACCGGGCTGGTAAGATAAGAGAGCGTATCCGGTTCCACCGAAAGGCCAAGCTGACCGGAATATACGCCATAGAAGGGCTCTTCCAGATGGTGCAGGGTATAGTCGGCAGTCTGGGAGACACCCATGGTTTCCAGAAGAAACGCAGCCATATCGGTTAACCGTTCCTGACGCCAGTGGGAATCCGTCCGGTAATAATCATCGATGGTGAGCACTCCGGTCAGATCAATGTGCTGCGCGAAAGGCAGCTGATTTTCAAGATCTGAAAACAGCTGCTCATAATCCATGGAGAGTGCTCCGTGTTCCGAAGCCAGATAATAATTTTTATCGGGAACTGCGGCAAAATAGATCTGCATCTCTTTTCCGGAGAGATAGGTATCATACAGTGACCGGAAATGATCTACAGAAGCCTGGATCATCTCTTCTTTTCGTGGATATTCCATTTTAACGAGATACCCGTCTTCCAGGTAGAGCTGATGGCTGTCCAGTTCCCCAAGGACTTTCAGGCTCACCGTTGATTTCAGAGAACGAAAAGAATCCCGAAGCGGAAATTGATCTGCCGCATAGGTTTCAAACTCCTTCATAAATGTACCTGAGAGAACCGTATCTAAAGTAAGCTGGGGAAGGGAAGATAGCTCCCTCCGTTCAGCAAATGAATAGTCGTCCGCTTTTTTCAGATAACAGGACAGAGAAAGGAGAAACAGCAGAAGTGCCATGCTGCAGGTCACAATCACATTTTTCAGTCTGGAATTCACGTAAGATACCCCCCTTTCTCTGGATCTGGTGATGCAAATGAAGGTTAAAACCGGAAATACAAAAACGGGTGGAATGTGCCATCCACCAGGTAAGCAGTGGCGAGAAGAAACAAAAGGAGAAGCACGACTGGTTCTGCCAGATTCAAAATGGCTTCCCCTTTTTTTGTGCAGCGGATTTGGTGCATCAGTCTCGAGGGGAGCGGTGTCGCTCCGATGACAGCCAGGATCAGCAGCATGGCGTAATTTCGCAGGTAATACCAGAATTCTGCGGAAACCATCGGCAGTTTTCCGGCACCAAACATGCAGCGAAAATGGGTGTATGCTTCCGAAAGATCAGCGGACTGAAACAGGACAAAGCTAAGAGAGACAATCAGCAGGACATACACATGATTGAGAATGCGGCAGTGATCGAGGAACTTTCGCAGAAAACACTTTTCCAGCGGAAGAATCAATCCGAACAGGCATCCCCACAACACAAAGTTCCAGGAAGCGCCGTGCCACAGACCGGTCAGGAACCACACGACCAGCAGGTTTCGAAGCCAGGCCATCTTTGACACGCGGTTACCTCCCATCGGAATGTAAACATAATCCCGAAACCATTTTCCAAGCGTGATATGCCATCGGCGCCAGAAATCGGTGATGCTTTTTGCACAGAAGGGATAACGGAAATTCTCCGGAAAATCAAAGCCAAAGAGCAGTCCAAGCCCGATCGCCATATCGCTGTAGCCAGAAAAATCAAAATAAATCTGGAGCATATTCGCAGCTGCGTACAGCCAGTAAAACAAAACAGACAGATCGTGGGATGCAAGATGGATCTGGCAGAATTCGCCAAGGACATCGGCCAGCAGCACTTTTTTGGCAAGCCCCAGGACAAATCTCCGGCATCCCAGAGACGTCCGTTCCAAACTGTGCGTCCGTTTTTTAAGCTGTCCGGAAACATCCGTATAGCGGATGATCGGTCCGGCAATCAGCTGGGGAAACATCGCTGCATAGGCGGCAAAAGACAGAAAGTCAGACTGCGCTTTTGTATCGCCACGGTAGACATCGATCGTGTAACTGAGAAGCTGAAACGTATAAAAACTGATGCCGACGGGAAGGGCGATGTGCAGAAGGGGGAGGGACCATCCGGTGAGCTGATTCAGATTCCGGATAAGAAAATCGGTGTACTTAAAAAAGCCGAGCAGAAACAGAAAACAGGCGACGGAAAGAGCCAGCAGATACCTGCCGCACCGGTGCGTTCGGAAGCGGCCGATCAGAAGCCCGAAAAAATAACCGCTTGTGATGGCCACAGCCATCACAAGCAGATACTTTGGTTCACCCCAACCATAGAAAAACAAACTGGCGGCAAGAAGCACACCGTTTTTAAAACGGAATGGTACGACATAATAAATAAGCAGTACTATAGGCAGAAAATAAAACAGAAAAGTCAGACTGGAAAATACCATGGTTCGTCAACTCTCCAGTGATTTCGGACACATCAGGAAAAATACGGTATTTCCATAATAATCGATAACCGTCTGCTCCGCCTCGGTACAGATATTCCATCTGGGATCACACTGTTCCTTCAGATTTGTAGCAAAGGCATTGACATCTGCACTATCCTCCAGCACAAAGATATATCCGACAAAAGGAATCGTGCTGATCATCGGTGCAAAAACAGCGCCCTCCTGAAAGTCCGTGATATCCGTCTGAAAACCGGACAGAAAACCAGGTTCCACTTCCATCGCCGCTCCCATAAAAGCAATCGCTTCATTGGCGATGATCCCCTCAGCAAGAGACAGTGCACTGGCGGATGAATCCTGATCCATCCTGGAAGCGAAGTCATCCAGCAGCGTCTTGCCAAGCGTATCCTCCTCAGCAGTCATAAATCCTGCAAGTCCGCTTTTCGCGCTTCCGCCGGAAGAATTCTGGCAGGCAGCAAGCGAGAAAATCAAGGCAAATGCCAAAACACAAGAGATAAATTTTTTCAAGAGACCCTCCTTCTTGGGTGCCTGCAGCCGCAGCAGAGCACCGGTTTTTTCGTGTACCAGTATTTTAACATAGAAAGAGGCAAGATACAATCATTTCCACGAATTACCGTATCTGTCTGAACAATAAAAGTATTACTGTTCAGAGGTTACAAGAAACAGCTGTGCAAAAATAGAATCTCGAAAGCAGACCCTTGAAAAACGCCGGCACTTAATGAGTCAGGTCGTAAAACGACCTGACGAATTTAGTACCGCTGCGTTTTGTAGGAGCGGGAGCGTGTCTGCGTCGAGATCTATTTTCTGCACAGCGTCCGTATCCGTCTGAACAGTAAAAGCAGGTTGATTCTGCAGGGGAAAGATAGTAGAATAGGTAGCAGATACCTGGCGGGAGCCCTACAGCGGAATGTGATGCCCCCTGCCAAAACAATTGCTGCCAGTTCAGACTCATAAAGGAGGTCCGTATGAAATTTCAGAGAATTGAGGATATGCGGGTGGATCATGATCTTTCGATCAAGGAGATATCCACATACCTCGACTGCAACAGGGATGTGTATTCGCGGTACGAGAAAGGCTATCGGCAGATCAAGATCAGTATGGTAATTGAGCTGGCAAAATTATACAACTGCAGCACAGATTATCTGCTGGGTATTTCCAATGTAAAGAGAAAACTCGGCGAGTAGCTGCAAAAGGAAAGGAGAGGGGAATGAAGAAATGAAAGGCGTTTTTGCGGCGGATAACGAAGATCCGCAGATTGTGGCAGCTATGATGGCGATTGCGCTTCTTGCAGCGAGCAGAGACGACAGGTGAAAGTAAGTCTCTGCTCGCTGCTTATTTGAGCTGTTCGAAATCCGGGGTGTTTTACTTTTTCATCTTTGGCTGAAACAGGAAGCTTGCCAGATAAGCAAAAATTAATGCCGCCGAGGTGCCCACGGCTCCTGCTTTCAATCCGCCCTGGAACAGGCCCAGAAAACCGCTCTCGTCCACCGCCTCACGCACTCCCTTGTAAAGCAGATGGCCGAAACCAAGCAGCGGAACGGAAGCACCGGCTCCGGCATATTCCGCAAACGGCTGATATAGTCCGAGGAAACTTAAGACTGCTCCCGTACATACCAGAAGCACCATAATTCGTCCCGGCATCATTTTCGTGCGTTCCAGCAAAATCTGGCAGATGGCACAGATCAGTCCACCCACCCAAAAGGCATTGATATATTCCATGATTTGCTTCACTCCTTTGCATTATGTGTCTTCATGTTCCACCACCACTGCCTGGGCAATACCGGGCACGCTCTGGCCTTCCTGAAAGCTCACCTTCGACATCAGAGCTCCCGTCGGCACAAAGAGAATCCGCTTCCACTCTCCGCTCTCAAGCTTTGGCAGAAGATAGGCGGTAAACACAGTCGCCGCGCATCCGCATCCGCTTCCTCCTGCTCCGGTATCCTGTGTGGTTTCATCAAAAATCAACATGCCGCAGTCCAGATGCTGCTCACCGATCTCATACCCTTTTTGCCGCAGCAGTTCCAGCAGAATCTGCTGCCCCACGCTTCCCAGATCCCCGGTAATAATCCGGTCGTAATCTCCAGGCTGCCGGTTAAAATCCGTCAGATTCTGAAAAATCGTATCACAGGCTGCCGGAGCCATGCAGGCTCCCATGTTCTGATTGTCTTTTAATCCATAATCGATGATCTTTCCGGTCGTAACTCCCGTGATCTTTACCTTCGTCTTTTTCGTGCCAAGCACGCACGCTCCACTGCCGGTTACCGTCCAGCTGGACGAGAGAGGCCTCTGATTCCCATAAGCCAGAGGAAAGCGGAATTCCTTCTCTGCTGTTCCAAAATGACTGGATGTCAGAGCAAGCACCCAGTCACCATAGCCTGCAGCTGCCGCCATAGCGCCAAGAGACAGTGCTTCCCCCATCGTTGAACAGGCACCGAAAAGTCCGTAAATCGGCCGGTTCAGCTCCACCAGCCCAAACGAAGAAGCGATGGACTGTGCCAGCAGATCTCCGGCAAAAATCATGCGAATCTGATCCGCTTTCAGATTTGCCTTCTGAATTGCCAGCTTTGCTGCCTCCAGCTGCATCTGGCTTTCCCCCTCTTCCCAGCTTTCCTTTCCGCACATAGGATCTGAAAGGACATGCTCGAAATATGCTCCCAGAGGTCCTTCTTTTTCTTTTTCACCGACCAGTGCGGCTCCGGAGGCAATGTATACGGGTTCCGAAAATGAAATGCTTTGTTTTCCTGTCATTTGTTTCATGCTTCATCCATTCCTCTCTTCCTTCCTCTTTTCTGTTTTAAAACAGACAGGTATAACAGCCCGTTTCCTGCCTGCATCAGCAGACAGGGAACGTTCGCAGATGTAGTACCAGTATAAACAAAAGCAGGAAAAACTATACATTCCCCGGGAAATGTCCGACCGATGCATAAAAAACCGCAAATCTGCTCACTCTAGAATGCGATCCCAAGTTTCGAAATACGAAAAAAACGGATGGCCGGTTTCACGGACATCTTGTGAAGGAAAGGCAATTCATGAGTGAGACACTTTACATCCAAACAGAAAAGAATATCAAAGTCACCTCCCCGGTGATCACGCTTGGGGATATTGCAGAGCTTTCCTGCAGTGACGCTTCCGTGCTCGCCCGCAATCAGGTGCGAAAGATCGCCAGTCTGCCAAAAGACAGCTATGGACGATATGTCTGTTCTATGATCGACGTCATAAAAGAAATTGAAAAAGAGGAAGAGCATGTGGACATCACCCACCTGGGAGAGCCGAACTTTATACTGACCTATGAAAATCCAGCCGCCAGGAATCAGATCTTAAGCTGGGTAAAAACAATCGGTGTCAGTCTTGTCACCTTTATCGGAACCGCATTTTCCATCATGACCTTTAATACCGATGTGAGCATCCGGGAACTGTTCCTCCATATTTATGAGATGCTGGTGCAGGATGCCTCCAACGGTTTTACCATCCTGGAAATCACCTATTCCATCGGGATCGGAATCGGCGTTGTCCTGTATTTCAACCACTTCGGCAAACGGAAATTTACACAGGATCCGACACCTCTGGAAGTAGAAATGCGCAATTATGAAGACGAAATTGACACGACGATCATTGAACAGTGTGACCGTGCCGGAAAAGGAGGGAAAGGCAATGCACATCCTGCCGTGGATCCTTCTGGTCCTGATCGGACTTAGTCTTGGATTTGTCGTAGCCAGCGGCGTTGTCTCCCTGGTGATCGGCCTTGGAATCGTCAACCGCTATGCCGGAATCACAAAAACAGCTTCGCATCTTCGCTGGTATGAATTCTGCTGCATGGCAGGAGCATTTTTCGGAAACCTTTTCTGCATGCTGGACCGGCCGCTTCCTCTCGGTACTGTGGGGCTTGCGTTTTTCGGCCTTTTTGCAGGCATCTATCTGGGCAGCTGGATTATCGCACTTGGAGAAGTCGTCAATATCTTCTCGATCCTGGTCCGGCGGATTGGACTGACCCGCGGACTGCCTCTGATCATCCTGTGTATGGCAGCCGGAAAAATTCTCGGATCACTTTTCTATTTTTATCATGGGTGGTAAAAAAGATCCAAGTCCAAAAGAAAGGGAGAACTTACGTCAATGCAAAGCTTGAAATCAGAAAAATCAAAAAAAGAATACGAAGAATATGTAGAATCTGTGACCCCCAAACACAATCTCTTTAAAAACATGCTGAAAGCATTCCTTACCGGCGGCCTGATCTGTGTGCTTGGTCAATTTCTGCTGAATATCGGACAGCATCAGTTCGGGCTTGACCGCGATACCGCCGCCTCCTGGTGTTCCATCCTGCTGATTCTGCTCAGCGTCATTCTCACCGGATTGAATCTCTACCAACTTCTGGTAAAATTCGGAGGCGCAGGCGCTCTCGTTCCCATCACCGGATTTGCCAATTCTGTGGCGGCTCCGGCCATTGAATATCAGAAAGAGGGGCAGGTTTTTGGCATCGGATGCAAGATTTTCACCATTGCCGGACCGGTGATTCTGTACGGAATCTTTTCCAGCTGGGTGCTGGGTGTACTTTACTGGATGTGGAATTTGTTTGGACAAAGATAGCCAGAACCACCGGATTCACCGGTGGTTCTGGCTATCTTTGTCCGTCAGTCCTGTCCCTTATGCGCGAAATACATATTTGTCCAGGCGATCCATTGCTTCTACGACAAGAGAATGGGGAACAGCCACATTCAGGCGGATTGCATAGGCTCTGTGGAACGGTCTGCCGTCCTGCCAGATGACACCTACGGAGACACCGGCTTTTAACAGGTCATCCATCTCCATCTGATGAGCATGACACCACTTTTCACAATCCAGATAGAGCATGTAGGTGCCTTCCGGTTTTGACAGATGTACACCCTCGAAATGAGTGGTAATGTATTCATAGGCATATCTGGTATTTTCATCAAGCACTTCCCGGAGTTCATCCACCCACTGATACCCCTCCGGACGATAAGCACCGATCAGGGCATGTACGGAGAGAACGTTTGGCGAGTTGTAGTGAGAGTAGGAGGAAGCCTTCTCCACCCGGTCACGGAGGTAAGAATTGTAAATAATGTGGTAAGAACCAACCAGGCCGGCCAGACTAAACGTCTTTGTGGTTGCGTAAAACGCGATGGTCCGCTTCTTTGCATCCTCAGAAACACTCTGAGTGGGAATATGAGGATGACCCGGAAGAGTCAGGTCAGACCAGATCTCATCGGAGATGACGATACAGTCATTTGCCGCATAAACCTCCATGGCCTTTTCAATCTCCCAGCGCTCCCAGACACGTCCGGTGGGATTGTGCGGGGAACAGAAAATGGCAAAATGAATCTTATGTTCTTTCAGCTTGCGGTCCATATCCTCATAATCCATACGCCATACACCGTTTTCGTCCTGAACCAGATCACTGAGAACAATTTTTCGTCCGCTGTTTTCCACGGAACCGGTAAAACCGATATAAGTCGGGGAATGAAGAAGAATCGCTTCTCCGGGTTCCGTAAAAGCGGTAACTGCGGAAATCACACCGCCAAGGACACCATTTTCATAACCGATACATTCCCTGGTCAGACCATCGACGCCATTGCGCACCTTCTGCCACCGGATAATACTCTCAAAATAGGCATCCGGCAGTTCAAAATAACCAAAATGCGGCTCATTGACCCTGGCGTGAATCGCTTCGGTAATTGTCGGCAAGGTGGGAAAATTCATATCCGCAACCCACATGGGAATAATCGAAAACCCTTCTTTCACCTCAGCACCCGGAATCGGAATCACATCCACGGCAATCGCATCGTGACCGCTGCGGTTCATAAGAGACGTAAAATCGTATTTCATGAAAAAAACCTCCTCTTCTGCATTCATTTCCTGTTGCTTCCGATTATATCATTTAATTCGGAAAAAGTCTGCAAAAATTCCAAAATTGCGGGTTACTGTACAGAGATCGCATGAAACAGCTGTGCAAAAAACAGAATCTCGAAAGAGGCCCTTGAAAAACGCCGGTCTCAATCCCGAATGACCAGCACCGGAACCGGCGGATGATTCGGGCGATTCAGATAATCGGAACGAATGACGAGAAAAGCATGGGGGTCCAGCTTCTCCAGATAGGAGAGCAGGGCCTCCTTTTCTTCAAAGCCTGTATCGCCCCCGCTGTAAATGCAAAGAGACATCAGGCCTCCTTTTTTTAGCAACTGCAGGCCGGCAGCGACGGCGGTAAGACTGCTGGAAGCCTTTGTCGATTTGGTATGATCGCCGCCCGGAAGATAACCGAAATTAAAGGTGATACAGCTGACGCTCTCCCTGGCGGCATAGTTTAACAGATTCTCATGGGAATCACAGATCAGCTCGTAATTCGCTGGAAGCTGTGCAGCTTCCAGACGCTCCCGGGTGGAGCGAAGCGCTTCCATCTGAATATCAAATGCCAGAACATGGCCGGAAGGACCCGCAAGACGGCAGAGCAGTTCGGTATCATTTCCGTTTCCCATGGTCGCATCGATACAGAGATCACCCGGCTGTACCTGTTCGCTGATAAACCGATGGCACCACTCGGTAATCTGATAATTCTTCATTTCCATCCTCCTGCAAAAAGATCAGGCTCCGATCCAGTTGTCCCGATTGATCGCTTCCGTGTGATTTTCCGTTTCATTGATAATGGCCATCAGATCGGGACGGTCATAATTGACAATTCCCTTGCCCAGGTACTCATGGCTTCCGCGGCGGAAAACACTGACCACATCCCCTTTTTTGAAGTCACCCTCGAGCGCCACAATTCCTTTTGGCAAAAGACTCTTCTCATACACCGTCAGCGCGTCGGCGGCACCCTCGTCCACATAGAGATTTCCGGTACTCGGCGCATAGAAGGCCATCCACTGGAGACGTGTTTTCATGTTGTGACCGGTGGCGGTAAAATAGGTACCACGGGCGCTCCCTTTGACAGCACGGACAATGCTGTTCTCCTCTCCGGAAGAACAGATAAAGACCGGAACTCCCGCTTTGGTGGCAAGAGAAGCCGCGGAAAGCTTGGTATACATGCCGCCGGTGCCATTTGCGGAGCCTGCTCCGCCGGCTGCCATGAGCAGTTCGTCTGAGATTTCGGAGACCACATCGATGTGTCTGGCATTTGCGTCTTTTGCGGGGTTGGCAGTGTACAGGCCGTCGATATCCGTCAGAAGAATGAGAAGCGAGGCGTGCATCATGGCGGCTACCTGTGCGGAAAGGGTATCGTTATCACCAACTTTCAGCTCCTCGATCGCGATACAGTCATTTTCATTGATAATGGGAACAGCGCCCCGTCCAAGGAGGACCGAAATTGCCCCAAAGATATTTTTATAGCGGCGCCGGTCTTCAAAATCGCTGCGGTTCAAAAGGATCTGAGCGCAGGGAATCTGATAAGCCATCAGACTTCTGGTATATTCCTCCATGAGAAGTCCCTGCCCGACGGCAGCAGCGGCCTGCTTATCCGCGATTTTTGTGGGCCGCT
Source organism: Fusicatenibacter sp. (assembly GCA_022766945.1). Classification (GTDB taxonomy): domain Bacteria; phylum Bacillota; class Clostridia; order Lachnospirales; family Lachnospiraceae; genus Fusicatenibacter. The sequence continues at coordinate 11,407 of JALEOU010000057.1, read as the reverse complement.
TTTTGAAGCCGAGACGGCTAAAGCCGGCGGCGATTGCGCCGGAAGACACCAGAATCACGGAGTGTCCCGCATTTTTCAGGGCAGCCACCTGGGCAGTGACAGCGCGTATTTTCTCCACATCCATCGTACCGTCGGAGCGTGTCAGCGAACTGGTACCAATTTTTACAACAATCGTCTGCTTTTCCATGTAAAAAGAATCCCTTCTGTAGTTTTAGAATGAATCGGTCTGCGGTAATTCTGCACACCAATTTAGCACAGTACAATAAGAAAGTCAATTGGCATATTTCGGATGGCACACGAACGGTGATTGTGGTAAAATCGGAAACAAAGATGGGTCCGCACGGCATATTTGGAAGGGAAGGAGAAGGAAAGATTATGGAAAAGAACTGTCTGACAACGCTTTGTTATCTGGAAAGGGACGATCAGTATCTGATGCTGCATCGTGTCTCAAAAAAAAATGATATCAATAAGGATAAATGGATCGGTGTGGGAGGCCATGCGTTAACCGGGGAGAGTCCGGAGGAATGTCTGTTAAGGGAAGTCAAAGAGGAGACCGGCTATACGCTGATTTCCTGGAAGTTTCGGGGAATCGTCACTTTTGTGACGGAAACCGGACTGACAGAGTATATGTGTCTGTATACGGCAGATCAGTTTACCGGCACGGAGATTGCCTGTGATGAAGGTGTATTGGAATGGGTGCCAAAAGAACAGGTACTGCATCTTCCGATCTGGGAGGGAGACCGGATTTTTCTTCGCCTGTTGGAGGAGGATGCCCCGTTTTTTTCTTTGAAACTGCGCTACGATCAGAACCGCCTGGTGGAGGCAGTTCTGAACGGAATCCCCATGGAATTATTTGAGGAGCGCATCTTTGATGGAAGCACTACGGGCGTGGTTATGGAACGGAATACGGCTCATCGGGAGGGCAGAGGTCACGGAACGGCTCATATCTGGATTGTGAGGAAGAATCAGAAAAGCGGTTGTGATGTTTTGCTGCAGAAGCGCAGTGCGCACAAGGATTCCAATCCGGGCTGTTATGATATTTCCAGCGCGGGTCATTTGTCTGTGGGGGATTCCTATCCGGATGCCGCGCTGCGGGAACTTCGCGAAGAGCTTGGAATCTGTGCAGAGCACGAAGATCTCAGGGAAATCGGTATGCATGAAGTGGAAAGCAAAAAGGTATTCTATGGAAAGCTGTTCTGGGATCATGAGATCAGTACCGTTTATCTCTATGAGAAACCCGTGGAGATCAATTCACTGGTCCTTCAGGAATCCGAAGTGGAGTCCGTTCGCTGGATGGATTTAGAGGAATGTATGGAGGCCGTTCGTTCCGGAACAATCGAGAACTGCATTGATCCCGGGGAGCTTGAGATGATCAGGAAGAATGTTCCCATGATGCACGCTTTTTCCGAAAACAGCATATGGTAAAACGTATCAAAGGAATGGAAAGGATCCCGGCAGAGAGACACTGCCTTTGGGATCCTTTCCGGGTTTTTTCTGCTATGTATGAAAGAAAAATCCGAGACATTATGCGTGGTGAAACGGGGGCTGCGGGTGAAAAAGAAATATGATATTCTCATTGCCGGAGGAGATCTGCGCCTTTCTTTCCTGGCGCGGATCCTTCGGACGCATGGATTTGAGGTCATTTGCTTTGGAACAGAACCACTTGGCAGGGATCAGACTGACAGATGGGAGAAACCGACGGAAACCGGGAAGTTTGAGGAGGCAGTCGCCAGTGCAAAGCATTACTGCGGGGGAATTCCCTTTGCCAAAGGGGGCATGCTGTGCGGGAATGCAGAAGGGTTTCCCAAAGCTCTTTCCTGGCTGTATGTACACGGAAATGCTCTGAAAACGGTGTTTGGCGGGGGCCTTCCGGAGGAAACGGTGGAATTTGGCAGTCAGTTTGGCATTCGGTGTGTAGATTTCATGGAAAATGAGTCCTTTGTTGTGGATAACGCAGTGCTGACCTGTGAAGGTGCAATCGCGGAAGCTCTGCGGGAGCAGCCGTTTGCCCTTCATGGAGCACACGTGCTGGTGCTTGGGTATGGAAGATGCGGAAAACTGCTTGCGGAAAAACTGCGGACCTGGCCGACCCGGGTGACAGTCTGTGAAAGAGATCCCGTCTGGCGTTCTTATGCGAGAGCATTTGGCATGGATGCGGTTTCCATGGAAGAACTTGCGGATATTCTGCCGGAGCAGAAGTATGTATTCAATACGATTCCGGCACCTGTTCTTGGAGAAGAAGAGCTGGATGCAGTCGCATCAGATGCAGTGATTTTCGATCTGGCTTCCGGATGCGGCTGTACGGACAGAGAAGCTGCCCGGAAGAAGGGGATACGGATCAGGCCGCTTCCGGGACTGCCCGGAAGATATGCACCGATGACGGCAGCGGAAAGGATGGCGGAAATCATCGAGCCGTATCTTTCTGTGGAATGATGGTTTCCGGAATACTCAGGTGAAATCCTGTGACCCAAAGAGAGCCATCTGGATGGTCACGGATGTGAAAGGGTGGATAAAAAAAGAAAGGATGGAAAGCAGCATGAAACTGAAGGGGAAAAAGATTGGTGTTGCCCTGACGGGTTCTTTTTGCACTTTCGATAAAATATTCGCGGGACTGGAGCGGCTGCAAAAGGAAGGGGCAGAGATTACCACGATCTTTTCCGATGCGGCATCCAATATTGACAGTCGCTTCGGAAATGCCGAAGATTTTCTTTTGAGAGCGGAGGAAATCACAGGATCCAAACCTGTCTGCACGATCGAGGATGCGGAACCGATCGGGCCAAAAGGTTTACTGGATCTTCTGGTGATCTTTCCGTGTACGGGAAATACGGCGGCGAAGCTTGCAAACGGCATTACGGACACACCGGTGCTGATGGCTGCCAAGGCACATCTGAGGAACAATCGTCCGCTGGTGATTTCCATTTCCACCAATGATGCCCTGGGAATGAACATGAAAAATATCGGTCTTCTGTTGAATGCAAAGAATATCTATTTCGTTCCGTTTGGTCAGGACAGTCCGTCCCGGAAGGCCAATTCTCTGGTGGCTCATACAGAACTTTTGATCCCGACGCTGGAGATGGCGCTGGAAGGGGAACAGTATCAGCCAATCCTGGAGGCATTTTAGATGTGCGGGATCGCCGGGTTCTGCAATCCATCGGGGGATTTCAGAACCGCATATGGAAAATGGCAGCAGGTGATCTGCCGCATGCGGGATGTGCAGAAACACCGTGGAAGAGATGACAGGGGATTTTATCTGGATGCGCACTGTGCCTTATCCCACGCGCGGCTTGCCATCATAGATCCGGAAAACGGACATCAGCCGATGACGGGGGAGATACAGGGAAAGAGAGGAACAATTGTCTACAATGGGGAACTGTATAATCAGAGGGAACTAAGAGAAGCTCTGAAAAAGGAAGGCGCTCATTTTTCCACAAACTGTGATACGGAGGTAGTACTCCTTGGATGTCTGCTTCATGGTCCCTCTTTTCTGGAGAGGATGAATGGGATTTTTGCTTTTGGAATCTGGGAAGAAAAGGAGAGAAAACTGTTTCTGGCCCGGGACCGTGTGGGCGTAAAGCCGCTGTTTTTTGCCAAGAGAAAGGAAACCCTGCTGTTTTCCTCTGAGATCAAGGGACTGTTTTGTTATCCGGGGATGGAACCTGTGGTCGATCGGGAGGGACTGTGCGAGATTTTGGGGCTTGGACCGGCCAGAACATCCGGAAAGGGAGTTTTCCGCCATGTCATGGAAATGCTGCCCGGAGAATACCTGGAGTATCAGGATGGCTGCCTGAAAAGACGCACCTACTGGCACCTGGAAAGCAGACCCCATGAAGATTCCTACGAAAAGACGGTGGAAAAAACAAGGGAGCTTCTGATCGAAGCTGTACAGTCACAGATGGTTTCCGATGTGCCGGTGTGTACCTTTCTGTCCGGAGGAATCGACAGCAGCCTTGTGACAGCGATCTGTGCTGAAAAAAGCCGTCAGAAGGGGACTGTGCTGGATACCTTTTCCTTTGACTTTGTGGATAATGACAAGAATTTCCGGGCCAATGAATTTCAGCCGGGACGGGATCGCCCGTATGTGGAGCGGATGGTAAACTACGCACAAACGCATCACCGTTATCTGGAGTGCAGCAATCAGGATCAGTATGAGTATCTGTTTGATGCTGTGCGCGCCAGGGATCTGCCCTGTATGGCGGATGTGGAATCCTCCATGGTGTATTTCTGCACTGAGGTTGCAGGTTATGATAAAGTAACTCTGACCGGAGAATGTGCGGATGAGATTTTCGGAGGTTATCCCTGGTTTCACAAAAAGGAATGCTTTGAGGCGGATGGATTTCCATGGTCTCTGGATTTTACACTGCGGGAGGCTGTGCTGAAAGAAGAGATCCTTAGGGAACTTCCGCTGCGGGAATATGTAAGGGAAGCGTATCACAGTTCCGTGGCCAAAACTCCGGTATTGCCGGGAGAATCTGCCATCGAAAAGAGAAGAAGAGAGATTGCATGGCTGAATCTTACCTGGTTTATGCAGACGCTGCTGGAGCGTATGGATCGCGCCAGCATGTATGCGGGACTGGAGGCGAGAGTGCCCCTGGCGGACCAGAGAATCCTGGAATATGTGTGGAATGTCCCATGGGAAATGAAATGTCCGGACGGGCGTGTCAAAGGGCTTTTGCGGGATGCTGCAGATGGATTGCTTCCCGATGAGGTGCGGAACCGGAAAAAATGTCCCTATCCCAAAACCTATGATCCGGCTTACGAAAAACTTCTGAAAAAGAAGGTTCTGGAGGTGGCGAAGGATCCCAAAGCGCCGCTGTCCGAACTGATCGACCGCAAAAAACTGCAGAAGCTTCTTGCCACGCCGTCTGATTACGGGAAACCTTTCTATGGACAGCTGATGGCCGGACCGCAGTTCCTTGCCTATCTGCTGCAGGTGAATTATTGGCTGGACCATTATAAAATTCGCCTGATCTGACTATTTTGCTGGTGTATCGAAAGAGGATATGATATAATCAGTTCCAGAACCTGTCCGGCAGGACAAATCTAATACCAAAGAAGGTCTGTACAGGGACGTAAATGCCAGACCGAAAAGGACGCAAAGGAGACGAGACAATGAGTAAAGAGAACGGTTTTATCAGCGAATTCAAAAAATTTATCATGCGGGGGAACGTCATGGATATGGCAGTCGGTGTGATCGTCGGCGGTGCATTCACAGCAATTGTGAATTCTCTGAATACAGACATCCTGACACCAATCCTTGGTATTTTCGGAGGAACGGATTTTTCAAATCTGAAAGTGACACTGGGCAGCGGAGAGAATGCCCCGGTACTGTGCTATGGCAATTTTATCACAGCAGTCATCAATTTCCTGATCACCGCATTTGTAATCTTCTGCCTGGTGAAGGCGATCAATGCAATCGATAAGAAATTGAAACCAAAGGCAGAGGAAGCTCCGGCACCGGCACCGACAACCAAGGTTTGCCCGTACTGCAAGAGTGAGATTGCAATCGATGCAGTGAGATGCCCGCATTGTACTTCCATACTGGAGGAGACTGCACAGCCTGTAAAATAGGGCAGTGACGATTCAGGAAAAAGAAAGCGCCTTCACAAAAGGGCGGAAAAAAATATTCCATACAGGAAAAACAGAAAAACGCTTCTGCTTTTGGGGAGAAATTCCCGGAAGCAGAAGCGTTTTTCTATGTATTTTTGAGCGATGTACTTTTGATATCTGTATTCCCGCTCAGGCTGTTTTCTTCTGTGCAGAAAGCAGACCGGATTTTTTGAGGGCCGGACGCAGCGCCATGTAAACAGCAACCGATGCGATTGTGGAAATGACAGCGTTGATGGAAGTAGCTGCAATGTTCCAGGTCAGTGTCAGCTCAGCCGCCGGTTTGCCGAGAATGAGCAGTTTGTAGAAATATCCGATCAGCGGATCAAAGATAACATTGAACAGCAGGCCGCCGATCGCTGCGAGCAGCGCCCATTTGAAGATAACTTTGCTGTCTTTCTGTTCATCGATCTTACCGATCCTGTGAGCGATCAGACCTGCAATCAGACCGATACAGAATTTCAGAATAAAAGTCTTTGGCGCGTAAACAATGTAGATCGGGTCCAGCAGATCACCGATGGTCATACCGATGGCGCCGCCGATACCGCCGTAGACACCGCCCAGGATCAGAGCGCCAAGCACGCATACTGCATTTCCCAGATGGATAGAGGTTGCGTCACCGCCCGGAAGCATAATTTTTACCTGCAGGAAGGTAAATACGACATAGGAAAGAGCGGCAAACACGCCGGTCATGGCAATTTTCCATACTTTTTCGTTTTTCATAATCATTCACTCCTCATTATTTCTTCCTTTTTGCTGAGGAACATTATAGTCAAGAGTGGTATGAAGAAAAAGTGCCAATTATGAAATATTTGACCAGTCCAGTTTAGTCCTTCCTGGCAGACGGAGCTTCACCCTGGTGCATTGCAGCGTGTTCTGCCTTTAATTCTTTATAAAGCCGGAGGGAATTCCAGTTTTGGTTCTGAGAAGTGACTACCGCTTTCAGAGGAATGGAAGGAACTTTTGCAGCACGCATTTCCCTGAGAAAAAGATCCAGCCGGGCATTGGAAAAGCCGGAGAGAACCATCATAGGTTCTGTAAAAGCAGTTTCCGGGATGCCCTCTTTTTCTGAGTCCTGAGCGGATGCCCTTCCAAGGAGAGAACCAATCGGTTCCAGGTACCGGGAAGGTTCAATGATTTTTACACGGATCCGAAGTCTGAGGAGCAATGGTTTCAGCGCCGCAGCGGTGGGGGTACCTTTGATGTTATAAAGCAAAACAGTTTCTGATGTCATAATATTCTGATCCTTTCTGAAGTATTCTAAGCGTCCGTAGTCGCCGGAACAGTAACATCCGTAAAAACATTCATAATAAATAATAGAAGAAACTCTTTGGAAAAGCAAGGCTTTTGTGGTATACTGTCCGTGCATAAGAGAAAAAGGGGTTACTGTTCGCTGACAGCAAACGCCGGGTTGAAATAGATTTTGACACAGAACAGAAAGGAAAGAATGTATGTGGATTGCAGATGGTTGGAAAGAGTATGAGGTGCTGGATACCTCGAGGGGGGAGAAGCTGGAGCGCTGGGGAGAGTATTTGCTGGTTCGGCCGGATCCGCAGGTGATCTGGGACACGAAGCGGGAACATCCGGGCTGGCGCAAAATGAATGGTCATTACCACAGGAGCAGCAAAGGCGGCGGCGAATGGGAGTTTTTTCATCTGCCGGAGCAGTGGGAGATCAGCTATGGGGAGCTGACTTTTCACCTGAAACCATTCAGCTTTAAACACACCGGGCTTTTCCCCGAACAGGCGGTGAACTGGGACTGGTTTGGAGATCTGATCCGCAGGGCAGGGCGTCCGATTCGTGTTCTGAATCTGTTTGCCTATACAGGTGGTGCGACCTTGGCTGCAGCTGCAGCGGGAGCTTCTGTCACGCATGTGGATGCTTCCAAGGGGATGGTGAACTGGGCAAAGGAAAATGCGGCTGCGTCCCATCTGTCTGACCGCCCCATTCGCTGGCTGGTGGATGACTGTATGAAATTTGTGGAGCGTGAGATTCGCCGCGGCAATCATTACGATGCGATTATCATGGATCCGCCCTCCTACGGCCGAGGTCCCAAAGGGGAGATCTGGAAAATTGAAGAGTCGATTCATCCGTTTATTCGTCTGTGTACCCAGCTGCTCAGCGATGATCCACTCTTTTTCCTCGTGAATTCCTATACGACCGGGCTTGCACCGGCAGTACTGACCTACATGATTTCTCTGGAAATGAGGAACTATCACGGCCATGTAGAGTCTCAGGAAATCGGTCTGCCGGTAACAGAAAGCCATCTTGTACTGCCCTGCGGTGCGTCCGGAAGGTGGCAGTCAGATGGGATTTAAAGGATATTTTGTCGCTTTTGCAGGAAACGGAACACAAAATTGCAGAAAATAGGATAAAACGCTGAAAATGCGCTCATGCATGCAAGTCTCCCTTGACACACACTCATTATCTGGTAAAATGGTCATTAGTTGAGTAAACGGCCTGGAAAATGAGCTGGAATTTAGGGAGGAAGAAAATGAAACCGTATACCGAGTTGACGAAAGAAGAACTGATCGCATTAAAATCAGAGCTGGAAACCGAGTTCGAAGATGTAAAGGGAAAAGGCCTGAATCTGAATATGTCCAGAGGAAAGCCTGCAGCGGCTCAGCTTGACATGGCAGAAGGTCTGCTCGGTATTATTTCCAAAAATGAAGACGCATTTGCAGAGGATGGAACGGACTGCAGAAATTATGGTGTGCTGACCGGCCTGCCTGAGGCAAGAAAACTGATGGCAGATATGTGTGAGGTGTCTCCTGACAAGGTAATTGTTTATGGAAATGCAAGTCTTAGCATTATGTTTGATACCGTTTCGCGTTCTTTTGCGCGCGGAGTTGCGGGATGTACTCCCTGGTGTAAGCTGGATCATGTGAAATTTCTCTGTCCGGTTCCCGGATATGACCGCCACTTTGGTGTGACAGAGTATTTTGGAGTTGAGATGATCAATGTCCCGATGACTCCGGAAGGACCGGATATGGATCTGGTGGAGAAACTGGTAGCAGAAGATGATTCCATCAAGGGCATCTGGTGCGTTCCGAAATATTCCAATCCTCAGGGTTACACGTATTCGGATGAGACGGTGAGAAGATTTGCCCGTCTGCAGCCTGCTGCAAAGGATTTCCGTATTTTCTGGGACAATGCCTACATCGTGCATCATCTGTATGATGAGGAGGAGAGACAGGATCATCTTCTGAACATCATTGAGGAATGTGAGAAAGCAGGAAATCCGGATCTGGTGTACGAATTCGTATCCACTTCCAAAATCAGCTATCCGGGAGCCGGAATTGCGGCGCTTGTTTCTTCCAAAGCTAATCTGGAAGAGGCAAAACAGTATATGAATTTCCAGATTATCGGTCATGACAAGCTGAATCAGCTGCGTCATGTGAAGTATTACAAAGATATGGACGGAATCAAAGCACAGATGACAAAACACGCATCCATCATGAGACCGAAATTTGAAACCGTTCTGCAGGTCCTCGAGGAGGAACTCGGAGGTCTGGGCATTGGATCCTGGAGCAAACCAAACGGCGGATATTTCATCTCCTTCGATGCGATGGAAGGATGCGCGAAGAAAATTGTGGCAAAAGCAAAAGAGGCAGGCCTTACCATGACAGGCGCCGGAGCAACCTTCCCGTATCACAAAGATCCGAAGGATTCCAACATCCGTATCGCACCATCTTTTCCGACACCGGAAGAACTGGCACTGGCAGGCAAAATATTTGTGCTCAGTGTAAAGCTTGTCAGCATTGACAGGATCCTGGGAGATATGGAGTAAAATTCCCATACGTAAAGGCAATTGACCAAATTCAGATATATGCGTTTTTACTTGAAAAAAGGGGCTGCAGGTTTTTTTGAAAAATCTGCGGCTCCTTCTTTTGTGCGCCCGGCGGCGCACGTTTCTAACGGGTGAAAGTCCCGAGTCCGCCCGGCAGTGGGAAGGATATAGCCGAAAGCAAGGGTGTCCATCGTGAGGTGGAATCTGAAGGAAGCTGGATGTGGGAACAGACTAACCACGGGCAAATCTCTGGTCTGACGTACAGAAATCACATATAAGGTCTTTCGTGAGGGTAAGACTGCAAAGCAAGCCGAAGCCCAATAACTGCACGGAATCACGGGGGATAAATGTGACAGATGGATGGAGAGAAAGAAACGTGTGGTACCCGGGGAGACCTGTGTGAAATGCTTTGAAAGAGGTAACCGCATCTGTGAAGATGCGTTGAACGCGCAGGAGTCAGCAGAGGTCATAGTAAGCTGGAACGCCAGTTGGTGTAACAGACGAAGGACCAAATCAATAGGAGTCTTTAGTACGACCCGGAAAGGAGGAATGGGCACATGGGTGCAGAAAACACAGAAAGCTGCTTGCAAAGAGATAGCGCGGAACGTAAAGGGTATGTAAGAGCGAACCGCTCGTTCAACCGGATATGGAAGGAAAGAGACAGTGCAGAGCCGGACATCTTAGGTAAGGTACTGGAAAAGGATAACCTGAACCGTGCTTACAAAAGAGTAAAGGCAAACAAAGGAGCGCCGGGAACCGATGGAATGACTGTTGAGGACGCACTTCCGTGGCTGAAGGAACATAACCACGAACTCGTACAGAAGATAAGAAGCGGTCATTACACGCCGTCACCTGTACGAAGAAAGGAAATCCCGAAGCCAGACGGCGGAGTACGCAAGCTGGGTATTCCTACCGTTATAGACCGCATCATCCAACAGGCAATGGCACAACAGCTGATGCCCATCTATGAGCCTTTGTTTTCGGACGGAAGCTATGGTTATCGACCGGGACGGAGCGCAAAGGATGCTATTCAGAAGATCAAAGAGTATGCAGAACAGGGATATACAAGGGCAGTTGTTCTTGACCTGTCAAAGTACTTCGACACGCTGAACCATGAGCTGCTCATCAACATCCTGCGCAGGAATGTAAAGGATGAAAGAGTGATACAGATGATAAAGCGGTATCTGAAGAGTGGAGTGATGGAAAACGGTGTTGTCATTGAGACAGAAAAAGGCTCACCGCAGGGAGGAAATCTTTCTCCCCTGCTTGCCAATGTCTATCTGAATGAGTTTGACCAGGAATTCAGGAGAAGGGGCGTGCCGTGCATCCGATATGCGGATGACATCGTACTGCTTGCGAAGAGTGAGCGAGCCTCGAAAAGACTGTTGGAGACCAGCACGAAATATCTCGAAGGTACACTGAAACTGAAGGTGAACCGGGAGAAAAGCCGTACGGTCAGTGTGTTTGCAATCCGAAATTTTAAGTATCTTGGTTTCTGCCTCGGGAAGAATGGCAAAGGCATCTGCATCCGTGTACATGCCAAGTCATGGAAGAAAGCCAAGGATAAACTTCGGATGCTCACTTCCCGGAGCAAGTGTGGAAGTATAGTGAAAACCATGGAACGCATAAAAGTATATATGCGGGGATGGCTGAACTACTTTAGCATGGCAGACATGAAGAACAACATCGAATCACTGAATGGATGGCTGTACCGCCGGATTCGTATGTGTATCTGGAAGCAGTGGAAACTGCCAAAGACACGCAGACGGAAACTGCTGGGTCTGGGGCTGCCCGAATGGGCAGCCCGCGAAGCAGCCTACAGCCGCAAGGCTTATTGGCGAATGGCAGGAAATGGTGTGGTTCAAAGAGCGTTAACAAAAGAAAGACTGATACACTGGGGCTTCTATGATTTAGCCACAGCATATCAGTCTATGCACGTCAACTATTGAAACCGCCGTGTACCGAACGGTACGCACGGTGGTGTGAGAGGACGGCGGCTAATCACCGCCTCCT